>JAFIEQ010000094.1 GCA_020832455.1 Nitriliruptoraceae bacterium
GCCGCCACCCCCCCGCCCCCCCCCCCGGGGCAGCCGTTGGTGGCGCCCCCCGCCGCCCCGGGCGCGCCGGCCTCCGCCCACGACCACGTGGGGCGTGCCGGGACCCCGGTCCTCCCGGCTGTCGAGCAGCTGGCTGATCGCCGTCATCGCCGCATCCCGGTGCTCGGGAGTGCTCGAGACCCGGGCGCCACCGCCCTCGATGAACGCGTGCGGCAGCCAACGGACCCAGTCCCAGTCCGACTCGCCGTCGGGGGTCGTGATGACCGTGACCTGGACCTCGTGCGGTGCGTGGGTCGTCGCGAGGTTGAGCAGCATGCTGCGCCCGACGGCACGGGCCCGCTCGGAGGGGCCGGCCACCAGCAGCGACCCCGTCTCCGGCAGGGACACCGACAGCGGAACCGCCCACAGCCTCGGCCGCTCCTCGTCGTCCTTCGAGGTGCGCACGTGCGAACGCTGGTCGGCCAGACCGACACAGACCTCGAGGTGGTCGGGATCGCCCGCGACGCGCTCCCAGAGCTGCCGGTGGCGCAGCTCCGCGCGCAGGACCGCCTCGCCGCCCACGACCGCCGCCCGACGCCGTCGCTCCCGCTCGCGCACCTGCACCTCGACGAGCTGCTGGCGGTAGTCGGCGAGGTCGGCCTCGTAGCCCTCGGCGCGTTCGACGGCGGCCCGCGCGTCGCGACGCCGACGGACGAAGTGGTTGACGACCAGCGCGATGGGGGAGATCGCCATGAGCAGCAGGAAGATCCAGCGCCC
This sequence comes from Nitriliruptoraceae bacterium, assembly GCA_020832455.1. GTDB lineage: Bacteria > Actinomycetota > Nitriliruptoria > Nitriliruptorales > Nitriliruptoraceae > PWLR01. Next base: position 757 of record JAFIEQ010000094.1, read on the forward strand.
CGTCATCAGGGCGAAGCCGACGCCGGTCGCCATCGGCAGCAGGTACTGCCACCAGGTCCGCGATCCGGCGGTCTCCCGCTCCTCGGGCTCCTCCGGGGGCAGCATGCGGTCCGGGAGCGGCTCCAGCGCCGGGCGGAAGTGGCGCTGGAACGGCCGACTGCCGTCGCTGACGGGCGCCTCGACCGGGAGCTCCTCCGCGGCGATCTCCAGCACGGTCAGCACGGTCGCACCGACCTGGAGGTAGGTCCCGGGCCGGATGTCGGTCTGGCCGTGGAACGGCTCCCCCTCGAGCTTGGTGCCGTTGGAGGAGCCGAGCTCCTCCAGACGGATGGCACCGTCGGCCACGGGGGTGAGGGTGAGGTGCCGGCCGCTGACCAGCGCATCGCGGATCTGCACGTCCGCGGGTGGCGTCCGACCGACCAGCAAGCTGCGCCCCGCGGGGATCGACCACCAGCTGCCGGCCTGGGGGCCGGAGACCGCGACCAGGTAGGTCCCGGGCGCGCGCTGGGTGACGCGGTGCTGATCGGTGCCGAACTCGATCGTGGCACCGTGGGTGAGCCCGAGCGATGACGGGGTCGCGTCCGCGCCCACCGGGGCACCCTCGACGCGGACTCCGTGGGTGGCGAACCCCTCCGTGGTGAACGCCTCGACGATCTCCGCGAACGGTGCGTCGGCCACGCCGCTCACGTGCACCGCACGGTCGATGCCGGACCCGTCCAGCACCCGCACGCGCCAGGTCGTCACCATCGCCTCCTCGTCACCGCGGAGCTCGCGTCTCGGTCCGCTCGTCCACCGCGAGGTAGACGAGCGCCACGTGTGGACCGGACCGCAGCCAGTCACCGGCCTCGAGCGTGACGGGCCGACCCGCGTCACAGTCCAGGCGCCGCTCGCCGCGGTGGATCCAGGTGCCGTTGGCGGAGGCGAGATCCTCCACGACCGGCGCTCCCGTCCCGGTGAGCACGACCCGGCAGTGGGCACGCGACACCGAGGTGTCCGCCACGACGACGTCCGCCGATGCGGGGTCACGGCCGACGACCAGCGGGGCCTGCGGCGTCAACACGTGGCAGCGCCCGTCCTGCGTGGTGACCGTCACGACGGTGATCGTGCGCGCCTCGAGCCCGGCCGCGGCCAGCAGCCGGCGGGCCTCGGCCTCGGCGGCAGGTCGGGCGGGGCGGACCGCGCGTGGGGTGGGCAGGATCGCGGGACGCGGCGAGTGGTCACCCGTCACGACCGGACCCGCCGCCTCCCCGGCACCCTCGGCCGGCGGGTCCTGCTGCGGGACGGCGGGCTCGTCGGCCGCGGCCTCGGCGGCGTCGAACCGCAACCCGACGGCCAGCTGCGGTGGCTGCTCGGCGCTCACCGTGCCGCCTGCGTGTCGGTCTCGGCGGTGGCTGCCGCGTCGGGGTCGGCGAAACTCGTCGGATCGCCCGGGCGGAACAGCCGCAGCGTGCGGGCCGCGCCGTCGAACAGCCGGGAGAACGACCCGCCCTGCTCGACGTTCGGGGTGACGAACTGCAGGGTGCACAGGCGTTCCCCACGGTCGAACGGCAGCAGGAAGCTCTGCGCGATCGACTCGAACGGGGTCGGGTCGCCGCCGTGGCGGGTCCGGTGTCGCCGCGCGAGCCGGACGGCCCGCCCGGCGGGCAGCTCCACGATCGCGGGCGGGTCGAGATCGACCGGCCGGTCCTCGCGTGGCTGGCCACCGAGACCGTGCAGCAGCAGGTCGACGGTCAGCGGTCCCGGCGCACCGAGCGAGTGGCGGTCCCGGACGGCGACCGCCGTGGCGGCCGCCAGCAGCCCGACCGGCTCGTCGGCGTCGGGGCCGTCGTCGGGTCCATCGGCGGTGAGGTCCTGCCCATCGAGCTCGACCACCGCCGTGAGGGTGGCGAGGTAGCGCACATCGCCGACGTCGAGCAGCTCCCGCAGCTGGCGCATGAGCAGCTCGTGCCGGCGGACCTGCACGACGCTCGCCCCCTGCTCGCGCAGGTCGCTCGCCTGCGCCTGCAGCCGTGCCTCGAACGCCTCGGGCTCGAGCGGGAACTCCTGCCACTCGCGCGGCAGCCCGAGGCCGATGGCCTCCACGTCGTCGGACCGCGGGTCGCGCACCGTCATCGACCTCCTCCTCCCCCGCCGCCACCGACCTCGCACAGCCGGGGGGTGACCGGACCGAACTCGAACGGTTCGGTCCCTTCGATCTCCTCGCAGCGCAGCCGACGATCCGTCTCGCCGGCGGGCAGGCACCGGACCCCGGAGGCCGTCACGGGGCGGCGGTCGGGTTCGTCGCGGGGGTCCCCGTTCCCGAGCAGGTACCCGCTCGACCCGGCGACGGTCCGGTCGATCGCGGAGCCCACGACGTCCTGGGCGAGGCGCTCGGCCTTTGTGTTCATCGGGGTGCCCGAGATCAGGACCGTGGACGCGATCTTGCCGGTCCCCGATGCCACCAGATCGACGCCGGCGTCCATGACCGCCCGGTCATCGCCCGCCGCGATCGCGATCTTCAGCCTCACCGTGGTGAGCGCGAACTTGGCGGTTCCGAGCACCTTGCGCGCCTTGAAGGCGAACGCCATCGTCGCGAGCGCGACCACCGCGGCCGGCGGGAAGACGATCGCCGCGAGGAACGCGACGGCGATCACCACGTCGAGGACGCGCATGAGCACCCCGAGCACGTCCTCGAGCGACTTCACGAACGCGATGAAGTCGCCGTCGTAGATCGCCTGCAGGAACTCACGGCCACCCTCCACCAGCCAGCTGGTCAGATCCTGGATCTGCTGGAAGGTCCGTTCCAGCAGCCCGGGATCGGCCAGGCCGAACAGGTCGATCGCATCGATCGCGGCCGCCGTGCCACGGTTCAGGCGCTCCTCGCGCTCCCGCAGGGCGTGCCAGGACAGACGGTTGCCCGGACCATCGCGCCAGTACTCCAGCGCGACCTCGGCACGGTCGGTCGCACGCTGCGCGTCGGCCAGTTCGCCCTCGGCGACCTGCACGCGGCTCCGCTGCTGCCAGAGTTCCCCCTCGCTCTCCCGCAGCCGGTCGCGGATGACGAAGGCGCCCGCGTCCTCCGGGGAGGTCGCATCCAGCTGCCGGGTCCAGTGCTGCACCTGCGCCTCGAGCTGCTCGCGCCGCGACCAGCGTCGCGTGAGCTCCTCGGACGCGGTGTGCTGTCGGCTCTGCGCCGCCCGCGTCTCGCCCCAGGCCGCGTTGGCCCGCGCGAGGGCGGTCCTCGCGTCGGCGCGCTGCTGTTCGAGGATGGAGGCGTGGGAACCCAGGTGGGTGGCGAGCTGGTGGAACACCGGCCCGACCCCGTCGAGCGACGCGCCGACGTCCGTGATCGTGGCGACCATGGCCGAGGCCGAGGCACCCGTGAACCGCACGTCGTCCAGGCGTCCGAGGCCACGCAGCATCGCCGTCAACTCCTCGACGATGCGTGCCGTCGCCTCCGCACGCTGTGCGGACGCGCGGGTGTGGGACGGGAGCTCGCGCACGGGAGGACCGTCGATGGCCCCGTCCGAGGGGTAGAGCTGCGGCCAGTCGAGCTGGCTCACGCCGTCTCCCCCTGCAGCGCGTCCGCGAGCGCGAGATCCGCCTGGTCGAAGTTCTCCCGGATCACCTGGAACGCACCCCCGATGCACTCCAGTCCCGTGACGATCTCCCCACGGGTGCCCTCCCACCGGCTCAGGAAGGCGTCCATCGAGTCGCCGACGGGGTTGTCGGCCCGCGTGGGCGGCGGGGAGAGCGTCAGACCGACCAGATCGTCGGCGATCTGTCGGCAGCGCAGCTCGAGCTCCCCGAGGTAGCTGGTATCGACCTGGATGTGGTGGGCGGGCACGCGCGCTCCGATCGCTGCAGGGTCCGTGGGTCGGTCACTGCAGGCCGGCACCCATCTCCTGGTCGACGGACTCCAGCGTGGTCGCGGCCTGGTCGAGCCACTGCGCGAGCCCCTCGAGCGCCTCCAGGACCTGGTTCGCCCCGGCGTCCCAGTCGACGTAGCGGCTCTCGAAGGCAGCCTGGGCCTGGCCCCGGAACGAGTCGGTGAGCGCGTTGAGGTCGGAGCGCATCGCGCTGAAGGTGTCCCGCGCGTTGTCCGCGGAGCTCCGCATGCGCGCGGCGTGGTCCCGGGCTTCGGACGGCTTGAGCATGATCTCGGCAGCCATGGGCTACTCCTCGTCTCGTGGTCGGCATCGGTGCCGACCGTCGGTGCATCCCGGCCGACGACCGGGAGGGGTCGGTCGGCGGCGCCGACCGGACAGCTGGTGCATCGCGGGCGCGCTCATCGGCGCGGTCGCAGCGAGGCGGGGTTGACGGCGGCGCGCAGCCGCTCGAACGGGGTCCGCGCACCCCGTGCGGCGGCGAGCACCTCATCGACCTCGCGCCACAGCGCGACGAGGTCGTCGTCGCTCGGGTGCTGCGCGCCGAAGGTCGCCGCGTCCGCGGTCATCGCGAGCCCGGACGCGGGTGGGACACCCACCAGTTCGGCGGCCTCACGGCGGGTCGCGGCGCTCGGGACGGGGCGACCGAGGTCGCGGCTGAGGTCCAGCACCTCCGCCCACCCGCCGTGCGCACGGGCCCGTGCCGCTCCACGGTGCTGCCGACGGAAACGGCGCAGGCGCTTCACACCGACGATGGCGAGCAGCGGGGAGAGCACGAGCCCGCTGGTACCGAGCGCGAGCAGCGCCACGGGCCACGACCTCGACCCGGCCTCCTCGTCCTCGTCCTCGTCGCTGTCCTCGGGATCCTCGATCTCCGTCTCGGTCGCCTCGAGGTCGTCCGCGGACGACCGGGCCTCCGGCAGCGGCGGAGGCGGGGGCGGTTGGGGCTCGGGGCTGAGCTCCCGCGGTCGCGGGCGGATCGAGGGGTCCGGCTCGTTGTCCTGCGGTGGGGTCGCATCCACCGGCACCCACCCGACACCGTCGAGGGGGATCTCCACCCAGGCCTCGACATCGCCACCGGTGACCGTCGTGCGACCGGATCCCTCGGGTCGGAACCCCATGACCACCCGCACCGGGATGCCCTCGGCCTGCGCGAGCAGCCCCAACGCGGCCGCGTACTGCTCCCCGTTGCCGACCCACTGGGGGGAGCCGAGGAAGCGGGCCAGCCGCGCCAGCGAGTGTCCGGGTGGGGTGAGCACCGTGGCGGTCGGCCCACCGTCGGAGAAGGCCCCGTCGGTGCGCAGGGCCTCCGCCATCGCGGCGACCTTGGCGTAGGGCGCCTCCGCCCCGCCCCGGAGCTCCGCAGCGAGTTCCACGAACTCCGTCGGCAGATCGGGATCGGGTTCCCGGTAGCGCGGGTCGAGCGGGAGTCCGGCGAGCTCGACGTCGTCGGGCACCGCGTTGATCACGGCGTCGACCCGGTACACGCTGCGCGGCTCGATCCCGCCGGGGACCGCCGCGGTCCCGGTCTGCACGTTGACCCGCAGGGCCCGCTGGCTCCGGCCGTCCTCGAGGTCGACCGCGGTCGGGATCCCCACCGTCGGCAGCCAGACCCCGTGCGGTTCGAGCAGCTCGATCTCGACCTGGATCGGGACCCCCTCGGCGGTGGTCGGGATCCGCTCCCCGACCCGGGAGAAGCGCCCCGCGAGCGCGTCCCCACGCCCGGTGGCACGCCAGACGAGACCGTCGAACTCGTCGAGCACGGCGAGCCGCAGCGGGATCCCCGCGGGCAGCCCGGACACCTGCGCGATCCGTCGATCCTCGCGTTCCGCGCCGGTGTACTGGCGGTACCCCGCGAGCGGGCTGGGCTCGGTGAGGGGATCGAACGGCGGCGTGACCTGCTCGCGCAACACGAACCGCGGGTTGGCGTCGGCGAACGGCAGGTTCGGCCCGACGATCGGCGCGGCGAGCGCGACGCCGAACACCAGCGCCCCCCCGGTCAGCACCCGCCGACGGGCGCCACCGCCGAGGTGGATCGTGCGTCGCCGGTCGTGGCGCAGGGCCACCCAGCCGATGAGCACGCCGCCGAGCACGATCCCGTGCAGCAGCAGGGCCGCCGGACGCTCCGTGCCGAACAACAGCGACACGAGCAGGATCGCGACCGGGCCCAGCGCGCACCAGTGCCCGCGCAGCCGCAGGGCGGCGATCGTCGACAGCGCCGCGCCCAGCGACCCGACCAGGTACGGGATGGTCAGCAGGCTGCCGGCCTCGCCCGCCGGTGGGACGGTGGTCAACAACCGGATCCACCCGGAGACCAGTCCCTCCCCGAGCCCGACGATCACCCCCGGGGTCGGCAGCACCCCGAACAGGGCCGCGGAGCGGATCGCGATCACCCCGCCCGCGAGCACGAACAGCACCGCGCCGATCGCGACCGCCGGCAGCAGCTCGATACGCCGCTGCACGACGACCACCCCGAACGCGACCCCGAACAGCACCGCGGGGACACCGACCAGCAGTTCCTCGCCCCCGGCGAAGGTGGAGCGGAACCCCACCACGGCCAGGATCGACGCCACCACGACGAACGCAAGATCGATCCGGGCCCGTCGTTCGAGCTGTAGCCAGTCCGGGAGGCGATCCATCAGCGCACCCCCACGGCGGACGTGATCCGGGTGAGGCCTTCCAGGTCGCCCACGTACAGCACGCTGGTGTTGCCCAGACGCTGGCGCTGCGCCTCGACGCCGCGCTCACACACGATGATGGCGACCCGGGTCTGCCCTTCGAAGCGCTGGGCGTGGCGGCGCACCTCGAGCACGTCGGCCGTGGAACCGACGACCACGATGGCGACGCTGACGCCGCGCAGCACCGGCGCGGCGAAGCGGGCCAGCTCGGCGGTGTCGGGTGCCTGCTCGGCGTGGGCGACCCCGCTGAGGGCATCCAGCAGGAACGGCCCGGGGGTGTCGGGCAACAACGTGTCCCCGGCCACGCCGCTCACGGCCTGGCCCTCGAGGAAGGCGGTCCGGGCGATCGAGCCGACGACCTGGACCGCGAACTCGAACTCGTCGTCGTCGAGGAAGTGGGCGCTGGCCAGCGACAGCACCAGCCCGACGTGCGACCGGCGGGTGTCCACGAACTGACGCACCAGCAACTTGTTGTGCCGGGCGGAGCTGCGCCAGCTGATGTGACGCCGGTCGTCCCCGGGGACGTACTCGCGCAGCGTGTGGAACGCGACGTCGGAGCTCGACAGGTCGTTGGTCGTGTGGCCCTCGAGGTCGCGCAGCAGCCCCGCGGTCAGCGCGGGCAGCCGGACGGTGACCGGATGCACGTAGAGCCGGGCGGCCTCGCCGGCGATGACCTCCCGGCGCGCCGTGCCGACGGGATCGCCTGCCACCATCAACGGCGGACCGAGGTCGAGGATGCACCGTCGATCGGTCGGGATGATCAGCACGTCGTCCCAGCGGCCGCCCGCGGCGAGCCCCGGCGGGTCGTAGACCGCCACGTCGAGCCCGACCGGGACCTCCAGACGCCCGCCCGCGATCCGCCGGCTCGTCGGGTTCGACACGAGGACGCGGGCGATGACCTCGTCGCCGACCACGACCCGGGGGCGGGTCAACCCCACCTCGACGTCCAGCCCGGTCCGACGCAACGTCCAGATCACCCCGGCGATGGGGAGCAGCAGCGCCGCGGCCGCCAGGGTCAGCAGCTCCACCCAGCCGAGCACCGCCCCCCCGACCCACAGCACCAGCCCGGCGCCGAGCAGGGACCACCCGAGCGGGGTCACCGGGACCCGCGCGGTCAGGTCCCGGACGACGTCGGGACGCAGGCGGGTCGGGGGGCGCAACCGCATCAGGCAGCGACCCCGGTGGGCGGCGTGACCGTGTCGAGGATGCGGTCGAGGATCTGGGGGACCGTGACCCCGGCGAAGGTGGCGTCGGGGTTCAGCAGGCAGCGGTGCTCGAACACCGGACGCACCAGCTGCTTGATGTCGTCGGGGACGACGTGGGTGCGGCCCTGCGAGGCGGCCCAGGTCTTCGCGCAGCGGACGAGCGCCAGGCAGCCCCGGATCGACACGCCGAGGTCGGTCTCGTCGGCGTTGCGGGTGGCGTCGGCGATCTCCGCCACATAGCCGAGCACGGACTCGTCCGCGTGGACCCGCGAGGCGAGCTCCACCATGTCGAGCACCGACTGGCCGGTGATCATCGGCTGCACGTAGGCGGAGCGGTTGCCGGAGCGCTCGTCACCCAGCAGCTCGATCGTGGTCGCCCGGTCCGGGTAGCCGAGGCTCGTCTTCATCAGGAACCGGTCGAGCTGCGCCTCGGGCAGGTCGTAGGTCCCGGCCTGTTCGACGGGGTTCATGGTCGCGACGACCATGAACGGCTGGGGCACCTCGTGGCTCACCCCGTCGACGCTGACGCGGCCCTCCTCCATGACCTCGAGCAACGCGGACTGGGTCTTTGGCGACGAACGGTTGATCTCGTCGGCGAGCACGATGTTGGCGAAGATCGGGCCCTGGTGGAAGTCGAACCCACCGGTCCCCTGGTTGTAGATCGTCACCCCCGTCACGTCCGCGGGCAGCAGATCGGGCGTGAACTGGATGCGGTGGTGGGAGCCCTGGACCACCGCGGCCATGGACCGGGCGAGGATCGTCTTGCCCGTGCCCGGCACGTCCTCCAGCAGCAGGTGCCCCCCGGAGAGCAGGCACGTCATCGCGAGCCGCACGGTGTGCGTCTTGCCTCGGATCGCCTGCTCGACGTTGCCGACCAGGTGGCCGAAGGTCGAGGCGAACCAGGTCGCCTGGTCCGGTTGCATCTGCATGGTCGTCCTCTGGTGCGTCAGGCGGTTGGGTCAGCAGGTGTTGATGCTGCTGACGGAGGCGTTGGTGTCCTGGCTCATCGCGGCAGCCTTGACCCAGCGGTTGTTGCTGGTGGTGAGGCGGAACCACAGGTTCCAGGTCTCGGTGCGCCCACCGACGTACGTGACGGTGTAGTCCGTACCGCGTCGCTGACAGTCGATGGTCCGGCTGTTGCCGTTGGGGATCCAGGTGCCGCCCGCGTTGACGCAGGCGCTCTGGCCCTGCCAGGTCGACAGGCTGGTCCCACTGCGCGCGCAGGTCCCGAGGAGGAACGCGTCGTCGACGGTGCGGGTGATCGTCGGCGGCGGTGGCGGCGGCGGTGGCGGCGGGGTCGTGTGGCTGCGCGGTCCGGCGATGCCGCTGGTCCGACGCGCGCTGTCCTCGGCGGTCGAGATGGCCCGGACCCGCAGCTGCGCGCTGTCCCCGCGGCTGGACACGGTGTGCTGGAACGAGCGGGAGGTCCCCACGGAGCTCCAGGAGCCGTTGTTGAGGCTCACCTCGTAGCGGGCGATCGACCGGCCGTTGCCGTTGGCGTTCCCCCAGCTCCAGGTGATGCGCCGGTCGCCGTTGTCGCTGCTGGTCAGGTTCGGTGGGGTCGTCGGGGAGCCGTAGGGGCGGATCCGGTTCGAGTTCGGGCTCGCGTCCCCGGCGCCCTCGGCGTTCACCGCACGGACCCGGAAGCGGTACTCGGTGCCGTTGCTGAGTCCCCCGACCCGACGGTTCGAGGCGAGGTCCTGCCACCCACCACCGTTGATCGACACCTGGTAGCGGGTGATCGCGGCGCCGTTGTCGTCGGGCTCATCGAAGCTGAGCTGGGTGGCCCGGTCCCCCTCGGTCGCGCTCACGCTGGACACGGGGAACGGACGCCCGGCGGAGACCGCCGGCGCGGAGGCCGACGAGCGCTCGGACCACCCGGCCTTGTTCCGCGCCTCCATCCGGAACTGGTACTCGACGCCGTTGTCCGTATCGAGCTGGACGCTGCGGCGGGCACCGTCGGGGATGGAGACCGTGCCGGTCTCCACGCCCGCACGGATGATGGTGATCCGGTACTCGACGACGGCGTCGCCGTTCTCCTCCGGACGCGACCAGCGCACCGTCATCAGCCGATCGCCCTCCTCGATCGTCGGCGCGACCGGGTTCAGCGGCACCCCGGCCGGGATGCCATCGCCGGTCGACAGCTCGGAGATGTCCGAGTCCCCCCGGTCGTTGGTCGCCATCAGGGTGAACCGGTAGGACGTGCCGTTCTCGAGCTCCGACCAGGTGTGCTCGGTCACCGTCGGGCCCAGCACCACCGACTCCCCGGTCGTGGTGTTGCGCAACGTCAGGGCACTGACCGGGCTGCCGTCGACCGGGGGCGCCTCGAAGGCGAGGTACAGCTCCCCGTCCCCGAAGTCCACCGTCGGGGCGTCCGGCTGATCGGGGACCTGGTCGGGGATGCAGCGGGGCGAGGGGGCGCTGAACTCCGGCTCGTCGATCACGGCCTCGTTGATCGCGGCCACCTCGAAGGTGTGCTCGAGGCCGTTCGTGAGTGCATCGAGCCGCTGCACCGTGGACCCGCCCGGGAAGGAACGCACCTCGGTCCGGGGGCTGCCACCGCTCGTCGGGTACTCGTTGATCCGGACCAGGTACTCCTCGATCCGGGCGCCGTTGGCGGAGGGGGCGGCCCACCCGATCTGCACCGAGCGGCTCTCCCCACCGATGCAGGTCGGTGCGGCCGGGATGTCCGGCCGACCGACCACGGTCACCGCCACGGACCCGGTCACGTGCCTGGTGGGGTCGCCGGTCGCATCCTCGATCGTGTACTCGAAGGTGACCTCCCCCAGGTCGCGCCGCTCCGGGTCGGGCTCGAAGGTGACGGTCGTCCCGTCCGTGGCGATGGTCGCGCCGGGCGGTTGGGTGACCCCGATCACGGTCAACGGCGTGTCGGGGAACGGGTTGACGTCGTTGTCGAGCACGGGGATCTCGATCGGCTCGCCCTGGACGGTGCGGCCCTGATCGGGGACCGCCACGGGCAGCGGGCGGTCGCTGGAGATCACGACCACGTCGATCTCGCCCTCGGCCTCGTCGATCCCGTCGTCGACGGTCAGCGAGAGGGTCGTGGCCGTGCCGGGAGACGTGTCGCGGCCGGCGCTCACGGTCAGCGTGGTGCCGTCGATCGCGGCGTCGATGCCACCACCGGCGCCGGCCAGATCGCGGAAGGTGTGGACGTCGTCGACGTCCGGATCGACCACCGCACCCGTCAGGTCGAGGCTGCGCTGCCCGTCCTGGGGCACCTCCAACGACAGGCGGGTGAAGGTCGGGGGCGTGTTGAGCTCCCCGGTGATGCGGACCTGCGCGGTCCCGATCGCGGTCAACGCCTCCGCGGGGTCGTCGGCGTCCCCGACGAGGTAGGCGAACCCGGCCGACCCGACGTACTGCTCCTGCGAGGCGCTGAACACCACCTGGTCGTCGACGACCTCCGCCGTGCCGTTGCGCACCGCGAGCACGTCGAGCAGCACCAGGTCCCGTCCGTCGGGGCTGAGGTCGTTGGCGAGCACGTCGATGGTGACCTGCTCCCCCATGGCCACCTCGGCGGTGTCGAGCAGCGGGACCGGCGGGGCGCGACCGGCGAGCGGGACCACGACCGCGCCGCGGGCCTCGTCGATCCCGTCGGTCACGATGTAGGTGAACTGCAGCGCCTCGTCGGGCATCTCGAAGCTGACCGACCCGTCGTCGTGCAGCACCACGTCGGGGTCGGAGACCGACACGACCGTGAGCTCGTCGCCGTCCGGGTCGACGTCGTTGTCCTGCAACGGTGCCGTGCGGACCGTGGCACCGGGCTCCTGGGGCTCGACGATGACGTCCACCGGCTCCGGAGGCCGGTTGGGCAGCTCCTCGACGAAGCGCACCGTGACGGTCCCCGTGTCGCGGCCCCCGCGACCATCGGTGATGGTGTAGGCGAACGAGGTCGACCCGCCGACGGCGGCGTCGGCCGGGGCCTCGTAACGCAGCTCGCCGTCCTCGAACCAGGCCTCACCCCGCCCGGGGCGCGGCAGCACGTCGTCCTCGTCGACGTAGCTGATCGGGTCGCCATCCGGGTCGTAGTCGTTGGCCAGGGCAGGGACCGTCACGACCGTGCCGGGGACCACGTCGACCTCGTCGTCGACCGCGACCGGGAGCGCGTTGGACGTCCCCGGCCCCGCGATCCCGACCAGGACGGTCCCGGTGGCCTCCAGGCCGAACTGGTCGACCACGCGGTAGGTGAACTCGTCGGTACCGCGGGCCTGCTCGTCCGCCTCGTAGACGAACTCGTTGCTCCCGACCTCCAACACCGCGCCGCGGCTCGGCGGGCTGTCCAGCCCGCGCAGCGTGACGATGTCACCCTCGGGGTCCATCGTCGCCAACGGCACGGGGATGACCACCCGACCTCCGGCGACGACCCGTGCCTCGAGCGTCGGGGCGACCGGCGGGTTGTTTCGCTCCCCGTCCGCGTCGATGACGTTGATCAGCAACTGCCCGGAGGCGGTGTTCTCCGCGCTGTCCACGATCGTGGTGGACAGCGAGACCGTGCCCCGCGGGTTGGGCGGCGCCTCGTAGCGCAGCTCGCCGTCGCTCATGAACAGCCGGCCATCGCGCGCCGCGGTGGCGTCGTCGACGGGCTCCGGTGGGACGAGCTCGACCGGCCCACCGTCGGGGTCGTAGTCGTTGTCGAGCACCGGAAGCACCGCGATGCCCCCGGCCCGAACCGTGTACTCGTCCGGCCCGACGATGGGTGGCTGGCTGCGCTCGCGGATCGGCGCGGGCGCGACGACCACCCGACCGGTGGCCTCGTGGATGCCGTCGGTGATGTGGTAGTCGAACTCGACGAGCTCGTTCAGGGGCTGATCGGTGCTGATCCGCAGCAGCGCGCGTTGCAGGATCTCGACCTCGATCGGCGCGCCATCGGGCAGCGTGACCCCGGTGATGATGAGCACGTCCCCGTCGGGGTCGACGTCGTTGGCCAGCACGTCGACGATCTCCGGACTGCCGGCCCGCAGCAGCACGTCGTCGCGGACCGCGGTCGGTCCCTGGCCCTCCTCGGGCTCGATCACGTCGACGCGCAGGACGGCCTCCGCGGTCTCCCGACCGTCGGTGATCCGGTAGACCATGTTGTACGCACCGGGGCTGTCCGCGGTGAACCGGACCTCGGGCGATGCCGGGTCCCAGCGCACGGTCCCGGCCGACAGGTTGTCGACCCGCACGAGGCTCAAGGGATCGCCGTTGGCGTCGGTGTCGTTGGCCAGCACGTCGACGACGACCTCGCGACCGACGATCGTCTGCGCGTAGTCGTTGCGGGCCACGGGCGGTTCGTTGACCTCGCGGGGCACGACGTTGACCCGCAGCAGGCCCGCCGCCTCCGCGCCCAGGTCGTCGGTCAGGGTGTAGATGACGTCGACCGGGCCGGGCTCGTTGGTCGCCGTGAACGTGATCGTCCCGTTGGCCTCGGTGCGCAGGTCCCCGGCCTCCGTGGTCGCGCTGAGCAGGCTGATCGGATCCGCCTCCGGATCGAACGCACCGACGACCACGTCGTGGACGACGGTGCCACCTGTCACCACCGTCGTCTCGTCCCCGACCGCCGGTTCCGGCGCCGTGTTGCGGTCGTCGGGTACGACCTCGACGGTGATGGTCGCCGTGTCCGCGTGCCCGTGCCCGTCGGTGATCTCGTAGGGGAAGGACACCGGCTGGGTGCGGGCGGGGTCGAGCTCGACGAGCACCGCGGTGCCGTCCGCGATCACGGTCGCGGACCCGACGGCCGGATCGAGCGGCTCGAGGGGCGAGATGATCAGCACGTCACCGTCGGGATCGACGTCGTTACGCAACGGGTGGACGACGACCGGGCGGTCCGGCCGGGTCCCGACGCGCACGTCGTTGGCCACCGGAGGCTCGTTGACGGTGCGGTCCCGGGTCTGCGGCGTCGACTCCGCCGGCTCCTCCTCGTCGGTGTCGGTGGTCTCCTCGGGCTCGTCGGTGAACGCCTCGGCCCACTCGTCGAGGTACTGCGGCTCCCCGTCGCCGAACACGAGCTGCCGACCCGTCTCCAGCTCGTTGAGCACGACCCGGTCGCGGTTCACCCGCCACGTCAGCGGCGCACCGGTCGCGAACCGTTCGTCCTCCTGCGTGGTCACCTCACCCCCGTCGCAGACCCGTGCGATCAGCCCGTTGCCGCTCCACGCGCCGTAGGCGCACCCGGCCACCACGACCGGAGCAGCCGGCGTCCCCGCACCACCGTCGAGGTGCTCGGTGACCGTCCCGTCCGCGAGCGTCACGGACCACCACCGGGTGTCGGTCGCGAGGAGGGCGGCCGTGCCCGCGGGACCGGGACGCTGCAGGACGGGCAGGGCCCCGGCGCCCGCGACGTCGAACGCCTCGACGGGCGCCTCGGTGTCCTGGGCACCGTCCTCGTCCCGCTCGTGCGCAGGCTGGGCCAGCTCCGGGTCCGTGGCCCACAACCGGCCGCCATCGGGGTCCAGCACGACCGGGCGCGACCCGACGGCGGCCACCTCCACGCGGTCGAGCCCCTGCTCCGGCCAGTCGAGGCGCTCCGCGAGCCAGCTCGCCGGTACCTCGGCGCCCTCGTCCTGCGGATCGGACGACCCGCTCGTCGACGTCGGGCTGCGCTCCTCGTCGTCATCGGACGGCGGGGCATCCGGATCGACGTCCACCGGCGGCCCCGGCAGCTGATCCTCGGTCCCCGCCGGACGGGTCCACAACCGCCCGTCCTCCAGCTGCAGGACGTGGACGGCCCCGTCCGCGCCGACCGCCAGCTCGATCGGACCGTCGAACCGCGCGGTCACCTGCGACTCGTCGAACAGGTCCACCCCGAGCAGCAACGACGTCGAGGTGACCACCAGCACCCCGGTGTTCGGGTCGTGGACCGCGGCGGTCCCCCCACCCAGCTCGACGACGGCGTCCCGCGGCAGCTCGGGACCCGGCACGCTCGCAGCGAGCACCGGGTCGAGTCCCACGAGCATCGATGGATCCTGTTGGCGCACGAAGACGGACGCGTCCGCCTGCAGCAGCTCGAAGCTCCCCGAGGCCGTGGACACGCTCGTGTCGACGGTCATGATCTCCGTGTTGGTCCGGCCCACGCGGCGCTCATCGGCCCGGGTGACCCAGACCCCGGCATCGTGCAGGTCCGGCTCGGGCGTGACGAAGCCCTCCGCCCGCCAGGCCGCCCACCCGAGCCCGCCGACCACGCCGAGCACGACGAACGCGGACAGCCAGCGGCGCGCCGAGTAGAGCCGGTGACCGAACCTCACCGCGCCTCCTCGGTGGCCCCCACCGAGTCCTGCGAACCCCGGACCATCACCTCGCCCCGAACGTCGACCACGCCGGCCACATCGACCGTGCCCCTGCACCGCCGGCTTGCCCCAGCCGACGGCGGCACCCTAGTGAGCGATGCCACTCGATGAGGGCGGACGACCCTGGGTCACGCGCCTCGTCACCGACGGTCACATCCGATGCGAGCGCCGCACGTCAGGTGCACTCCTCGCGCGACGGCTCGCTGGAGGTCGACCCGACCACGGCCAGGACCCGGACGCAGATGCGCTCCTCCGCACCGCCGGGGAGTTGCAGGCGGGGCTCCTCCACGGCCTCCGTGCGCCCCTCGAGGGGGCCGGCGGTGACGGACACGACGTAGGTGGCCGACGCGACCGGATCCGCGGCCCAGGTGATCTCGATCCCATCGGCGTCGGCGTCGAGTGCCACGTCCTGCGGCACGCTCGGCTGGTCGAACAGGGACCCGCCGTCCGGCGGCGCGGTGGTCGGGGGAGGATCGGGCTCGGCGACCTCCGGTGACGTCGCGGACGGCCCGGTGCCGACGACCACCAGCACGACGACCACGGCCACCAGCGCCGCGGCCGCCGCCCCGAACCAGAGCAGGGCTCGGTTCGTCCGCTGCTCGTCCGGCTGCTGGTCCGTCGACCGCGACGGGGCGGATGGCGCATCCGGTGCGACGGACGACGGGCTCGAGCCCCCGGCGGCCGGGTTGGGGATCCCGTACGGCGAGGTCGAGGTCGGATCGGCGACCGCTGGCGACTTCGCGCCGGACGCCGGCCCCCGGCCCGCGCGGGCACCACCGGTGTCACGTTGGACCGTCCCGCCATCCCCCCCCGCCGACCCCGCAC
>JAFIEQ010000095.1 GCA_020832455.1 Nitriliruptoraceae bacterium
CCCCGCGCGGGCCGGCGCCCCCCCCCCGCCCCCCGTCCGGCGTTACGGCGGGACTCAGCGGCGTGCGATCGTGACGGTGGCGTTGTAGTCGGGCACCAGCCCGACGGGGTCACGGCGCGAGGGGTCGATCAGCGGGTTGGCCTCGGGGAAGAACATCTGCGCGCTGCCCTCGCCGATGGCGGCGAGCTTGACCCGCGCGGCCACCTCGCCGTGGTCGGAGCGCACCGTGACCGCATCGCCCTCGCCGACGGCGAACCGGGCCGCGTCGGCGGCACTGATCAGCAACGCGTCGCGTCCACCGCCCGTGATCGGGTCGGTCTCGCGCCAGACCATCGAGTTGAACTGCTTGCCGCGGCGGGTCGACAGTCGCAGGTGGCCCGCCGGCAGGGTGGCTTCCTGCGGCGTGACGGCGACGAAGTGGGCCCGGCCGTCCGGGGTCGGGAACTGCCAGCCGTCGCAGAGGCGCTCGCCGCCCCACTGGACCTGATCGCCGGTCTCGCGCAGGTCCTCGATACCGGCGTAGGCGGGGACGACCCGCGCGATCTCCTCGCGGATCGCCTGGGCGTCGTCGCACCCGAGCAGGTGTGCGCGGTCGGGATCGACCCGCCGGGCGAGGTCGAGGTAGATGTCCCACTCGGCGCGGACCTCCCCGGGGCCGTTGCGCGCGCCGCGGGGCCCGCGGATCTGCGGCGAGAAGATCACCCGGCGCTCCGTGGTGGTCTCCGTGCCGCCGCCGGGCTGTTCGTAGCGGGTCATCGCCGGCAGCAGCAGCACCTCGTCGCCGTCCACCAGCATCTGCGTCGATGCGACGATGTCGACGTGCACCCGCAGCCCGACCTGCTCCAGTGATCGCCGCACCTCGGCGGGGTCGGGCAGGGTGTCGAGGAAGTTCCCGCCCGACGACCACAGCACGTCCACCTCGTCGCGACCGGCGGCTTCGATGAGTTCCGTGGCGCTGCGCCCGGGCTCGGCGGGGACCTCGAAGCCCCACGCCTCGGACAGCGCCGCGGCACTGTCCGCGTCGATCGTCTCGCCCCCCGGGAACGCGGTCGCGTAGGCCCCCATCTCCGCGCCGCCCTGCACCCCGGAGTGCCCCCGGATCGGCATCAGCCCGGCACCGGGCCGGCCGATGTTGCCGCGGACCAGGGCGAGGTCGATGATGGCGCGGACGTTGTCGGTACCGAAGGTGTGCTGGGTGATCCCCATCGACCACACCAGCACGCTGGCCTTCGACGCGCCGTACATCGTGGCGAAGCGCTCCACGTCGGCGCGGGAACTGCCGGCCCACCGCACCAGGTCGTCGAGGTCGTGTCGGTCGAGCTCCGCGGTGAGCTCGTCGAAGCCGCCCGTGTGCGCGTCGATGAAGGCCCGGTCGACCTGGCCGCGGGCGACGAGCACCTTGAGCACGGCGGTGATGAAGGCGGTGTCCCCACCGGTCGCGACCTCGAAGAACTCGTCGGTGATCCGCGTGCCGAAGAGCGCCGACTCCACGTTGGAGGGCACCCAGTAGTTCTCCAGCGCCGGCTCCCGGTAGGGGTTGACGACCGCCACCTTCGCGCCCCGCTGCTTCGCGAGGTAGAGGTACTTCAGGAACACCGGTTGGGCGTTGGCGGCGTTCGAGCCGAACAGCACGATCAGGTCGCTGGAGTCGATGACGTCGGTGTAGGACACGGTGGTGGCGCCGACCCCCAGCGTCTCCTTCAGCGCGCCCGTCGAGGGGGAGTGGCAGATCCGCGCGGCGTTGTCGACGTCGTTGGTGCCGAGGTAGCGGGCCACCTTCCCGGCGACGTAGTAGACCTCGTTGGTGATCCCCCGGGAGGTCGTGAAGAAGCCGGCCCGCCCCGGCAGTGCAGCGCGGACCCGGTCGGCGGCGAGCTCCATGGCCTCTTCCCAGCCGATGCGGGAGAAGCCCGGCTCGCCGCGGCGTCGCAGCATCGGGTACGCGAGCCGTCCGAGGTCACGAAGCTCCTTGGGGCTGCGCCGGCGCAGCCCCTCGACCTCGGCCCGCGCGTCGTCCGCCATGGGCGGCCTCGTGTTGACGTGCAGCAGGTTGAGCCGGGTGGTGCACAGGTGCACGCCGTCGATGGTCCAGTCGTGCAGCCCGGCGACCCCCAACGCACAGCCGTCACACGCGCCCTTGGTCAGGATCCGGGTCGCGTAGCGCAGCTGTCCGCGGTTCTCGGCGATGGTGGACAGCATCTCCTTGTAGTGGTTGGGCTTCTGCAGCCCGATGCCGTTCGGCCGCCAGCTGACCCACTGCGAGGGCCGCAGTCTCGGGAGGTGCACACGCCGTCGCAGCGGGTTGCTGGCCTTCGGTCCGTGTCCCATGCGCGCGCTCCCGGTGCGGTGGTCTCACGCTATCCCGGTGGCTGCATCCGGATGCGTCCGGGATGGGTGTAGACGACCCCGTCACCGGCACGCACGAACCCGACCAGCGTCACGCCCAGACGCTCCGCGGTCCGCACGGCCAGATCGCTGGCAGCGCCGACCGCGACGACGATGGGCACGCGTGCCGCGGCAGCCTTGGCCACCAGTTCGAACCCGATTCGACCGGACAGCACGAGCACGAGGTCGCGCAGGCCCTGCTCCGGCCACACGCCGCCGAGGGCGTGCGCGCCGACCACGGCGTCGAGGGCGTTGTGGCGTCCGACGTCCTCGCGCACGGTCACGAGGCGCCCCCGCCGATCGGCGAGGCCCGCCGCGTGCACGCCGCCGGTGGCATCGAACCGGCGTTGCGCCAGTCGCAGCTCATCGGGGAGCGGTGCCAACACGGACCACGCCAGCGGCGCGCCGTCGTGGGCGAGCGGGGTCAGTCGTCCGGTGAGCTCCTCGATCGACGCGCGACCGCAGACGCCGCAGGACGCGGTCGCGACCGCGTGTCGGTGGGCGACCGCGTCCGGATCGACCGCCCGCGCGACCTCGACCGTGACGAGGTCGTCGGGACGGGCGAGCAGTGCGGCGTCGCCCGGGTGTATCGCGCGGAGGTCGCCGGCCTCGATGATCCCCTCGGCGAGCAACCACCCGACGGCGAGCTCCGGCTCGTGGCCGGGGGTACGCATCGTGGTCACGAGTGTCACGGGCTGCTGCCCGGGTCCCGCCGCGCGGATCTCCAGCGGCTCCTCCGCGATGACGTGGTCGCGTTCGTCGGTGGCCTGCCCGGACCGGATCCGCACGATCGCCACGCTCGGCACCTCGCGGGCGCTGGTCCGGGCCGGGTCGGGCGCCGTGGCGCGGGCCCGCTGCCACCACCCCTCGAGTTCGCGTCGCTCGACCTCGTCGTCGACGTCGAACAGCGTGCGACCGAGCGGATCGAGCGCGCGCCACCGACGTGCCGGGACCGTCGCGACCTGCGCGTGGTCGAGCAGCGCGTGCAGGCGACGCTCCCCGCGACCCACCAGCTCGTCGACGATCCGCGCCGTCGGCCCGGCGCGGTGGGCGGCCACCAACAGCTGGGGGCGTCGCCCCTCGAGCGCGCCGGGCGCGAGCGCCAGCGTCGTCACCTCCGGCGGCGCCGCCGCGAGCTCGTCGGCGAGCAGCCGCAGCACCCCCTCGACCAGGAGCGGGTGGTCGACGCCGACGGTCACGGCGATCGTGTCCGGCGCGAGGTCCCCGAGCGCGTCGCCAAGTCCCGCGAGCGGGCCGGCGCCGCCGGCACGGTCGGCGCCCGCCCGCCCCCCCTCCCCGCCCCCCGCGCCCGGCGGGAGGCGGGTCGGGCCGCTCACGAGCAGCTCCGCGGTCGGTCCGAGCCCGGCGCGCAGCGCGGTCAGGGTCCGTGTCAGCAGCGGGGTGCCGTCGAAGACGACCTCGGCCTTGTCGCGCCCCATCCGACGCGAGCTCCCGCCCACGAACACGATGCCCGCCCGCGTCGGTGCCGGCGTGCTCGACACGTGCGTTGCTCCGATCCCGTGGTACGTCGCGCCCCCCGCGGTGCGGGTGTTCACGGGGGTGTGCGGCGAGCGCCGTCACGACGCCGCCGGATCCCGGTCCGCGGCGGGGCGTTCGACGCTAGCGGTTGGCGTCCCGCCCCAGCGTCGGT
The DNA here is from genome assembly GCA_020832455.1 of Nitriliruptoraceae bacterium. GTDB lineage: Bacteria > Actinomycetota > Nitriliruptoria > Nitriliruptorales > Nitriliruptoraceae > PWLR01. The sequence goes on from JAFIEQ010000095.1 coordinate 4,037, forward strand.
CACGCTGGGCGCGACGAGGAGTCGCCATGCCCGACGATGCGCCCGCCCCGACCCCGACCGCGGTCACGGACCGGTGGTTCGAGCTGCTCGCCACGGAGCTGGCGACCGGCGGCGCCCCTGGTGCGCGCGCGCCCGCCGGTGAGGAGCGCGCCGCCCTGCTCGACCTGGCCCGCATCGCGGCGCACACGGCCGACCGCTGGACGGCGCCGGTCTCCACCTACCTCGCCGGGCTGGCGCTCGCCCAGGTCCCGCCGGGGGAGCGCGGCCCGGTGCTCCATCGACTCGTCGCGACGCTGGAGGTCGAGGCCGAGGAGGTGGCCCGGGCGCCGGACACCTCGGCGCCATCCGACGCGGCGCCGAGCACCGCCGCGGACCGCGAGATGCGGCCCGTCCCGCCACACGCGGGCCACGCGTGAGGCCGGCCCGGACGCGCGCCGCCCTCGTCGTCGGGCTGCTGGTGCTCGCGGGGTGCCGGGGGGATGGCGTCGAGCCCGCCGCCGGCGAGGGTGCAGACACCCCGGACGACATTACGGCCACGGACCTGCCGACCGACGGCTGGACCCTGGACACCATCGAGGACCCCTCGTTCGGCCCGCTCCAGGTCCCGCTGCCTCCCTCGCCGGCCGTCTGGCGCGTCGGGGACGACGAGGGCATCGCCCGCCTGGCCGCGGGCGTCGGTGGGTCGCAGTGGTGGGCGTTCTGGGGACCCCGACTCGAGCCGCTGGACCCGGCGACCTCCAACGTGCGGCTGATGATCGCGCAGGGCGGTGACCCCAGGACGGAGCCGATCGCGATCCAGATCAACGTCACGCCCAACGAGCTCGACGTGGCGCCCGACGACGCGGAGGCGATCGCCGAGGTGTTCGCCACGATCGCGCAGGCACAGGGCTCGCAGGTCACCGACACCCGGGTCGTGCCCGTCGAGGACCTGCCGGTCGACGAGGTGGCGGAGATCGCGTTCGAGGTCGACCCGGCCCAGCTCGATCGTGCCGTGTGGCAACGCTTCATCCCGATCCCAGACGCCGGCCTGCTCTTCAGCATCCAGTGCGACGGTCCCCCGACGGCGGAACTGCTCGAGCCGTGCCGCGACGCGCTGGCGGCGTTCGCCCCGCCGGTGGTCGAGGTCGAGGACTGATCGCAGCAGCCGCGTGACGACCGGCCGGGGTCGTCGGACCGGGTCCTGGCCGCGCCTGCGTACGCTCGGAGCATGGACACCAACCAGCCCACCGACATCCGCGCCTACCTGGAGATCCGCACGGCTTCGCCGTCGAGCTGGTCCCCCAACGGCGACAAGCTGCTGATCTCCAGTGATCTGCCGGGCACCGCCCAGGTGCACCGGCTCGATCTGGGGCAGGCCACCCTGCCGGTCGCCGCGGGGGACCTGTCCCCGGTCACCCGGTTCGCCGAACCCACCGGTGCGGGCTACCTGCCGGCGGATCCGTTCGGCCAGGGGGAGGACCGGCTGCTGCTGGCCACCGACGTCGGCGGCAACGAGCGCTACCAGCTGTTCACCGCCACGGATGCGCCCGCCGCGCCGCTCACCGGACCGGACGACCTCGAGCCCCTGGTCGTGGACCCGGAACACATCCACCGGCCCGGTGGCGTCAGCCGCGACGGGCGACTGCTCGCCTACGCCACCAACCGTGGCGACGGGGTGGCGTTCGACACCTGGGTGCGCGACCTGGTCAGCGGCGACGAACGCTGCGTGTTCGCCAGCGGTGGCTGGACGGGCCCGGGCGGCTTCTCCCCGGACGGTCGCTGGCTCGCAGTCAGCGAACTGACGACGATCGCCGGGGACAACCGGGTCCACCTGGTGGACCTCCACGCGCTCGCCGACGACGAGGTGGCGGGCCCCGATCACGCGGCGGTCACCGAACTCGCCCCGCACACCGAGGGCGCGACGGTCGGCACGCCCTCCTGGTTGCCCCACAGCAGCGGGTTCGTCTTCTCCACCGATGTCGATCGGCAGATGATCGGCATCGCCGCGGGATCGCCCGACGGCAGCTGGCGCTACGTCATCGAGCCGGGGTGGGATGCGAGCGCCGCGGTCGACTGGGAGGGCCGTCATCTGCTGGTCGTGGTCAACGACGACGGCCGTACCCGGGCGGCGCTGCACGATCCCCACCACTTCGGGCACGTGCGCGACGTGCCACTGCCCGGGGACGGTGTCGCGGGCGGCTTCCGCTTCTCCAAGGACGGGCGCTCCCTCAGCTTCCAGTACACCTCTCCGCTGGTCCCGGGTGATGCGTGGCGCTACGACGTCGAGGCCGACCGCCTCGAGCGCCTGACGGTCAGCCCCTGCGAGGTCGATGCCGCCACGTTCGTGGACGCGGAACTGGTCCGCTTCCCGTCGTTCGACGGGTTGGAGATCCCCGCGTTCGTGTTCACCCCGGACGGCGCGAGCGACGGTGAGGCCCTGCCGGTCGTCGTGATGATCCACGGCGGCCCGGAGTCGCAGTACCGGCCGTCGTTCTCCGCGCTGACCCAGTACCTCGTCGCCCAGGGCTTCGCCGTGGTGGCCCCCAACGTGCGCGGCTCGACCGGGTACGGCAAGGACTACCAACACCTCGACGACGTGGAGAAGCGTCTGGACTCGGTCGCCGACCTGGCGGCGCTGCACGACTGGCTGGCGACCCGCGACGACCTCGACGAGCGTCGCGCGGCGCTCTACGGCGGGTCCTACGGCGGCTACATGGTGCTCGCCGGGCTCGCGTTCCAGCCGGAGCGCTGGGCCGCGGGTGTGGACATCGTCGGCATGTCCGACCTGGTGACCTTCCTGGAGAACACCTCGGTGTGGCGTCGTGCCTTCCGGGAGCGCGAGTACGGCTCGCTCGCGCACGACCGCGACGTGCTGGAGGCGGCCTCCCCGATCAACCGCGTCGCGGACATGCGGGCCCCGCTGTTCATCGTCCACGGCGCCAACGACCCCCGGGTCCCGCTGTCGGAGGCCGAGCAGATCCACGAGGTCCTGCAGGAGCGGGGCGTGCGCTGTGATCTGCAGGTCTACGCCGACGAGGGGCACGGCCTCGCGAAGCTCGCGAACCGGATCGACTGCTACCCCCGGGTGGCGGCGTTCCTGCACGAGGTGCTCGAGGTCGGCTGACCGCGACACCGGCCGACCCCCGGCCGACCCCGGCCACCCGGGCCGACCCCGGATCACACCGACCGGCCGCGCGCCCATCGGGACCGGCCCGTCCGGTCACGACCACGCCGGCGAACACCCCCCGAGGCAGGAGGCCAGATGCGTGTCGTGGTGACGGGCTCGACCGGCTACATCGGTGGCCGGCTCGTGCCGGTGCTGCTCGAGCGCGGCCACGAGGTGGTCTGCGGCGCGCGGACCCCCGCCAAGCTCGACGCGCGACCCTGGCGCGGCGACGTCGAGGTGGCCGCGATCGACGTCACCGATCCCGACAGCCTGCGCTGTGCTTTCGATGGTGCGGACGCGGTCTACCACCTCGTCCACGCCATGGACGGGGAGGGCGACTTCGCCCAGCGCGACCGGGAGGCCGCCGCCAACGTGCGTGATGCGGCGGCCGCAGGCGGGGTCAGCCGGATCGTCTACCTCGGAGGGCTCGGGCACGAGGACGGCCCACGCCCGCTCTCCGAGCACCTGCGCTCCCGCCAGGAGGTCGGCCGCGTACTCGCCGACGGTCCGGTCGCGGTGACCGAACTGCGCGCCGCCATCATCATCGGCTCCGGGAGCGCATCGTTCGAGATGCTGCGCTCCCTGGTCGAGGTGCTCCCGATCATGACCACCCCCAAGTGGGTGTCCACCCGGTGCCAGCCGATCGCGGTCCGCGACGTGCTCACCTACCTGGCCGGGGTGCTCGAGGTGGAGGAAGCGGCCAGCGAGGTCCTGGAGATCGGCGGCCCCGACGTCATGACCTACGCGGAACTGATGCAGACCTACGCGCACGTGGCCGGGCTGCGCAAGCGGGTGATCCTGCCGGTCCCCGTGCTGAGCCCCGGGCTGTCGTCGCTGTGGATCGGGCTGGTCACGCCGCTGCCGACCGGGCTGGCGCGCCCCCTGGTCGACAGCCTCGTCAACGAGGTGATCGTCCGCGACGCACGCATCGACGAGCTGTTGCCCAAGCCGACGATCCCCTTCACCGAGGCCGTGCGGCTCGCCCTGCAGCGCATCCAGGACCTGGACGTCGCCACGACCTGGGCGAGCGCCGGCGGGCGCCTGCCGATGGGCGGCGTGGTGACCGGGCCGGTGCCCCAGCCCGGCGAGGGACCCACCGAGCAGGGACGTGCACGCACGGTCGAGGGGCAGCTCCGCGATCCGGGCCTCGGGCCGACCCGCCGGCCGGTCGATCGCTCCGGTCCGGAGCGCTCCCAGCCCGACGACCCGGACTGGGCGGGCGGGACCGTGTTCGAGGACGAGCGTCGTGTCCGCGCGGCTGCGTCGCCGGAGGCGCTGTTCCAGGCCGTCTGCGGCATCGGTGGCCAGACCGGGTACCACTCCGCCCGGTGGCTGTGGGAGCTGCGGGGGCTGCTCGACAAGCTGGTCGGTGGCATCGGGCTGCGCCGTGGCCGCCGCCATCCCTCGGAGCTCAGCGTCGGTGAGGTGATCGACTTCTGGCGGGTCGAGGCCCTGGAACGTCCCTCGTTGCTGCGGCTCCGCGCGGAGATGAAGGTCCCGGGGGAAGCCTGGCTGGAGTTCCGGATCGACGAGTTCGAGGGTGGCAGCCGGCTGATCCAGCGTGCGCGCTTCCACCCGCGGGGGCTGTGGGGACGCATGTACTGGGGGGTGCTCGTGCCGTTCCACGGGCTAATCTTCCCGATCATGGCCCGTCGTCTCGCGCGCGCCGCGGAGCGCACGGACGGATGAGGGCGTCCACCTGGGCGCGTCGAGCAGCGGAGCACGTCACGGTGCACGGACCGCGACCGCGATGGTCCCGGCGGCCACGGCGGCGCTGACGGCGACCGCGTCCGCGGCGGGCACCCCGATCCACACGCTGTGCCCGTCGTCGGCGAGCACCCGTCCGGCGTCGGTCAGCGGCCGACCACCGCCGTGGCCGTCCGGCCCGACGAGCACCACGTGGTCACCGGGCCGCAGCGCCGGCAGCGACTCGACCGGGACCGCGACCGCGACGTCGCCGGCCACGAGCCCGGCGGCGGGTCCGTCGTCGCCGAGGTGCTCGCTGGTCAGGGGGCTCCCGCTCGGCACCAGTGCCCGCACGGTGCCCGTCGGGGCATCGCGCCCGGTCAGCGCCTGCGGCGGCACGAGCTGCGCCGGCCACGCCTGCTGACGCAGCGCGCCCCGGTCGAGGGCGTCACCGGGCTCCAGGGTCCGCGTGGCCACGTGGACCTGCACCGGGGTCCCGGGCATCGCGGCGGCGACCACCGCGACCCCGGCGACGAGCAGGAGCAACCCGGCCAGTGCGCCCAGCGCCGCCCGCGTGCGGGGGCCCGTCGCCCACCAGGCGTCAGCGGCCCGGTCGAGGGGTGCGGGCAGGGCCAGTGGCGGCCCGTGCAGAGGTGAGGATCGGCGCAGCGGCATGCCGGCGAGCCGAGCACACGTCGAGCCGTCCGGGGCGGCGTGCTGCCTCGCCGCTGTGGATGGCCGCCGGGCGTGCGGACCGGGTCAGGCGCTCTTCGCCGAGGTGTTCGACGATCCGGAGCTCTTCGACGACGAGCCGCCGGAGGAGGAGCTGGACGAACCGCTGCTGCTCGAGGACGACGAGCTGCTGGTCGAGCTCGAGCTGTCGGAGCTGCTCGACGAGGAGCCGTCCGATCCCGAGCTGCCGGAACCCGAGCTGCTCGACCCGTCGGAGGACGAGGAGGAGCCGCCGGAGGACCCGCCGCTGGACGAGGAGGCGTAGTCCTTGATGTGCCAGCCGGAGCCCTTGAAGATGATGCCGGCCGCGCTGAACACCTTGCGCAGGTTGCCACCGCACGCGGGGCAGTCGGTCAGCGCGTCGTCCTTGAAGGACTGGACGACCTCGAGGTGCTCCCCGCACCCCTTGCAGGCGTACTCGTAGGTGGGCATGACGGACTCCTCGATGGGACGACGGCCGTTAGCACTCGCCGTTCTCGAGTGCTGATGATGCCGCACAGGCGTTCGGCAGGCAACCCGTGCCTACCGCTGCGCACGGTGGGTTCGGCGCTCGGTGACCACCAGATCGACCCGCTGGTCGTGCGCCTCGAGCGGGACGGAGGGCACCAGCTGGCAGGCGAAACAGACGCCGATGCGCACGCAGCTCTCCGGCAGCGTGGGCAGCAGCCGGTCGTAGTGCCCGCCGCCCTGGCCGATGCGCCCACCTCGGGGGTCGAACACGACGCCCGGGACGATCGCCACGTCCACGACCGACGGGTCGATCGACGGCCCGGTCGGTTCCCGGATCCCCCGGTAGCCGAGCGCCAGGGTCCGCAGGTCGGTCGCGGCCACCAGCTCCAGCGCCTCGCCCCGGACCCGCGGGAACAGGGTGCGCACCCCCCGGCCGGTCAGCGGGGCGACCAGGGCCCCCAGGTCGACCTCCGCGCTCGTCGCCGCGTGGAGCAGCACCGTGTCGGCGTCCGCCAGCTCGTCCGCCCGCAGCAACCGGTCGACCACCGCCCGGGACGCGCTCGCGCGCTGGTCGTTGCTCATCCCGCGCCGCGCGGCCTGCGTGCTCGCGCGCAGCGAGCGTTTGCGGGCGCGGAGCACCTCGTCGTCCACGGGCTGCCTCGGGGTCGCATCCACCGGCGGGTCCGGCCCCCGAGCCTACGACGCTGCCGGTCGGACGGGGTGGGCGCGTCGGTGCCCGTTAGGCTCGCCACCCCCACCTCCGAGGAGCGTTCCGTGGTCCGCAAAGCCGTCCTGCCCGTCGCAGGGTTGGGTACCCGCTTCCTGCCGGCGACCAAGATCATCGCCAAGGAGATGCTGCCGGTCGTGGACAAGCCCGCGATCCAGTACATCGTCGAGGAGGTCGCGCGCGCCGGGGTCGAGGACGTCCTGTTGGTCACCGGCATGGGCAAGTCGTCCATGGAGGACCACTTCGATCGGCGGCTCGACCTGGAGGCGGCGCTCGCCGCCAAGGGCAAGGACGAGGAGCTCGCGCTCGTGCGCGGCCTGTCGGAGCTCGTGACGATGCACGCCGTCCGCCAGCACGAGCCGCTCGGGCTCGGGCACGCGATCCTGCAGGCGGCCGGGCACGTCGCCGAGGACGAGAGCTTCGTGTGCTGCCTCGGTGACGACTTCCTGCACCCGGAGTCGGACTTCGTGGAGCGCATGGTCGAGGCGCACGAGCGCACCGGCCGCCCGGTGATCGCGCTGATGGAGGTCCCCGACGACCAGGTCCACCTCTACGGCGCGGCCGCGGTGGAGCCGACCGATCGCGACGGGGAGTTCCGGGTCACCCACATGGTGGAGAAGCCCGATCCGGGCACCCAGCCCTCCAACCTCATCATGGTCGGACGCTACGTGCTGCCCGGGTCGGTGTTCGGCTACATCCGCGACACCCCGCCCGGCCGTGGCGGCGAGATCCAGATCACCGACGCGCTGCAGGCCATGGCCGCCGAGGAGCCCATCATCGGGCTCAAGCTCGACGTCGACCGCTACGACACCGGCGACAAGCTCGGCTACCTGCAGGCCACGGTGCAGCTCGCCGCCATGCGTGACGACCTCGGACCGGACTTCCTCGCCTGGCTACGCGGGTGGCTCGCGGAGCACGACGGGTGAGCCGCTTCGTCGGACACGGACGCGGCGAGGTCACGCCGATCGACGAGCTGACCCCCGTCGACGAGCACCTGCGCGAGATCCTGGCGCTGCTGCCGGAACCCGACCCGATCGAGCTGCGGCTCCCGGACGCCCTCGGGCTGGTGCTCGCCGATCCGGTGACCAGCTCCGTGAGCGTGCCGGCGTTCCCCAACAGCGGGATGGACGGCTACGCGGTGCTGGCCGGCGACGTCGAGGCAGCGACCGTCGACGCCCCGGTGGGTCTCCGGGTCGTCGGCGAGATCCTCGCCGGCAGCGCGAGCCTGCCGGAGGTCCGGGCCGGGACCGCGGTGCGGATCATGACCGGCGCACCGGTCCCGCCCGGTGCCGACGCGGTGGTCCCGGTGGAGACGACCTCCGAGGACGGCAGCAACGGCGTGCGTATCCACCGGCCGGTGCACGTCGGGCAGCACGTGCGTCGCCCCGGTGAGGACCTGCAACCGGGGCAGCCGCTGGTGGCGGCCGGTCGGCGTCTGTCGCCCGCGGACCTCGCCCTGCTCGCCGCGGCGGGCGTCACGCGGGTCAACTGCGTCCCACCGCCGCGGGTCGTGATCCTGGTCTCGGGCGACGAGCTGGTCCCCGCCGACCACGAGCCGGGGCCGGGCCAGATCCGCGACGTCAACGGCCCGATGCTCTCCGCGATGGTGCGGGCCGCCGGTGGGGTGCCCTTCTTCGCCGGCATCGTCCGCGACGACCGCAAGGCACTGACCTACACTTTCGACACCAACCTCGGCCATGCAGATCTGTTCCTGTGCTCCGGTGGTGCGAGCGCGGGCACGGCGGACCTGCTGCCCGACGTGATCGGTCGGCTCGGCCAGTGCCGCGCGGTGAAGGTCGCCATGAAGCCGGGGATGCCCCAGATCCGGGGTCGGATCGCCGACACCCCGGTGATCGGGCTGCCCGGCAACCCGGTGTCCTCGTTCGTCTCCTTCGAGACGTTCGTCCGGCCGGCGATCCGCCACCTGCAGGGCCGCCGCGACGTGCAGCGACCCAGTGTGATCGCCCGCGCCGGCGAGCCGTTGACCGCGCCGCCCGCCAAGCGGGGCTACCTGCGCGTCACCCTCGCACGCGACGAGCAGGGCTGGATCGCGACGCCGACCGGCCACCAGGGCTCGCACGTGATCTCGTCCATCGCGGCGGCCGACGGGCTGGCCGTGGTCCCCGAGGACGTGACCGAGATCGCGCCGGGGGAGCAGGTGCGGGTGCACCTGTTGGTCGAATGAGCGGCGAGGTCCCGGACCGCGGGACGGCCGACGACCGGGCGACCGACCGCTGGACGACGGAGGGCGGCGCCCCGGCCGGGCCCGACTCGGACCGCCCCGGCGCGGACGGGCTCACGCACCTCGACGAGCGTGGGCACGCCCGCATGGTCGACGTGGCCGACAAGGACGTCACCACCCGCACGGCGGTGGCCTGCTGCACCGTGGTCATGGCGCCGGCGACCGCCCGGCTGCTCGCCGACGGGACCCTGCCGAAGGGCGATGCGTTGCCGGTGGCGCGGATCGCCGGCATCCAGGCGGCCAAGCGGACCCCGGAGCTCATCCCGCTGTGCCACGGCATCGCGCTCACCAGCGTCGAGGTGGCGGTCGACGTCGACGTCGACGCGGGTACCGCCGAGGTGACCGCGACCGCCACGGCGCGCGACCGCACCGGGGTGGAGATGGAGGCGATGACCGCGGCGAGCGTCGCGGCGCTGACCCTCTACGACCTGTGCAAGGCCGTGCAGAAGGACGTCGTCATCACCCAGCTGCGCCTCCGGCGCAAGACCGGTGGGCGCTCCGGGGACGTCGAGCTGCCCTGACGGGTGCCCGGCCCGGGTTCAGGGCTCGGTCGGCTGCAGGACGTGCAGCCCGCCGCGGTGCAGCTGGACGTCCAGTTCGTCGGGGGCGTCCTCCACCTCCCCGTCACGGGCGATCCGGGTCGGCGCGTTGGCGCCGCGCCGCTCGGGCATGGCCAGCGGCAGTTCCGCACGCACCTCGTGCTCCACGGCCGGGGTCGCGCGCGGACGACCCCGCAGCGCGGCCGCGAGTAGCCGGAGCCGTGCGCCGCGTCGTTCGGCGCTCACCAGTCGGACGTCGAGGCAGCCGCTGTCGAGCCGGTCGCGCCCGGTCGGCGCGAGGTGGTCGTCCACGAAACGGCCGTTGCCGATCGCCAGCAGCCACACCCGTCGTGGCGTCCCGGCCACCAGCAGATCGACCGGTCGGTCGCGGAACGCGGTGATGGTGGCGGCGACGGCGGCCGCCGGCCACTTGCCCAGCACCGACTCGAGCCGCTCGCGTCGATCCACCATCGACGGGTACCAGCCGATGGCCGCGGTGTTGCCGACGGGACGTCCGGCGATCTCCGTGAGGTCGATGGCGACGACCCGGCCCTGGCGCACCGCCGCGATCGCCTGCGCGAACTCCGCGACGCCCAGGTCCGAGGCGAGGTGGTTGAGCGTCCCGCCGGGCAGGATCGCCAGTGGGCGGTCGTGGCGTCGCGCCGCGGCGATCGCCGCGTTCACGGAGCCGTCGCCCCCGGCGATCCCCAGCACCGCCGCACCCCGGGCCGCGGCATCGAGTTCCTCCTCGAGGTCGGCATCGGGGTCGTGCACGACGGTCCGGGCGGCGGGAAGCTCCCGCGCGAGGGCGGCCAGCAACTGCTCGGCGCCGTCCGGGCCGGCGGACGGGTTGACCAGGATCGTCACCCCCGCGCCGTCCGGTCCACAGGGCGGCGGTCCGTCGACCTGCGGCGCGGTGGCGCCCGTCGGTTGCGGTGCGCTCGTATCGCATGCCGGGTCCGCGTCGTCCGCGTTGACCGCGCCGTCCGCGTCATCTCGCCCGCCGGCCGTGCCGCCTCGCCCGCCGGTCGTGTTCGGGGCGTCGGGCACCATCCTCCTGGCCAGCGCGGCGGCACCGATGCCGACGGCGGCGCCGCCGAGGACGTCCGAGGGGTAGTGGGCACCGCTCGTGACCCGGGACACCCCGACGGTCGCGGCCAGGCCGAGCAACGGCCAACGCCAGCGACCCGCGCCAGAGCCGGCCGCGATCGTGAAGGCGAACGCCGACGCGGTGTGGCCCGACGGGAAGGAGGTGGATGCCGGCATCGGGTCCAGGCGACGCGGCATCGGCACCACGTCCGCGCGCGGACGGGTGCGGCGCGTCGCCCGCTTGCCGGCCAGGTTCGCCGTGGCAGAGGCGATCGCCAGGGCGGTCAGTCCGCGCCGGGCGGCCCGCGTGCCGGCGGGTCCGCCACGAACGGCGGCGATCGCGGCGACGACCATCCAGAGGCGTCCGTGGTTCGCCGCGCGGGACAGCCCGGTCAGCGCGGGGCCCAGGCCCGACAACCCGCGCCCGGCGATGTCGTCGTAGACCGCGACGTCCAGCGCGTGGAGGCGTCGACCGAGTCGGTCCACGCGTGCCCGGTGGACCCCGGTCTGGCCCCGTTGCGTGGTCATCCTGGCTCCGGGTCCGAGGGGTCGTCGCCGACCGGGCCGGTCGGTCGCGACACCGCGTCTCGGACGCTAGGGCCGCACCGCAGCAGCGGCGCGTCGGGGTGAGACCGTTCGGCCGGGGTCGCCACCGACCGCGATGGCCGGGACGTCCCCGCCAGCCTTCGGGTGCGGCGACCTCGACGTGCGTGGCGTGTCCGGCTGCGGGAGCAGCGACCCCGACGACCGTGTGCCAGCCGGTGGGTGCGATCCCCGCGCCGACAGCGGACGGAGCCGCCCGCCGCCCGCACATCGGCCGTCCGTCCCGGCGCCACCTCGCCCGTGTCGGCTACGGTCGCTGGCCGCGACCCGCCGTCGGCCACCGCCCCTTCCCCAGCTCCTCCGGGTGGACCCCACCGGCCACGGGGCGCGATGCCCTCGGTCGCGGGTGCTTCGAGCGGCTGATGCACGGTGTTACCGTCCGGCAACCGTTGACCCCGACGGTCCGGAGGCGACACCGTGGTGGAACGGTGAACGAAGCGCTGGTGCTCCTGGTCCTGCTCTGGGCAGGGTTCCTGGTGCCGAGCGCGCTCCGCAACCGCCACAGCTCACCACACGCCACCGTCGGAGGGTTCGAACGCGCTATGGACGTCCTCGGCAGTGGTCCCCAGGAGGTGCACATGTCCCGGTCCTCGAGCGGCCGCCGGCTGATGGTGCCCGGTGACGCCAACCGGATCGTGGAGCGCGAGAGCGCCGGCGCTGCATCCGCGGACATGGTGTCCGTCCACGTGCGTGGGCGCGATCCCGTCGTCGCTCGTCGCGAGGCGTGGTTCGTGCGTTCGCTGATCGCGACGGGTGCGAGCTTCCTCGCCGCCGTGTTGGTCGGCGGCTACCTGTGGACGCTGTTCGCCGTGGTCTTCCTGGTGTCACTGGGCTACGTCGCGGTGCTGCGCCACCTCAAGCTCCAGCGTGACGAGGCCCGGCGCGTGGTCGCCGAACTCGACCTGCACCGTCAGAGCACCGTCATCGACGTGACCGACCGCGCGACGCAGCCCACGGCCGCGGCCGTGGGGGCCTCGGAGCCGTGGGCCGGTTCCACGACCGTGCCCCTGGCGCCGAGGGACGCCAGCCGCCTGCCCGCCGCCGGGAGCGCTGCGCGCGCCCCCCCTGGCGCGGCGGCGGCCGGGGACGACCA
>JAFIEQ010000096.1 GCA_020832455.1 Nitriliruptoraceae bacterium
GCGAGCGGGTCAAGCTGGCCCTGCTCTCGATGGGCACGGAGCGGGCGGCCGACCCCCGCCCCCGGGCGGCGCGGGGGGGGGGGGGGCGGGGCCGCCCCGCGGTCCTGTGACCGACAGCCTGGCACGTTCCCGCGCACCGCGACGCGTTCGGACCAGGCCGACCGGACGGGTGGCAGGCGCCCGCCGGGACGAGCGCCGCGCCGGAGGTCGGTCGCGGCGGGCCGCGCGTCGGTCGGGCGCGGCTACGGTGCGTCGCCCTCGTCGACGAGGGCCGATCGGACCAGGGGCGACCATGGAGCGTGCACGCCCGTCGCTGCTGTTGGTGACCGACCTGCACTACCCGGCCGCAGGTCGTCGCTACGGCGACGAGGACGTGTGGCTCGCGGGTGCGCTGCGGGCGCACTTCGACCTCGCGATGTGCTCGCCGCTGGATGCCGCCGCGCTGCTGGTGGCGTTCGACCTCGTGCTCGTACGCAACAGCGGCCCGGTGATCCACTACCCGCAAGCGGACGCGGCCTTCCGCGCCGAGGTGGCTCGACGCGGCACCAGGCTGGTCAACCCGTTGACCGCTCGCGGCGACATGCAGGGCAAGGGCTACCTCGTGGACCTGTGGGCCGCCGGTGAGCGGGTCATCCCGACCGTCGCCCGCCGGGAGGACCTCGGACTGCTGCCCGATGCGGACCGGTGGGTCGTCAAGCCGCTGCGGGGGGCCGACTCGATCGGGCTGCAGGTGCTGGACCACCTCGACGATGTCGTGCTGGATGACGCCATCGCGCAACCGTGCGTCGACATCGTCACCGAGCTCTCGTTCGTCTACGTCGGCCGTCGGTTCCAGTACGCCGTCCACGCACCCGACCAGGCCCGTCGCTGGGAGCTCGTGCCGTACCAGCCGACACCGGACGAGCTGCGTTTCGCCCAGCGCTTCGTCGACTGGAACGCGCTGGAGGTCGGGGTCCAACGCGTCGACGCCTGCCGGACCCGTGATGGCGATCTGCTGCTGGTCGAACTCGAGGACCTCAACCCCTACCTCTCGCTCGACCTGATCGAGCCCGCCACGCGCGCGGCGTTCACCGAGGCCCTGGTCGACACCCTGTGGGCGGCACTCGACGACACGCCCACGGCCGCCGGCTGAACCGTCCGCGACCGGTCGTCGATCACGCCACGGAGACGGTCTCGCGTTCCACGGCGGGCGTCCCACGACGACGGTGCCAGCGTTCCCACAGCACCAGCAACGACGGCAGGACCAGCAGCGAGCCGAACAGCGACAGCAGGATCGCGTAGGCCGTGACGAACCCCATCTGCTGGAACGGCACCAGGCTCGAGGTGATGAGCACCCCGAAACCGGCCGCCGTGGTCACCGCCGACCCGGCCAGCGCGCCGCCGGTGTTGCGGGTGGACTCGCGGATGGCCTCCTCGACCGTGTCGAACCGCAGCCGGTCCTCCTCGAAGCGGCGCGCCATGTGGATCGTGTAGGGCACCCCGATCCCGACGGCCAGCCCGGTCAGCGTGGCGGTCACCGGCCCGAACGGGATCCCGCTGACGTACATCAGCCCGAAGGTCCACAGCACGACCAGCGCCACCGGGATCATCGTGAGCACCCCCAGCATCGGCCGGCGGTTCTCGATCCAGAAGCTCAGCGACAGCACCATCGTGGCCGCGACCAGGGTGATGATCAGCGAGCGCACCTGGGAGTCGGACAACGAGTTGACGATCCCCTCGGTGATGATCCCGTTCGAGGTCACCGTGACCGCGGCGCCCGCGGCCGACACGGGCGCGAACCCCTCGAGCAGGGCGTCCTGCAACGCCAGGGCGCGGTCGTCCCCCGCCTGGGTGTCCAACTCGACGAGCATCGCCGTGATGCGTCCGGCGTCGTCGCGGTGCACGACCGTGGCCGAGGCCCCGTCCTCGACGTCGTCGAGCACGGCGTAGAGGGCGTCGATGTCGGCATCCGCTGCGACGCGCCCGCTGGCCGGGTCGTAGCCGGCGGCCAGCAGGGGCTCGAGCACCGCCCCGCCGGGGCCGTCGCTGCCGGGCGCGGCCACCACCAGGTCACCCACCACCGACACCGGCGAGGTGGCGGACGCGACCGGCCCCGCCGGGCCCGGCACGGTGAGCACGTCGGGCACCTCGGCGAGCTGTTCGCTCGCGTCGGCCAGCGCGTTGAACACCGCCGGGGTGCCGAGGTCGTCGCCCTCGACGAGCACCTGGGTGCTCTCCCCGAAGCCGCCACCGAACCGGTCCTCGATCACCTCGAGGGTCTCCACCACCGGCGCGTCCTCGGGGAGGAAGTCGGTGAAGGAGAACTCCGTGGAGATGTTGGTGAGCCCCAGGTAGCCCGCTCCACCCAGCAGCCCCATCACGATCAGCGTCGGGACCGGGGCCCGCTCCGCGAGCACGGAGGTGCGGGCGGCCAGGGCGGGGAACAGCCGGTCGCGGGTCGCGCCCATCCCATCGGTGGGCAGGCGGCCGGCCGCCTCTGCCCGCCGGTCCAGCAGCAGCCGCAGCGACGGGACGAAGGTCAGCATCAGCACGAACGCGGCGACGATGCCGACCGAGGCGAGCAGGCCGAAGTCGGCCAGCGCCGGGATCGGGTTCACCGCGTTGGTGAGGAACCCGATCGCGGTGGTGACGGTCGCGAGCACGAGCGCGACCCCGACCGTGCCGATCGAGGTGCGGATGGCGGCCTGCACGCTGGCGCCCCCGCCGATCTCGTCGCGGTAGCGCGAGGTCAGGTGGATGCCGTAGTCGACCCCCAACCCGACCAGCAGGATGGGCACGATCTGGGTGACCTCGGTCAACGGCCCCAGGATGCCGGCCCGCTGCAGCAACGCGCCGATGCCGTTCATCCACAGCACCACGAGCACGATCGTGAGCATCGTCACCGAGGTGTCCGCGATGGTGCGACGCACCGCCATGAACCGACGTGTCCGGCCCCGTGGCGTCAGCCAGTACACGAACAGCAGCACCCCGATGATGATGGCGAACGCCAACGAGAACAGCGTGGCGACCTCGCCGAGGAAGTCGTCGGCGTCCTCGAACAGCAGGCTGAAGCTGAACGGCTGGAGGCTGAGGTCCGCTCCGGGGTCGACCTCGCGGATCGCCGCGGCGATCGTGGACTCCCGACCGATCTGCGCGTCGATGTCCACGGACGCGTCGACGAAGACGAGCAGCAGCCCGAGATCCTCCCCGTCGGCCAGCAGGTCCGCCGCGAAGGACAGCTCCGGGCCGGCCGCATCCACCGCCGCGGCGTAGCGGTCCGCCACCTCGGCGTCGTCGAGGTCGGCCGCGTCCAGGCCCTCCGCGGCCAGCTGCTGCTCGACCGGGGCGAGGTAGCTGAACACCCCGGGGGCGGCCGGATCGTCGGAGACGGCCTGCGCGGCATCGCTGTCGGCGATGGCGGCGCGGACCTGCTCCACCGCACGCAGGGCATCGGCGGTGAGCACCGAGGCCCCGGCGCCGTCCACCACCACCTGCATCACCGAGGTGGTCGACCCCTCCCCGAACAGTTCCCCGATGCGCTCGGAGGCGTCGATGGCGTCGGACTCCGGGGCGAAGCCGTCCTGCCCGCTGGCCTGCTCCAGGGTGGTGGACAACCCCGCGAAGACCACCGTCGCCGCCAGCGTCACCAGCAACACGATGACGGGCGCCCGCGTCACGACGGCCGCGAGCAGGCGGATCAGGGCACGCACAGGATGGTCCTCGGGGGGCGGGCCGGGCGCGGTCACGCGCCGCGACGGCCGCCGGGGAGCGGAGCGGGGGCGGTGGGAGGCTGCGACGGTAGCGAGGTGACCTCGCGCGGTCCCGGCGACGCGCGGCACGCTCGGCGCTCGGAGGACCCGGGCGGACGCGGTGCGAGGAGGCGGCGGACGCGGTGCGAGGAGGCCGCGGACGTGCGCCACTGGCGCGCAAGGTCGGTCACGGGACCGTTCGACCGACGTAAGGTCTCGCGGCCCTCGCGCCCATCCCGCCGGCCACCTTCGCAGACGGTGCCGCGCAGGCCGAGGTCTCCGCTCCCACCGCACCGGGGTCCCACCATGCCAGACGTCGCGTACCCGATCCGCGCGACCGGTCTCGTCAAGCGCTACGGCGACGTCGTCGCCCTCGGTGGCCTGGACCTGGCCGTCCCCGCCGGGACCGTGCTCGGCCTGCTCGGGCCGAACGGTGCCGGCAAGACGACCGCCGTTCGCGTGCTCACCACGTTGCTGCAGCCCGACGAGGGCCACGCCGAGGTGGCGGGCATCGACGTGCTGAGCGACCCCCGGGGGGTGCGCCGACGGATCGGGCTCTCCGGGCAGTACGCCGCGGTGGACGAGACGCTGACCGGGTTCGAGAACCTCGACATGATCGGTCGGCTCTACCGGCTCGGGCGGCGGCGCGCCCGGTCGCGCGCGTGGGAGCTGCTGGAACGTTTCGCGCTGACGGATGCGGCGAACCGCCCGGTCAAGACCTACTCCGGAGGGATGCGTCGTCGGTTGGACCTCGCCGGCGCGCTGGTGGCCGCCCCCTCGGTGCTCTTCCTCGACGAGCCGACCACGGGCCTCGACCCGCGCAGCCGGACCGACATGTGGGCGGTCATCCGCGAGCTCGTCGGATCGGGCACGACCCTGCTGCTGACCACCCAGTACCTCGAGGAGGCGGACCAGCTCGCCGACGACATCGTGGTCATCGACCACGGGCGGGCCATCGCCCAGGGCACCGCCGACCAGCTCAAGGCCCAGGTCGGGGGCGAGCGTCTCGAGCTCGCCCTGACCGACGCCGCCCAGCTGCCGCTGGCCACCTCGATCGTGGCCGACCTCGCGGTGGGCGAGCCGGTCGCCGACGCCCAGCGCGGATCGCTGACCGTCCCGGTCCGAGGTGGCGCCGAGGTGCTGATGACGGCGCTGCGACGCCTCGACGAGGCCGAGGTCGGTCTGCTGGACGTCGGCCTGCGCCGCCCGACCCTCGACGACGTCTTCCTCGCCCTCACCGGTCGCGCGGCCGAGGAAGCGGAGCAGACCGAGCAGGCCGAGCGCCCGAAGGATGCCGCATGAGCGCCCCGACCGATCACACCGACCTGACCGCTGGCGGACCGTCGAACCCGCTCGTCGCCGCACTGTCGGACGGTGCCGCGATCGCCAAGCGCAACGTCATCAAGATCCGGCGCGTGCCCGAGGTGCTGGTCTTCGTGCTGATCAGCCCGATCATGTTCGTGCTGCTCTTCGCCTACGTGTTCGGCGAGTCGATCCCGATCCCGGGGCTCGACTACCGCGAGTTCCTCATGGCGGGCATCTTCACGCAGACGGTCGTGTTCGGCTCGACGTTCACCGGCGCCGGGCTGGCCGAGGACATGCAGAAGGGGATCATCGACCGGTTCCGCTCGTTGCCGATGTCCCGCTCCGCGGTGCTGGTCGGTCGCACCAGTTCGGACATCATCTACAACGTGCTGTCGGTGCTGATCATGGCCGGCACGGGGCTGCTCATCGGCTGGCGTGTCCGCGGCTCCCTGCTGGACGCCATCGGTGGGCTGCTGCTGCTCCTGGCGTTCGCCTACGCGTTCTCCTGGATCATGGCCTTCATCGGCCTGATCGTGCCCAGCGTCGAGGTGGTCAACAACGCGACCTTCGTCGTGCTGTTCCCGGCCACGTTCATCTCCAACGCCTTCGTGCCCTCGGAGAACCTGCCCGGGCCGCTGCAGACCTTCGCGGAGTGGAACCCGGTCTCCTCCGTGACACAGGCGGCGCGTGAGGCGTTCGGCAACGTGCCCTCCGCGGAGGTCATCGCCGCCACCCCGGAGCTCATGGCCGTCCCCGACACCTGGGCCCTGGCGAACCCGGTCGCCTACACCCTGATCTGGATCGCCGCGATCCTGATCGTGTTCGTCCCGCTGTCGATCTGGCAGTACCAGCGGGCCGCCAGCCGCTGAGCGACGCGGCCCATCGACGGCCGCCCCGGCTGCGCGCCGACGGCCGCCGTCGGACGCGCGGTCAGTGGGGCAGGGTGATGACGACCTTGCCGACGCCATCCGCCGCGAGCTGGTGGGCCTCCACGACGCGTTCGAGCCCGACCACCTCGCCGATGTCGATCGCCAGACGACCGTCCACGAGGCGCTCGTCGATCGCCTTCAGATCGTCACGGTCCATCCACGAGTCGATCACCTGCGCGGTGATGTCGCGGGCAGCGGCGCGCTCCTGGTCCGGGTCGCCCGCCAGGGTCACCAGGCGTCCTCCGTCGCGCAGCACGTCCATCGAGGCGTCGGTGACCGGGCCCCCGACGGTGTCGATGACCAGATCGACGGGCTCGGTCGTGGCCGCCACGTCGGTCTGGCGGTGGTCGTAGACCTCGTCGGCGCCGAGGGCCTCGAGCCGACCCTGCGCGCGCGGCCCGTCGGAGGCGACCACCGTGGCGCCGAGCTCCTTCGCGAGCTGCACGGCGAGGTGGCCGACGCTGCCCCCGGCGCCCTGGATCAGCACGCGTTGCCCGGCGGTGAGCTCACCGAGGTCGTGGATCGACTGCCAGGCCGCGAGCCCGACCAGGGGGATCGCCGCCGCGACGAGGTCGTCGACCCCGTCGGGGATGGCCACGACCTCGTCGGCGGGGATGGCCACGTAGGTGCTGAGCGTCCCGCGCGTGGCGTCGGACCGGCGCCCGTGGACCCGGGTGCCGATCGCGGGCGTCGTGACCCCGGCCCCGTGGTCGACCACGACCCCGGCGAGGTCCATCCCGAGGGTCAGTGGCGGCTGTGCCCACCCATCGAACCCGTCCTGGCGCAACTGCAGGTCGGCGCCGTTGACACTGACGGCACGCACCTCCACCAGCAACTCCCCCTCGGCGGGGCTGGGGACGTCCAGCTCCTCGACGCGGATCACCTCCGGACCACCGAAGGCGTGGATCCGGGCGGCTGACATCGTGGTCGGACGGGTCATGACTGCTCCGCGTGCCGTGGGCCGGCCCGCACCGCAGCGGGCCGGTCAGTCTCGCATGTTCGCGGCCGTGGCGCCGGCGGACGACCCGCCCGACACGCTCCTCGGGATGCGTCCGGACGCGTCCAGACGCGTCCGGGCCGTCGGGTCCGACCCGGCGGCCCGACCCTGCTCGCCGCCGCGCTCGGCAACGGGGCCGACGTCGCTCGGCAGCACGGACGGGGTCGGTCGATGCGCGGGGCCACCGGATGCGCGAGGATGCGGTGCTGGCCCACCCCCGACGAGACGACGACGCCGTGTCCACATCATCCGCCCCGCCGGAGACCGAGGACCTCGAGGCCGTGCTCCAGGAGGTCGCGGATCAGGTCCGCTCGGCCGCCGAGGACGGCACGGTCGCCGACTACATCCCGGTGCTCGCCGACGCCGACCCGAGCAGTTTCGCGCTCGTGCTCTCCTGCCTCGATGGGCGGGAGTTCGCGGTGGGCGACGCCGATCAGCCGTTCCCGATCCAGTCGATCTCCAAGGTGCTCTCGCTGGTCCTGGCCGCGCGCAAGTCGGAGGCCACGGACGGCTCGGGGGTCGCGGACGCCCTGTGGGGTCGGCTGGGACGCGAGCCGTCGGGTGATCCGTTCAACTCGCTCGTGCAGCTCGAACACGAGCGCGGCATCCCCCGCAACCCGATGATCAACGCCGGCGCTCTGGTGGTCGACGACATCCTGCTCGACCACTGCGACGACGTCCCGGGGGACACGCTGCAGCTCGTGGAACGCCTGGTGGGTGAACCGGTCTCCTTCGACGAGGAGGTACGCAACGCCGAGCGCGGCACCAGCCACCGCAACCGGGCGCTGGCCAACCTCATGGCGGACTTCGACAACCTCAACCACACCGTCGACGAGGTGCTGGAGAGCTACGTGGCGGCGTGCGCGCTGTCGCTCTCGACCCGGCAGCTCGCCCGCGCGTTCCGCTTCCTGGCCAACGACGGCTGCGACCCGGGGACCGGGGAGCGCATCCTGTCCGCCTCGTTCGCGCGGCGCTGCGCGGCCATCATGCTGACCTGCGGGACCTACGACGCGGCCGGCGAGTTCGCCTACTCGGTCGGCCTGCCCTGCAAGTCCGGCGTCGCCGGCGGCATCGTGGCCCTGGTCCCGGGGTGGGCCACGATCGCGGTCTGGTCCCCGCCGCTGGATCGCACCGGCAACTCCGTGGCCGGTCGGCTCGCGCTGGACGAGCTGGCGGCGCGGCTCGACCTGTCGATCTTCTGATGGCCGGTCCCCGCCTCGAGCTGCGCTTCCTCACCTCCGCCGAGCGGCTCGACCAGTTGCCGTCCTCGCCCGCGGAGGTGGCGGTCATCGGGCGGTCCAACGTGGGCAAGTCCTCGCTGATCAACGCGGTCGCGAACAACCGCTCCCTGGCGCGGACCTCGAAGACCCCGGGACGCACCCGGCTGCTCAACGTGTTCGCCACCCCGGGCGGTGGCACCCTGGTCGACCTCCCCGGCTACGGCTACGCGAAGGTCTCCGCGACCGATCGCGCGGCCTGGCAACGCCGCAGCGAGGCCTACCTGACCGGACGCGAGGCCCTGCGGATGGTGCTGCTGCTGGTCGACGGCGAGGTCGGTCCGACCGCGCTGGACCGCGAGTTCCTGGCGTGGTTGCGTGGACACACCCTGCCGGTCACCGTCGTGGCCACCAAGCACGACAAGGTGCGCTCCTCGAAGCGCGACCGTCGGCGCCGGGACCTCGCAGCCGGCTGCGAACTCGACCCGGGCGAGGTCGTGTGGGTCAGCGCGCAGACCGGCGTCAACATCGATCGGCTCCGCGGCAAGGTCGCCGCGTGGTTGGGTGAAGCCTGACCCGACTATCGGTTAGCGTCCGTTGCGCCCCGTCCGAGCCCGTCCACGTCCCGTGAGGTCCCGCGTGCTGCTGCGCATGTCCAGCCTGTTCGTCCGCACCCTGCGCGAGGCTCCCGCCGACGCGGAGCTGCCCGGCCACCAGGCACTGGTGCGCTCCGGCTACATCCGCCGGGCGGGGTCCGGGCTGTTCTCCTGGCTGCCGCTCGGCTACCGCGTGCTGCGCAACGTCGAGCGGATCGTCCGCGAGGAGATGGACCGCATCGCCCAGGAGGTCCACTTCCCGGCGCTGCTGCCCAAGGAGCCCTACGAGGCGACCGGCCGCTGGGAGGAGTACGGCGACAACCTGTTCCGCCTGGTCGACCGCCGCGGCAACGACCACCTGCTCGGGCCGACCCACGAGGAGCTGTTCACCCTCGCGGTCAAGGACCTGTACTCGTCCTACAAGGACCTGCCGCTGTCGCTGTACCAGATCCAGACGAAGTACCGCGACGAGGCCCGGCCGCGCGCCGGACTGCTGCGCGGGCGCGAGTTCCTCATGAAGGACTCGTACTCGTTCGACCTCGACGACGACGGCCTGGAGGCGAGCTACCAGGCGCACCGCGACGCCTACATCGCCACCTTCGACCGGCTCGGCCTCGAGTACGTGATCGTCTCCGCGATGTCCGGCGCGATGGGCGGCTCGCGCAGCGAGGAGTTCCTGTGCCCGACCCCCGTCGGTGAGGACACCTTCGTGCGCTCGCCCGGCGGGTACGCCGCGAACGCGGAGGCGGTGGTCACCGTGGTGCCCGACGCCGCGCCGATCGACGAGGCGCCGCCCGCGCACGTCGAGGACACGCCCGACACCCCCACGATCGAGACCCTGGTCGCGGTCGCCAACGACCGCTTCCCGCGCGAGGATCGCCCCTGGGTCGCCGCGGACACGCTCAAGAACGTCGTGCTGATGCTGACCCACCCGGACGGCACCCGGACACCGCTGATCATCGGCCTCCCCGGCGATCGTGACG
Source organism: Nitriliruptoraceae bacterium (assembly GCA_020832455.1). GTDB lineage: Bacteria > Actinomycetota > Nitriliruptoria > Nitriliruptorales > Nitriliruptoraceae > PWLR01. Next base: position 9,756 of record JAFIEQ010000096.1, read on the forward strand.
TCGACCTCAAGCGGCTCGAGGCGCACCTCGCCCCGGCCGAGGTGGCGCCCTTCACCGATGCCGACTTCGCCGCCCACCCGACGCTGGTCAAGGGCTACATCGGCCCGCAGGTGCTCGGGGCCGACAGCGCCTCCGGGATCCGCTACCTCGTCGATCCGCGCATCGTTGCGGGCACCCGCTGGGTGACCGGCGCGAACGAGCCGGGCCGGCACGTGTTCGACCTCACCTGCGGACGGGACTTCACGCCAGACGGCACGATCGAGGCCGCGGAGATCCGCGCCGGCGACCCGGCCCCCGACGGGTCCGGCCCGCTGGAGCTCGCCCGCGGTATCGAGATCGGCCACATCTTCCAGCTCGGCCGCAAGTACGCCGATGCCCTCGGGCTGCAGGTCCAGGACGAGCAGGGCAAGCTCGTCACCGTCACGATGGGGTCCTACGGCATCGGGGTGTCGCGTGCGGTCGCGGCCATCGCGGAGACGACGGTCGACGAGCTGGGCCTGTGCTGGCCCGCCGGCATCGCGCCGGCCGACGTGCACCTGGTGTTGGCCGGCAAGGCCGACGACATCGTGGCGGGGGCGGAACGCCTGGCCGCCGAGCTGGTCGAGGCGGGCTGCACCGTGCTGTTCGACGACCGGCTGAAGGAACGTCCCGGCGTGAAGTTCAAGGACGCCGAGCTCATCGGGGTCCCGCACATCGTCGTCGTCGGCAAGGGACTCGCCGAGGGCACCGTCGAGATCAAGGATCGGGCGAGTGGCCAGCGCGACGACGTCGGCGTCGACGACGCGGTCACGGAGATCGTCCGGCGGGTGGGCGCGGCGCGATGATCGGGCTGTGGGACCTCTACCTCGATGCGCGTGACGCGGGCGTCGTCCTCCAGGCCATCGCGACCCTGGAGCGCCACCGGGCCGTGCGGGAGCCGCTCCCCCTCGACGACGTCGCCACGCTGCTCGAACGCTTCGTGCTCGTGGCCCGGATCGCCGAGGAGGAGGCGGTCCACTGGCGGCGGGAGGCCGACGACCGTCGGGCCGAGGCCATGGCGGACGGGGGGCGCTGGGGCTCCGCGGCCCAGGCCGACGAGATGACCCGGGTGGCCGACACGCTGGCCGAGGGATCGGTGGAGCTCGCCCTGGCGGCACAAGCCGCGGCGGAGGACATCACCGTCCGCCACGCCGAGCGGTCCGAACCGTTCGGCACGGACACCGACGCCCCCGAGGCCTAGGACCAGCGACGGCTCGAGCCCGCGAGCCGCACCGCCTTCCCCGCCCGGAGCCGACCATGCCTGCCGCTGCCGACCGGGGTGAGCCGAGCGCCACGCCCGCCGGGTCGCTCGCATCGGACGAGGTGGCTCGGTCGACCGCACGCACGAGTTGGGCCCTGGTCACCGACCGCACCTTCGGACCGTGGTTCGCGGGCCTGCTCGTGTCCAACAGCGGCAACTGGCTGTTCAACGTCACCGCCGCCGTCGTCGTGTTCCAGCTGTCCCGCTCGGCGCTGCTGGTCGGACTGGTGTCGGTCGCACAGTTCCTCCCGCTGGTGCTGCTCGGCCCACTGGCCGGGGCGGTCTCCGACCGCGTCGATCGCCGTCGGCTGTTGCTGTGGTCCCAGGTCGGCTCTGCGAGCGCGGCGGGCGCCCTGGGCATCGGGGCGCTGCTCGTCGGGGTCGAGGGCTTCGGCAGCCCGTGGCCGGTCATCGCCGCGGCGTTCGGGATCGGCCTGGGCCAGGCGGTGGCGAACCCGGCGTTGCAGGCGCTGGTCCCCGCGCTGGTCCCCGACGTCGACCTGGAGAGCGGGGTCGCGCTGACCTCGCTGACCTTCAACGTCGGCCGGGCACTCGGTCCGGCTGTCTCGGGCGCGATGCTGGCCACCGTCGGCGCGGAGTTCGCCTTCGTGGTCAACGCGATCAGCTTCGTCGTGCTGGTCGGTGCGTTGGCCCTCATCGAGCCGGCCCCGCGCCCGGCGCCCCCCGCCGGTACGGACACCGACCGGTCCGTGCGCGCTGGCCTGCGCTTCGTGCGCGACGACCGGGTCACGTTGCTGCTGCTCGTCGGCATCGCGGCGGTCGGGTTCTCCGGCGATCCGGCGATCACGCTCAGTCCACCGATGGCCGCGGAGTTCGACGGCGGGGACACCCTGACGGCGGTCTTGGTGAGCGCGTTCGGGATCGCGGCGGCCCCCGCCGCGTTGCTGTCCGGTCGGCTCGCCCGGGCGATCGGTGGGGCCGAGGTCGCCGTGATGGGCGGTCTCGCCGCGGCCGCAGGGCTGCTGCTGACGGCGCTGGCACCGGTGGTCGCGCTCGCGGTGCTCGGCTTCGGGCTGCTCGGGGCCGGGTTCGTCTTCGGGGTGACCGGCTTCACGACCCTGCTCTACCGCCGGGTGCCGGACGGGGTGCGCGGGCGGATCATGGCGCTGTGGGGCGTGGCGTTCCTCGGGAACCGACCCTTCGCCGCCGCCATCGACGGCGCCGCCTCGGATGCGTTCGGGCCGCGACCCGCCATGACCATCGCCATCGTGAGCGCGCTGCTGGGCGCGCTGCTCGCCTGGCGGTTGCGGGACCGAGTCGGTGACGCAGCGGGCTCGAACGTGTGACACTGCGCGACCACGAGCGGGTGTCGGGTACCCCGGGCCCGGCTGCACCGGAGGTGCCGATGGACGCCACCGCGTCGCTCGATCTCGTCCTCGAGCAGGCGGTGTGCACCGAGCCGGGGCTGCCCTGTGCCTTCGGCGTCATCGTGGACGCCGAGGGGATCCGCTACCTCGGCGCCCGGGGCGAACGTGCCGCCGGCAGCGGTCAGGCCGCCTCCGTGGACAGCGTGCTGTCGCTGTACTCGGTCACCAAGGCGATCACCGCGACCCTCGCGCTGCGCCTGGTCGATGCCGGGCTGCTGGAGCTCGACACCCCGGCCGGCGACCTCCTGCCCGCGATCGACGAGCGACGGGTCCTGGTCGCCCGGGAGCCCGACGGCCGGCTGCGGACCCGTCCCCCGACGCGGCGGATCACCGTGCGGATGCTGCTGTGCCACACCGCGGGCTTCGCCTACGACTTCGTCGACCCCACCTACGACGCGTTGGTCCGCGAGCGCCGCGTGCCCAACGTGGGCACCGGGCGCCGCGCTGCCCTCGACGTGCCGCTCGTCGACGACCCCGGGACCGACTGGCACTACGGCATCGCCATCGACTGGCTGGGACTGGTCCTCGAGGCGGCCACCGGCCAGCGGCTCGGTGATGCGCTGCGCACCCACGTGCTCGAGCCGCTCGACATGCCCGACACGAGCTTCGCGCCCACCGCGGGCCAGCAGGCGCGTCGCACGGCCCTGCACCTGCGCGATCCCGACGGCCACGCCGTGGCCCGGGCGCTCGGACCCACCGGCCGCCCGGAGGTGGACATGGGCGGGCACGGGTTGTCCTCCACCCTGACCGACATCGGGCGGTTCCTGCAGTGCTGGGTGGCCGGTGGGCGCATCCCTGGCGGGCGGCTGCTCGCACCGGCGACCGTGGCGATGGCGTTCCATGACCAACTCGTCGGCACGCAACGGGTCCGGCCCCTGGCAGCGGTCGATCCGCTCGTTGCCCACGACCTCGACCTGCTGCCGGGTGTCGAGGTCGGCTGGGGCCTGTCGTGGTTGCTCAACCTCGAACCGTTGGCGACGGGCCGTGCCGCCGGGAGCGCCTCGTGGGCGGGCCTGGCCAACCTCTGGTTCTGGATCGACCCCGCGCAGCGGCTGGCGGGGATGTTCGCCACCCAGCTGTTGCCCTTCGGCGATCCTTCGGCGAAGGTGGCCGCGACCGCCTTCGAGACGGCGGCCTACCGTCACTTCCGTCCCCTGGCGGTCCGTGCAGCATCCTGACCGCCATCCCCCGCCCGACCACGGACCGAGGCAACCGACCCATGGCGCTGACCGATGACCAGATCGCCGAGCTCGACCGCACCCGCGAGCAGCTGCGCGACGAGCACATGCGCCCGATCAGCGCGCGGCCCGCGTCCTCGGCCCGGGGCCTGCACCACACCGCGCTGATCTCCTCCGACGTGGAGCAGACCGTGCGCTTCTACCAGGACCTGTTGGAGTTCCCGCTCGTCGACATGTTCGAGAACCGCGACTACCGCGGCTCCACGCACTTCTTCTTCGACATCGGCAACGGCAACACGATCGCGTTCTTCGACCTCCCGGGCCTCGGCCTCGACCCCTACCAGGAGGTCCTCGGCGGGCTGCACCACATCGCGATCTCCGTCGAGCCCGAGCGGTGGCAACACCTGAAGGCGAAGCTCGACGACGCCGGCGTCGACTACCTCCTCGAGAGCGAGGTCTCGATCTACTTCGAGGACCCCGACGGCGCCCGGGTGGAGCTGATCGCCGACCCGCTGGGCGAGATGTACGGCACCCGGCTGCTGTGAGCCACGGCGGTGCGGTGACGTGCCGTGCCCGGCGTCAGGACCCGACCGCGGACAGGCCGACGGCCAGTCCTGCGCCCCAGTCGCGCGCCCGCTCCTGCTCGTCGGGCAGCAGCGGGCCGGTCTTCGACGACACGTGGAAGCTGCTCGACGGCGCGACCAGTCGGCAGCCGCGCGCCCGCAGCCGCCGCGCGGCGGCCCTCGCTGCCGACCCGGGGATGCGCAGCTGTACGTGGGTGTCGAAGCAGGCGACCGGGAGCCCGGTGGGCACCGCGACCTGCTCCAGCCACTCCCGGAGACCGACCCCCGGGCTCACCAGCGGTTCGTCGGTCAGCCCGGCCGCGTCCGCTCGCGTCGCCGCACGCGGCAGGGACAGCGCGTGGGTCGGTGCCCCCACGACCAGGAACCCGACGTCGTCACCCACGACCGACGGGGCGCGGGACACCTCCGCGAGCTCCACGGACATCGTGCGTGCCAGCCCCTCGGCGACGCTCGTCGCGATCTGACGGGTGTGACCGAACATCGACTCGTAGACGACGAGTGCGTGCATGGGAACTCCGAGGATCGCGGCGCGCGAACCGTGCCGATCCCACCGATCATGCCCGAGGTGTCCGCCGGGGGGCAGGGGCTGGAGTCCCCTCCCCCGACGCCGAGTGTCCCTCGGAGTGCTCGGGCCGCGCGTCCCGCCGTCCACCCGACGGTTGCAGAGCGAACGACATGGGCACGACGTACCATACGCGTCCCGACGTCGCTCCACCACCCGCGCTCCGATCGAGGTCCGTCATGAGCACCCCCGACGACGCCATCCTGCAACAGGTCCAGCTCGGCATGCCGTGGCAGACGATCGACCCGTTCCTGTTCTGCGTCCACCACGACGACGACTACCCGGAGGGCGACGAGGAGTTCGGGCCGTGCGCCCCGCTCGTGGGCCGCAACATCGGCGCGGACTTCTCCGGCCGCGACGGCTGGTCGATGTACCACGGCTCGCTGGTCCCCGGCTTCCCCCAGCACCCCCACCGCGGGTTCGAGACCATCTCGTTCATGCGCAAGGGCTTCATGGACCACTCCGACTCGCTGGGCGCCGCCGCCCGCTTCGGCCGGGGCGACGTGCAGTGGATGACCGCCGGCTCCGGGATCGTGCACGCGGAGATGTTCCCGCTGCTCAACCGCGACGAGCACAACGAGACGGAGCTGTTCCAGATCTGGATCAACCTGCCGGCCACCGACAAGATGGCCCCGCCCCACTTCTCCATGCTGTGGTCCCACGAGATCCCGCGTCACACCCTGCTCGACGACGCCGGCCGTCCGACGGAGGTCACGGTCGTGGCCGGCGAGCTGGTCGACGGGCACCGCGCCCCGGCGCCGCCACCGCACTCCTGGGCTTCGCGTCGCGAGTCGGACGTCGGCATCTACCACGCCCAGATCAGTCCCGAGGGCGCGTGGCGGTTGCGCGCCGCCGCCAACCCGAACACCGTACGCACCGTGTACGTGTTCAACGGCGGGTCGGTCCGCATCGGCGGCACCGAGGTCGAGGGTGGCCACGCGGTCGTGGTCCGCTCCGAGGTGCCGATCACGATGCGCGACACCGGGGACGGGGCGGAGATCCTGGTCCTGCAGGGCGTGCCGATCGGCGAACCGATCGTGCAGTACGGCCCGTTCGTGATGAACACCAAGCAGGAGATCCAGAAGGCCTACCACGACTACCAGGAGACCCACTTCGGCGGGTGGCCGTGGCCCAACGACGACCCGCACCACGGCGCGGAGATCAAGCGCTTCGCCCGCCACGCGGATGGTCGGCTCGAGGAGCTCGCGGCCCAGGGCAGCTGACCGAGACGAGCGACCGGCCTCGCGCACGGCTCGACGCGAGGACGAGGCCGGAACCGACGTGCCGGCGGGGACGTCCAACCGGGCAGACCCCGTCATCGGGATGCCGCCGCCTCCGAGGTGCCACCGTGTCCACGTCCGTCCGAGCCGCCCTCACCCGCCACGTGGCCACCCGTGCACGCCTCGCACCGGTCGCCCGGTGGCTCGCCACGCCGCTGGTGGCCGCGCTGGTGCTGGTGGCCTGCGGCGGGGGGGGGGGGGGGGGGGGGGGGGGGGGGGGGGGGGGGCGGGGGGGGCGGGGGGGGGGGGGGGGG
>JAFIEQ010000097.1 GCA_020832455.1 Nitriliruptoraceae bacterium
TCTCCTGCGCCATGTCCGCATCACGGATCCGCGACTCCGACGCCGACAGGTTCTCACTGGCCACCTGCAGATTCGCGATCGTGTGCTCCAGGCGGTTCTGCGACGCACCCAGACGCGCCCGCTCCCCCGACACCTGCGCGATCGCCGCATCCAGATCGGTCAGCGCAGTGCCCGAGGTGACCGACAACCCGCCCAGACCCAGCGCAGCGGCTGACGCGGCACCGACCGACACCTCCAAGGTGTCACCCGCACCCGCACCGACCTGGAACTGCGCGCCGGCCCCCGGCGTCGCTGTATAGAACGCCGTCACCTGGATGGCGTCCGGCGAGGCGGAGCTGGTGAATACGACCCAGTCATTCATGCCGGCATCGAATTGGGCGGCTAGAGCCGGACTGAGGGCAGCGTGGAGATCCTCACCGATCCCGACCTGGCCGCGACCGGCCGTGATCAGCACGTCGACAGTTCCCCCCGCGATCAGGGGGTGCTCCACCCGCAGGGTGAAGTCTGTTCCGGGCGGGGGCGCGTCGAACGTGAACGCGACCTCTGAAAGGTTGCCTGGGTTGCCCACGCCCGAGCTAAAGGTCTGTGTGACCGCGAGCGGCGTGGTCACCGCGGCGCCACCACCGAGGCTGCCGTCGAGCAGCGTGCGACCCGCGAAGGTGGTCCGACCGGCGATCGCGTCCAGTTCCGCGAGCAGCTCGTTGACCTCCGCCTGCTCCGCCGAGCCATCCGAGGTGGCGGTGTTGGCGGCCGACACGGCCAGCTCACGCATCCGCTGCAGGATCGAGTGCACCTCGTTGAGCGCACCCTCCGCGGTCTGCACCAGCGACACACCATCCTGAGCGTTACGCACCGCCTGGTTGGTGCCCCGGATCTCCGCACGCAGACCCTCGGACTTCACCAGACCAGCAGCATCATCCGCCGCACGGTTGATCCGGAACCCACTGGACAGCTTCTCCAACGACTTCCCCATGTGGTTCTGGGTCGTCGACAGGTTCCGATAGGCGTTGAACGCCGCGATGTTCTGATTGATGCGCATGACCCACGACCTCCATGTCGGTCCATGCAACCTCTGGACGGCACATCCATGGCCATCCACGAGCCTGGTCGGCCGACCAGGTTCACAGTCAAGGCCTGCCTGAGCGAACGACCTCGTCCGCTCGGTCAGGCCTGATCGCGTAGCACTCTGGCCACGGTCTTGAGCAGCCGGTCGTGGCTGAAGGGTTTCACCAGCAGCGGCACGTCACCCAAGGTTCGGGGCGCGTCGACCGCCGCGAGTGCCACCGCTGCAACCGGTGGCTCCAGCGTGGCCAGCCGGCCGACGAGCCGCGCACCGGTTATTCCCGGCAGGGCGAGTTCCGTGATCACCAGATCGACCCCACCGGCCATCGCGAGTTCCAGCGCATCCTCGCCGCTGGCGACATCGGTGACGCGGTAGCCGGCCGCCTGCAGCATCTGCGCGATGACCCGACGCGTCCGGTCACCGGGATCGGCGACCACGACCCGACGCCCGGCCACCGGCACGTCCGTCGCGATCGGCAGGACCTGCGGGGTCGGGTCCTCGGTCGGGAGCACCAGCGTGAAGCGCGCGCCCTCCCCCGGCGCGGTCTTCAGGTCGATCGCCCCGTCGACCTCGTCGACGAAGGCGAGCACGGTCGCGAGTCCGAGCCCACTGCCGCCCGCGTCCTGCTTGGTCGTGAACAGGGGCTCGAACGCCCGAGCACGGGTCGGCTCGTCCATCCCGACCCCATCGTCGGCGACCTCGAGGACCAGCCGGGCCGCGGGCAAGGTCGAACGGCGATCCTCTCGGCGACGCTCCCGGCCGGTCGGTGGCGCATCGCCGAGCTCGTAGTGGGCGGCGACGGTGATCGTGCCGTCACCGTCGACCGCGTCCCGGGCGTTGATCACGAGGTTGAGCAGCACCCGCTCGAGCTGGGCCGGGTCCACGGCTGCCGCTGGCAGACCGTCGGGCACGTCGATCTCCAGGCGGACCCCCGGCGGCAACGACCGGCCGACGATGGCCTGGACGTCGTCCACCACGTCGGCCACGTCCGCCCGACCCCCGCCGCCGTCCTCGCGCTTCGCGAACCGCAGTAGCTCCCCGGTCATCGCGGTCGCACGGTCCACGGCGGTGCGAACCTCGGACAGGTCCGCCCGCAGATCCGCGAGCCGGCCGGCGCGGCCGTCGAGCGGGATCGGATCCGTGGTCGCGTCGGGGGTGGACGGCCCAGGGAGCGGGACGCCGAGCTCCTCGGCCAGGTCCGTGATCGACTCCTCGGCCAACCCCAGGTTGGACACCATGATGACCAGCAGGTTGTTGAGATCGTGGGCCAGCCCGCCAGCGACCTGCCCGACGGCGTCCAACCGCTGCGCCCGGGCCAGCTGCTCGGAGAGCTGCGCGCGACGGTTCTCCTGATCGATGCGGTCGGAGAGGTCGTGGACCACCACCTGCAGGTGGCGCTGCACCCCCTGCAGGTGCGCGACCGACAGGGTGCAGGGCACGTCCCGACCGTCGAACGCCACCAGCCGCACCTCGAGCTTCACCGGACGTCGGCGCGTGAACAACGCCCTCGCGAGCTCCGCGGTGAGCCGGGTCGCATCGTCGGGGTGCGTCAGACTGACCAGGGCCATGCCGCCGACGTCGACCTGCTGCCCGGCCATCAAGGCCACGAACGCGGGGTTGCACGTCTCGATGGCGGCATCCGCGTTCAGCACGAGTACCGGATCGGGGGACACCTCGATGAAGCGGCGGTACTCCCCTGCCTCCGCGTGCCGTTCCAGCATCGTGCGCACGAGCGCGGCACCGCGATCCAGCACCGCGGCGCGGTCCCCGTCCGGGGGGCCCGAGGCGACGTCGACCTCGACGACGAACGCCCCGATCGGCACCCCGTCCTCCGTGTCGATCCGACGCGCGAGTAGACGGTGGCCCCCGACGGTCTGCTCGCCGCGGGCCTGCGAGGTCTGCGGGTCGATCAGCGCCGCGGCCAGCTGCGAGGCCTGTTCGGGCATCGGCGCGCCGCTACTGGCCAGCTGCCAACGCTCGTGACGTCCGCTGACGAACACCGCCGCCGCGTGTGCGCCGGCGGAACGGGCGAGGTCGACCAGCGGTTCCTCGAGCGCCGCGAAGGGGCGGCCGGGGACCAGTTCGAGCCGGGAGATCGCCTCCGCCCGCTCGAAGGACGCGAACGCATCGGACGGCAGGGTGGGCTGCTCGGCGCTCACGCGGCGGCGTCGCCCAACCAGCGGTAGCCGATGCCGGGCTCGGTCTGGATGTAGCGCGGCGAGGAGGCGTCGTCCTTGAGCTTGGCGCGCAGGGACCGTAGGTGCACCCGCAGGGAGTCCCGCGATTCGTCACCGTGCTGGCTCGACCAGACCTCGGCGATGATCTGCCGGTAGGTGAGCAACCGCCCGGGATGGGTGACCAGCACCTCGAGCAGTCGCCACTGGGTGGGGGTGAGGCGGACCGTCTCCTCGTCGACCGTCAGCGAACGGTTGGTCAGGTCGATGCGCACCCCACCGGAGGTGATCACGGCACGCGCGGCCTCCGCTGACCCGTTGCCCCCGGAGCGACGCAGCGCGGCACCGACCCGGGCCCGCAGCTCGTCCATGGAGAACGGCTTGTCGATGAAGTCGTCCGCGCCGGCGTCGAGCGCCTCGATCCTGACCCGCTCCGTCCCGGCACCCGAGAGCAGCAGGATCGGCACGCTCGTCCAGGTGCGCAGGCGCCTGACCACCTCGATCCCGTCGAGGTCGGGCAGACGCAGGTCGAGCAGGACGAGGTCCGGGACGGCGCTGGCCGCGGCGGACAGCCCGTCGTTGGCGTTGCGGGCGACCGTGACCTGATGGCCGACGCGGGCGAGCCCACGACCGAGGGCCGTGAGGATCTGCGGTTCGTCGTCGACCGCCAGGATCTTCGCCACCCCGTCCCACTCCTCGCCCGTTGCCGTCCCGTGCCCCGATGCTCGTCGCCATCCGCTCCCGTCGTGGAGGGTCGCGCGCGCAGCGGAGCGTAGGCGACCGGATGCCCTCGCGGGCGCGACGACCACGATGCGTCACCCAGACACGACGCTGCGTGAGGTCAGCTCATCCCGATCAGATCACCCGCCGGACGGCATCCGGTGGCCGGGTGATCTCCTGGTAGCGGACCACGTCACCCGTCCGCGGCGCGACCAACATGGTGTTGTCCCCCGCGTAGATCCCGATGTGGTTCGGCCGGGACCCGTTGCCCCGCCAGAAGATGAGGTCACCGGGCTGCGCCGCGGCGAGCCCACCCGACACCTCGACACCGGCCCGGGACTGATCGACGCTGACCCGGGGCAGGGAGATCCCGAGGTCCGCGTAGACCTGCTGGACGAACCCGGAGCAGTCGAACCCGGTCGACGCGCTCGTGCCGCCCCACTTGTAGGGGACGCCGAGGTAGCGCTCACCGGCGTCGATCACCGCGGTCCCGGGGCCCGCGACCCCAGCCGGACGACCGCCGGAGATACCCCAGTCGTCACCGGTCCGACCGGCCGCGGCGACGGCACCGTCGGCGGCGAGGGACGGTCCGGCGGCGTCCGGTGGGGGGAGCGAACCGTCGACGAACGCGCCGACCATCGCGCCCAGCGACACGGTGTCCAGTCGCGTGGGGTCGAAGCGCGGACCGGGCCCGGCAGCCGCCTGCTGCTCGAGCGCAGCAGCGAACCCGTCCTGTGGCCCGGGGGCCGGGACCGGGACCTGCTCGGGGTTGACGGTCCCGGGGATCAGCTCCGTCGAGGGGACGACCGCGGTCGGCACCACTACCTCCAGATCGACGATGACAGGACGGCTCGGGGCGTCCGACGCATGCGGTCGGAACGCGCGCGCGAACGCTCGAGGTCCCCCGTCGGCCACCGACGACCCCGGACGAGCACGGCGAACGGCCAGCGCACGCGCTGTCGGACCAGCGCGCTTCGCTTGAGGCCCGCAGCTGCGGGCCGATGGCACGTCATGACCGAACACACCGCCCTCGAGGCGCTCGCGGCCCGCCTGTGGGACGAGCGCCGCATCGTCACGTACCTGCTGTACCGGCTGACCGTGACGAAGCTGCTGCTCGCCGCGGACGAGCGGCGGTTCGTGCCGTCCGCGCTCGAAGAGGTCGACCAGGCGGTCACCTACCTGCGCGACGGGGAGGACGACCGCGACCTGGCGCTGCGTGACCTGGCCGCGGTGTGGCAGGTCGATCCGGTCGAACTCGGACTGGCGGACATCGCGGAGCGGGCACCGGAACCGTTCGCCACGATGTTCCAGGACCACCTGAACAGCTTCCGAGACCTGGCCGCGGAGATCGACGTGGTCGCCACGGCCAACCGTGCGCTGGCCAACGAGCGGGTCGCGGACATCACGGAGACCATCAGCCACATGTCCGGGATGGCCGACCTGCACACCCCAACCACCTACGACGCATCCGGTCGGGTGGACACCACGGGCCCCGTCGGCGGGCGCCTCCGGGAGGTCCTGTAACCATGTCGTTCGTCGGGCTCTACACCGGTCTCAGCGGTCTGCGCGCCGCGCAGACCGGCATGGACACCTCCTCGCACAACATCGCGAACGCGAACACCCCGGGCTACACCCGCCAGCGCGTGGAGTACGCCCAGGCCGCCCCCTACCGCTCCGCGGTGGGCTGGATCGGCACCGGCGTCCGGGTCGAGGACATCGCCCGACTGCGCGATCAGTTCCTCGACGACCGTTTCCGCACCGCCGTCGGCGACCAGGCGCATGCCAGCGTCCGCGCGGAGTTCCTCGGCACCCTCGAGGGACTGAGCGGCGAGCCCGACGAGGGCCTGTCCGCACGCATCACCCGCCTGTGGGCCGCGGCGGAGACCTGGTCCAACGACCCGGCCGACGCCGCGAGCCGGCGGCAGGTCCTCACCGAGCTGAGCTCGATCGCGGAGGGCTTCCGCATCCAGGCCGACTCGTGGGACCGGCTCGGCGAGGACGTGGGGCAGCGGCGCGACACCGTCGCCGGTACGGCCAACCAGTTGCTCGAGGACCTCTCCCAGCTGAACAGGATCATCGCGAACGCCCAGCCGGGCCGGATCGGACCCGACCTGTTCGATCAGCGCGACAAGCTGATCGACCAGCTCTCCACGTTGACCGGGGCGACCTCCCGGGTCCAGCCCGACCAGAGCGTCAGGATCACGCTCGGCGGCGTCGCCGTGCTCGAGGGCGGCGAGCGCGGGACACTGAGCCTCGACGGGGCCGGCAGCCTCTCGATCACCAACGCCGCCGGGGATCAGACCGTCAACGGCGACAACATCTCCGGCGAGCTCGGCGGCCTGCAGCAGGTACTGCTCGTCGACCTGCCCCGGGAGCGCGACGCGCTCGACCAGCTCGCCCAGGGGTTCGCGGGTGCCATCAACGACCTGAACGTCGGGACGCCGCTGCTGAGCGGACCACCCGCGGGCGCCGCGGACATGCAGGTGCTGACCACCGACGTCAACGCGCTGCGTGCTTCCCTGACGCCGGGTGCCGGTCCCCACGACGGGTCGAACGCACGCCGGTTCGCCGATCTGCGCAACGAGCAGCTCGGCAGCCTCGACGGTCGCACGATCGAAGGCGCCCTGGCCGACAACGTCACCCGGCTCGCCGGCGACGTGCGCTCCGCCATGGTCCGCAGCGACTCCATGAGCGGGGTCGCGAGCGGTGCCCGGCTCGCCCGCGCCGCGGAGCACGGGGTGTCGCTCGACGAGGAGATGGTCGACCTCGTCCGCTTCCAGCGCGCGCTGGAGGCCGCGGCGCGTGTCATGACCACCGTCGACCAGGCGCTCGACACCCTGGTCAACCGCGTCGGCATCGTCGGCCGCTGATCCGCGAGGGAGCACGAACATGCGCATCACCAGCGAGGTCATGGTCACCAGGTCGCTCGACCGGCTGCAGACGCGTCTCAAGGCATACGAACGCACCCAGTCCGAGCTCGGGACGGGCAAGCGGATCCTGAAGCCGTCCGACGACCCGGCCGGGTCCCGTCGCGGCATGACCCTGCGCGCGACGCTGCAGGGCCACGAGCGCAACCTGGCGAACATCTCCGACGGGCTCGGCTGGGTCAACGCCGCCGACTCCCAGCTGCAGTCGGCCATCGACCGGCTGAGTCGGGCGCGCGAGCTCGCGACCCGGGGTGCCACCAACTCGGCGTTGAACGAGCGTCAGGCGTTGGCTGCGGAGATCGACGCGATCCGCGAGGAGATCCAGGGCATCGCCAACGCCAAGCACCTCGACCGGCAGCTGTTCGGGGGCTACAGCGACCAACCGGCGGTCCAGTCCGACCCGGTCACGGGCGCCATCACCTACTCCACCGTCGCCGGTGACGAGGTGACCCGCCGGGTCAGCGAGGCCGAACTCGTGCGCGTGAACGTCACCGCCGCCGAGTGGCTGGGGCCGGAGAACGACAACCTGCTGACCCAGCTCGGGGCGCTGGCCAACACGCTACGCGACCCGGCCAGCGGACCCGCGGACGTCGCCCCGTTCCTCGACACGCTCAAGGCGGCCCACGACCGGATCGCCATCAACCTCGCCGATATCGGTGCGGCCACCAACCGCGTCGAGTCCGCCAAGAACCGCGCCGAGTCACAGCTGCTGACGGTGCGCACGGAGCTGTCCGACGTGGAGGATGTCGACGTCGCACGCGGCATGATGGAGCTGCAGATCCAGCAGGTCGGCTACGAGGCCACCCTGCAGGCGCTCTCCCAGGCCCTGCCGCCCTCGCTGGTCGCGTTCCTGCGCTGATCCGACCTGCCCCGCGGGCGCTGGTCGGGCACGTAGACTCGCGCCAGATCCAGGAGCTTCCCGTGACCGACGCCGTGACCACGGTCGATCCCCAGGGCCGGACGGTGCTGTCCTTCGAGGACGGCATCCCCGGGTTCGGGACGACCCGTCGCTTCACGCTCGAGGACCTGACCGACGAGGGCACCTTCCAGCTGCTCGCCGCGGTCGAGGACCCGGAGCGATCGTTGGTGGTGACCTCGCCGTGGCTGTTCTTCCCGGACTACACCCCGGACCTGCCACGCGAGGACGTGCGCGTACTCGCGCTCAAGCAGCCGGAGGACGCGCTGGTGTTCTGCAGCGTGATCGCCGACGACCACGACGAGATGTACGTCAACCTGCGGGCCCCCTTCGTGGCCAACGCCCGCTCGTTGTCGGCACGTCAGGTCGTCCTGGACGACGCGCAGCTGCCGCTGCGTGCCCCGGTCCCCCTCGGAGGCTGACCCGCGTGCTGGTGCTCTCCCGACGTCCCGGCGAGTCCATCGTCATCGGCAACGACATCGTCGTGACGATCCTCGACGTGCGCGGTGATCAGATCCGCGTCGGCATCGCGGCACCGCGCGATGTGCAGGTGCACCGCGAGGAGGTCTTCCGCCAGCTCGAGGCGGAGAACGCCGCGGCGCAGGGGTCTGCCGCGCGGGCCCGCCAGTTGGTGGCGCGCATGCCGAACCCGCCACGTGGGGCACCCAACCGGGCCCGGCCGGTGGGCCTGTCCCCCAAGCCAGAGCGCGCCGAGCCTGCCGAGGGCGACACCGACGCCTGAGCGTCGCACCGTCGCACGACCTGCTCCAGCGCGTCGGCCTCAGGCCAACTGGAACGCGGCGGCCGCGGCCAGGCGGGTCTGGTTCTCCTGCGCACTGCGGCGCACGACGGCCTCGGCACGTGCCTTGGCGTCCACCATCTGGGTCGTCGCCTCGTGCAGGACCGCGACCGCCTCGCGCAGTTCCTCGCGGGCCGAGGCATCACGGACCTGCTCGGCCAGCGCGCTGGCGGCGACGTCCGGATCGAGGCCGGCGGCGCTCAACGTCAGCGACCGGCTCAGCTCCAGCGCGGCCAGCTGTTCGGAGCTCGCCTGTACCTCGTCGAGCGCGAGCGACACGAACCGGTGCTCGCCGGCCGCGCTGATGAGCTCGAGCGCACGCAGGCGCCGCTCCAGCTCGGTCGCGCACGCGGCCTGCCGACGCAACAGCTCGCACAGCTGCTCGATCATGGGGACGACACCTTCTGGCCGGGACGTGGCGGAGGCCGGCTCGAGAGCTCCCGTCGGCCGGACGGCGGCCCGATGAAGCGTTGCGGGGCCGTTCCCGGCCATCCCGCGCGCTGCATCACCCGCCGCCCGAACGGGCACACCGGACCGCTTGACCAACGCGGTGCGCTGCCGACCGGTGACGCTCCGTGGGCGATGTGAAGAGCGGCGTGAAGAGCGTGAACGTCGCTGTGAAGGTGATGTGAAGGCCCGTGGACGGCCGTTCGAGGACCTCGTTCTATGCGTGTCGAGCCCGCCAACGGAGCGGTGTTCGGGGTAGACACGACGAGGGGCACGACCGATGACGGCGACCACCACGACGCGCACCACCTCCACGCTCGCGGACGCGAACGCACTCGCCGAGGCGCACCTGCACCTCGTCGATCACGTCGTCCACCAGCTGGCCGCACGGTTCCCGCGGCACGTGGACCGCGACGAGCTGAAGGGGGCCGGCGCCGCCGGTCTCGTCGACGCTGCGCACCGCTACGACCCCGCCACCGGGGTGCCGTTCGCGCGCTACGCCTCGATCCGGATCCGGGGCGCCATCCTGGACGCCACCCGCTCGCGTGACTGGGCGACCCGTCGTCTGCGCCGCGACCTGCGCGCCATCGACGCCACCGCCTCGGAGCTCGAGGAGAAGCTGCTCCGCAAGCCCGAGGACGAGGAGATCGCCGCCGAGCTCGGCATGGACGTCGCCGCCGTCCGCGAGCGTCGTGCCGCCGCCGTCACCTCGACGTTGCTGACCCTCGACCGCCCCGTCGGCGACCCCTCCGGCGACGCGAGCCCGCTGGCCGACCGCATCCAGGAGGAGGACACCTCCTGGCTGCCGGAGTCGTCGCTGGAGCGTACGGAGCTGGTCGGCACCCTGCACGCCGCGATCGAGCACCTGCCCGAGCTGCCCAAGCGCGTGCTGGTCGAGCACCACTTCCAGGGTCGCCTCCTGCGCGACATCGCGGACGACCTCGGTGTCACCGAGGCCCGCGCCTCGCAGCTGCGCCACGAGGCGCTGCACGCCCTGCAGGCCTACTTCGGCACCACCTTCGACGGGGTCCCCGAGGTCCCGGTGAACGCCCCCGGCAAGCGTCGTCGCGCCACCTACGTCGCCCAGGTCACCGCCTCCTCGGACTGGCGCGCCCGCCTCGATGTCGACCGCGACCCCCTCAGCGGGCTGCCGATCGCCGCGGAGCGGACCGCCTGATGGCGGCGGCCGAGACCCTCGAGCAGACCGCGGTGGCCGCCTCGGTCCGGCTCACCCAGCTCGGGCACCCGAGCGTCGGCCAGGGCGAGCTGCGGCTGCGTTGTGACGGCCTCCCGGAGTCCGCGCGTCAGCGGCTGGTCAACATCGGCGCCGTCATCGTCGAGGAGGAGGACGACGCGGCGGTCGATGCGACCGTGGTCTCCACCCGACTGGCCCCCGACGAGCTGCACACCTACGCGGACCTGCTGGCCGCCCGGGTGGGGCGCACCATCGTGCTCGCCCACACCGGCGCGGAGCGCCAGGCCGCCGATCTGGTGCGTGCCGGGGCGGATGCCGTCGTCGGTGAAGGCAACGAGGAGGCACTCCTCGGGCTCATCGACGACACCCGCACCCCGAACGCGCTGCTCGCCTCGTTCGAGCGGCGGTTCGGCGCCGCGGCCGGGTCCAACGCCCGCGGTCGCGACGGCGCGACCGGCCTGCCCGACCGACGCAGCTTCGAACGCCGGATCGGCTCGCTCGCCGACGCCGACGAGAGCCCCCGCATCGCCTACTGCAAGGTCGTCTCCGAACGCTGGAGCGGCCCGAACCCGGACGCGATCGTCGCGGTCCAACGGCGACGCCTGGCCGTCTCGCTCGCGCACGTCTGCCACGCCGCGAACGCGGAGCTCTACGCGGTCGCCGGCGGGGAGTTCGGCCTGATCTCCGATCAGCTCAGCCCCCACGACATGGAGCGTCTCGGCCGACGGCTGGTGGCGACCACCGCCACCTTCCGCGACCGCGGCCTGCCGCTGCGCCTGGTGGTCGGCTACGCGGGCCCGGAGTCGGCGACCGACTCCGAGGAGCTGCTCGACCTCGCCCGTCGCGCCGTGGACGTCGCCGCCTCCGACGGCACCCGCCAGGTGCTCGGGGCGGAGGACCTCGCGCTCGGCGTGTCGGTCACCACGGAGCTCGAGGCGGTCATGCGCCTGCTCGACCAGATCGAGCCGATGCTGCCCGAGGGTCGCGGCCACGGCGAACGGGTGGGCAACATGGCCGCCCAGATCGCCCGGATCCGGGGGCTGTCCCCGGCGGCCGTCGCACGGGTCCAGCTCGCCGGCCACCTCCACGACGTCGGACGCTCGGGCCTGCCCGCCCAGGCCATCGGCGGTCCGTCCGGGCTCTCCGGTGAGCTGCTCGAGGCGTGGCGGACCTTCCCGGTCCGTTCCGCGGAGCTGCTGCAGCTGACCGCCGGTCCGGCCGTCGCCGAGGCCGTGCTCGCGCAGCGCGAACGCTGGGACGGGGACGGCTTCCCCCACGGCATCCGCGGGGCGGAGATCCCGGAGTCCGCCCGCATCGTCGCGGTGGCGCAGGCCATCGACGAGCTCATCGCCGTCGAACGGATGCACGCGCCCGCCGCCCTCGTGGGTCGGCTGCAGGAACGGGCCGACACCGAGCTCGACCCGGAGGTCACCGGCATCGCGATCGAGCACCTCGCGACCCTGCTGGCGCTGCGTAGCACCTGAGCACGGCTGACCTGGCCCTGGGTCTGTCCCTCCGGGCCAGCCCGGCCGGGGTCTTCTCCCTCCCGGACCATCGACGACGCAGCCCCCGCCGAGGCGGGGGCTGCGTCGTTCCATGGGCGCGTCGTCGCCAAGCGGCTCAGCCCAGGATCGCGAACCGACCCTCGCCGTAGCCCTCGACCTGCACGGTCCAGTCGTGGCGTACGCGCGGCGTGGCGGCGAGCTCCGCGATGTCGCCGGGGACATCCCCGGGGACCGGTGCGAACTCGCGCAACACCACGTGGGGGGTGGTCGGGCTGTTCAGCAGCTTGGCGGTGACGTTGACGACCTCGTGGAAGAACTCGAACAGGTCGCCCTCGAGCGAGCCCGCCTCGCGGACCTCCTCCCAGGTCTCCTTCGGGGGCATCGCCCCGATCGCGGCGCCGGCCCCCGCCGACAGCCGCCCGTCGGCGCCGCACCGCGCCCCCGCCCCCCCGTCGTCGAACCGGTAGGCCGCGAGGTAGGAGGGCTCGTCCTCGGTGAGCTCCAGCGGCGCACCGGGCTTGACCTGCACCGCGCGACCCAACAGGTCACGCAGCAGGTCACGGAAGGAGGCCCGGGCGGGCAGCGGGCAACGGGAGTTCACGGCTCGCCTCAGATGGCCCCGGACAGCGCCTGATCGAGCGAGTCCGGGGTGAAGGGCTTGGAGACCAGGAACCTCGCGCCGTGCGCCTTGGCGAGCTCGTGCATCTCCGGCGTGGACTCCGAGGTGACGAAGCCGAACGTCGGGGTGATGCCGGCCTCGTTGAGCGCCTGCAGCATCTCGATGCCGGTCATCTCCGGCATGTTCCAGTCGGACAGCACGAGGTCGGGGGACTCGGCCTTGACCTGGTCGAAGCCCTCCTTGCCGTCCGCTGCCTCGATGATGGTGGCGCCCGCGACTCGGTCGAGGCTGGACAGGGCGCGCTTGACGATGGCACGCATCGCCTTGCTGTCGTCGACGACGAGGATCTTCACGTCGTGACCTCCTTGGCGGGTATCCGCCGATGCGGTGGGTTGGTACGTCGGGAACGTCGGGGGTGGTGCGGGAGCGAGCAGGGTCAGACGGTGTCACGCTTCAGGATGGTGAGCAGCACGACCTCGCCATCGGTCTCCATCGCGACCCGTGCGGTCTGGTGGGCGCCGGGTAGCGACAGGGTGTACTGACGCCCGCTGGTGACCGACGGCAGCGACAGCTGCAGCTCGCCCTCCAGCATGGACTTGACGTTGCCACCGGTCATGTTGGCCAGTTCCCCGACGGTGTCGGTCACCTCCTCCTCGGTGACCTCGTCGGGCTCGAGCGCGAACATCGAGGCCGCCGCGGTGATCGCGAGGCGTTCGGTCAGCTGCACGCTGACCGCACCTTCCCACGCGCCGGTGATCTGGACCAGCCCCGTGACCACCCGATCGTCCGGGTCGTGGCTGGCGCCGTCGTGCTTGGCGACCAGCTCGATGCCGAGCATGGCCGCCCAGATGTCCGCCCCGATGCGCTCGAGGTCCAGTGCCGTGGGTTCCATGGGGAGGGTCCGTTCGTGCGGGCCGCTCGGTGGAGCGGGATGGGATCGGGTCGCGTCGCCGGGCGGCTCAGCGGGGCTGGTAGGTGGTGGCGTTGTCCGTGACGATCCGCGCGTAGCGCTCATCGAGGTTGAGGGTCGTCTCCGAGGTCCCGAGGACCAGGTGGCCGTCCGGGCGCAGCACCGTGCGGGCCCGGGCGAGCACCTGCTTCTTGGTGTCGGTGTCGAAGTAGATGAGCACGTTGCGCAGCATCAGCAGGTCCACGGCCGGGATGAACGGCCACGGCTGGATCAGGTTGATGGTGCGGAACTCCACCATCGAGCGGACCTGGTCGCTGATCTGCCAGAACGCGCCGTCACGACGGAAGTGCTTGGCCAGCGCGACCGCCGGCAGGCCCCGGTTGACCTCGAGCTGGGTGTAGCGGCCGGCGGCCGCCCGGCCGAGCATCTCCGCGGACAGGTCGGTGGCGATGATGCGCACGTTCCAGTCCCGGGCCACGTCGGGGAACCGGTCGATCAACATCATCGCGATGCTGTAGGGCTCCTGCCCGCTGGAGCAGGCGGCACACCAGACGGTCAGCGCACGCTGGGCCTGTCGGGCCGTCTTGAGCTGCGGGACGATCTGCTTCTCGATCGCGGCCCACAGGGTCGCGTCGCGGAAGAAGAACGTCTCGTTGGTGGTCATCGCGTCGACGACGAGATCGGCGAGCGGCCCGGTGCGCTCCCGGCGCATCCGGCTGATGAGCTCCTCGATCGACCCGAGCCCGGCGGAGCGGACCACCGGACCGAGTCGTGACTCGATCAGGTAGGTCTTCGAGGCATCGATGACGATGGCGGAGCGCTCGCGGACGAGTTCGCGCACGTAGTCCGCGTCGGCGGTCGTGATGCTCATCGGTGCACCCCCTGCGGGGTCCGGTTCGAGGCAGCGACCAGGGCCGACAACCGCGAGGCGACCTGGTCGAGCGGGACGAGTTCATCGGCGAGCCCCGCGGCGGCGACCGCCCCGGGCATGCCCCACACCACCGAGGTGGCCTGGTCCTGGGCGATCACGTGCCCCCCGGCCTCGTGCACGTGCTCCGCACCCCGCCGACCGTCGGCGCCCATGCCGGTGAGCACCGCGCACAGCGTGCCAGCGCCGTAGATCGCCGTGGCGGTCCGGAACAGCACGTCGGCGGCCGGTCGACAGGAGTTCTCCAGCGGCCCCTTGGTCGTGCGCGTCACCACCTCGACCCCACGGCGGACGACCTCGAGGTGGAAGTCCCCGGGCGCGATGTAGACGTGGTTGGGGCGGACGACCTCGCCGTCGACGGCCTCGCTGATCGTCAGGGGGCTGTGCCCATCGAGCCGTTCCGCGAGGAGCTTGGTGAACATCGGGGGCATGTGCTGGACGATGAACACCGGCACACCCAGCGAGGCGGGCAGGGCGGGGATCACCTCGGCGAGCGCGTTCGGGCCGCCGGTGGACACCCCGATGACCACGGCCTGCACCACCGGGGTGGACGGTCGGGCACGCGGACGCGGCGGTGCCGGCGTCGGGGTCGGCACCCGTCGTGCCGGCTGCGCGGGCGCCCCCGGCGCGGCGCTCGGGGCCGTGCCGCACAGCGCGTGGACCTTCGGGACCAACTGCTCGCGGACCCGGGCCATCGCCTCGGTGACCGAGCCGACGTTGGCGGGCTTGGTGACGTAGTCGTTGGCGCCCTTGAGCAGCGCCTCCATCGTCGCCGAGGTCCCCCGGTCGGTCAGCGTCGAGAACATGATCACCGGCAACCTCGGGTAGCGCTTGCGCAGCTCCACGAGCGTCTCGAGGCCGTTCATCTCCGGCATCTCGACATCGAGGGTGACGATGTCCGGGTTCAGCTGGGGGATCTTCTGCAACGCGATCCGCCCGTTGGAGGCTGTGCCGACGACCTCGAGGTTGGGGTCCTCCTTGAGCACGTCGGTGACGATGCGGCGCACGACGACAGCGTCGTCGACGACGAGGACACGGGGGCGGGGCATGGTTTCGTCGCCTCTCAGATCGTCACGCCGAGAAGCTCGAGCTTCTCGCGGATCACACCGGCGGTGAACGGCTTCATGGCGTACTCGTCGGCCCCGGCTTCGATGGCGGCGACGATGTGGTCGGTGTCGCCCTCGGTCGTGACCATGACGATCTTGAGCGTGGGCTCGTCCTCAGCGGCACGGATGGCCTTGACCATCTCCAGGCCGTTCATGACGGGCATGTTCCAGTCGACGAGCGCGAGCTCCACGTCCGGGTTCGCCGCCAGCACGTCGAGGCCCTCACGGCCGTCGGCCGCGTCGACGACCTCGTAGCCCAGTTCCTCGAGGATGCGTCGCAGGATCGCTCGGGTCGCGCGTGAGTCGTCCACGACCATCGCTCGCATGATCGTCCCTTCATCGCTCGGGCCGGCCTACGGCCGGTCGTGATCGCACCGGAGATCCCCGACGCTGCTGGTCCTGTCGGCACGTCCGCGTCCGCGTCAAGGGAGGCGGACCACCTCGACGCGGTCGGGACGTGCACCGAACCGACGGCGGGGGGGGGGGGGCGCGCCCCCCCCCCCCCCCCCGACCCGACGGGGGGGCTTGGGGGGGGGTGCGGGGGGCCCCCCCCCCCCGCGGGGGGGGGGGGCGGGGGGGGGGG
>JAFIEQ010000098.1 GCA_020832455.1 Nitriliruptoraceae bacterium
GGGCATTTCGCGAATATGTGGAACCACATTCCTTTCAAAAACATCATACAGGCGCCTCAACTCTTCAATCGGCTTTGAGTGCTCATCCACGCGGATGTCCCACAGCGGGTATTCTTCCCGATCAACGATGTAGAGCGTCGCCGACAAGGCTCCCTCACGGTCGCCACCAGCCTCACCTCCAGCCCCCAGGGCCGTGATCAGACGCCGGGACAGGGGCTGGCCTGCCGATTTGAGGAAACAATCTTCAATCGCATCCAGCACCTCAGGTCCCTCCAGCCGGTTGCCTTGAACGCAGTAGCCCTTCCCTTCACGGTGTCCGGCCCAGTCGAGGCATTGCTTCCCGGTCCAGGCGGCGGTTCGCCCCTTGCAGTCGAGCAGGGCAAACTGGCGCTGCTCATAACAGGGGTCGGTCAGCTTCAATTGATCCAGGGCATCCCCTGCGGCGATGCCCTGACTGAGCAGCTGAATGCCGTCCAACCCCAGGTAAGGATTCAGGCGGGCCTGGGTCGCGACCGCTCCAACACCCGCTTTGGCATGGGTCAGGAGTTTGCCGACCGCCGGCACGGCAGTTACTGCCGCGACGCCGAATTGTCCGGTGTTGGGACATTGCGCAATGAGGGAAAAGGTCATGCCAAAGAGCTAAGGGTAAAGCACAGGACGGTGCAAGGTGTTCAGTGGGGGCGGGGGGGCCCCCCCCCCCCCCCCCGGGGGGGCGGCGACGGTGACGCCCACGCCGGAAGACCGCCGCGGGGTCACCGGGCGGGGCGCCCGGCAGTCGTTCGGCGGTCTCCCGTAGGCGGTCAGCCAGTTCCATCGGACATCTCCACGTCGGCTCGTAGCTGCTGACGGGCCCGGTGCACCCCGCTCTTCACCGTGCCCTCGGCCACCCCGAGCGCCGCGGCCGTCTCCGCCACCGAGTAGCCCAGCACGTGGCGCAGCACCAGCATCTGCCGCTGCGCCAGCGGCAGACGCGCGAGCTCCTCGAGCAGCGTCACGTCACCCAGATCATCGAGGTGCGCCCCGTCGAGGACCTCGAGGGGCAGCGTGGGGCGCACCGACCACTTCCGTCGCCACGACGTCGCCCAGTTGACGGCGACCCGGAAGACCCACCCGGCCGGACGATCCATCGCGACGACCTTCTCCCAGCGTTCCGCCGCACGCACCAGCGCTTCGTCCACCGCGTCGATGGCCAACTGCCGGTCGCCGAGCGTCATCGTGACGGCCGCACACAGCTCGTCACGCGACGCCACGTAGAAGCGGCGGAAGCCGTCCTCGTCGATCACACCATCTCCCCGGTCACTGCCCAGACGCCTGCCGGACCCGAACGGTTCCATCAGGTGCGTGCCCGGATCGGCCCCGCGTCGCCGTGCCGCCGCCCGCACCCGCGACGTGGCGGGCTCAGCCCAGGCCGTGGCGCGGCAGGATCAGGGAGCGTGCCGCCTCGACGGTGTCCCGCGCCGCCCGGCGGGCCTGCTCGTGCATCGCCTCCGAGAGCTGGATCGGCGCGTCGGTGAAGGACGTCGGGGCCGCGGTCCCGGTGCGCTGCAGGGCGAACTCCCGCCAGGCCATCGGGGTCTCCACGTCGAGGCGACCGCCGGTCATCTCCGCGAACGCGAGCGTCCAGGCCCGCGGGACGACCTGGACGAGCTGGTAGCCCCCACCGCCGAACGCGAGCCACCGGCCACCGGCGGCCTCGTGCGCCAGGGTGTGCAGGCGGGCGTAGATCGCGGCCATGTCGTCCACGGTCAGGGCGAGGTGCGCCAGCGGGTCGGTCGCGTGGGTGTCGCAACCGAGCTGGGTGACCAGCACGTCCGGTGCGAAGCGTCGGATCAGCGGATCGACGACCGCGTCGAAAGTGTCGAGCCAGATCCCGCCGGTCGTGCCGGGGTGCAGCGGCAGGTTGACGATGCTGCCCCGGGCGTCGCCCTCGCCGATGTCCTCCACGTGCCCGGTCCCCGGGAACAGGAACCGCCCGGACTCGTGCAGGGAGACCGTGAGCACCCGCGGGTCGTCGGCGAACATCACCTCGACGCCGTCGCCGTGGTGCACGTCGACGTCGACGTAGACGATCCGCTCCGCCCCCTGCTCCAGGAGCCAGTCGATGGCGACGGCCGGGTCGTTGTAGACGCAGAACCCGGCGGCACGGTCGGGCATCGCGTGGTGGAGGCCGCCGGCGGGGTTGAAGGCGTGGTCCTGCTCGCCGGTCCACACCCGTCGCGCGGCCTCCCGGCTCGCCGCGCAGATCAGCATCGAGGCCGGATGCATGCCGTGGAACGCTGGCGTATCCCCCGGCCCGAGCCCGTAGACGGGGTCGCAGGGCGCGCTCGGGTCGGCGGACAGGCGCTTGACCGTCGCCACGAAGTCGTCGCGGTGCAGCCGCAGCAGGTCGGCCTCGTCGAGCTCGCCGGGCAGCACCTCCTCGACGTCGCCGCCGAGCAACCCGAGCCGCCGGATCAGGTCGACGGTCAGCTCCACGCGCACCGGGGCGAGCGGGTGGCCCTGCCCGAGGTCGTAGCCGACCACGGCCTCGTCCCAGACCAGCGCGGTCCGGCATCGGTTCGTGGCCACGCGCAGCGCTCCCATCGACGGCACACGCCAGGCTCCCGTCACCGGCGCGTGGCGAGCGTAGCGACGGCCATCGGCGGCCCGGTCGGCGCGCCGCCCGCCGCCGCCGCCCGCGACGCGCGTCGGGCCCGATCAGTCGTGCCGCAGGGCCTCCACCGGGTCCAGTCGTCCGGCACGGCGCGCCGGGAGGACCCCGAAGACCAACCCGACCCCGACCGACACCCCCAGCGCGAGCGCGATCGACCACCAGGTGACCGCGGCGGGGACCGGCGCCAGGGCCGCGACCAGCTGCGCACCACCGATCCCGAGCGCGAGCCCGACCACCCCACCGAGCACGGTGAGCGCCATCGCCTCCAGCAGGAACTGCAGGGTGATGTCGCGGGTCCGGGCTCCGAGCGCCTTGCGCAGCCCGATCTCCCGGGTGCGTTCGCTGACCGACACCAGCATGATGTTGGACACCCCGACCCCGCCGACGAGCAGGGAGATGCCCGCGATCGCTCCCAGCACGATGGTGAGGATCTGCAGGATGTCGCCCACGACGCCGATGATCTCGTCCTGGCTGATGACGGAGAACTCGTCCTCCCCGATGCGCTGCGCGAGGACGCGTTCGACGGTCGAGCGCTCCTGCTCGATCGTGGCCGTCGAGGTGGCACGCACGAAGATGGAGTCGACCCGATCGGTCCCGAACAGCCGCTGACCGGTGGACGCCGGGATCAGCACCGTGCGGTCCTGATCCGGGCCGAAGGGTGTCCCGCCGCCACCGATCCGGCTGAGCACGCCGACGACGCGGAACTGCACCCCGGAGATGGTGACGGTCCGCCCGACCGGATCCTGGGTGTCGAACAGGTCCTCGGCGGTGCTGGCACCGAGCACCGCGACCCGCCGACTGGTGGTGACGTCCGATTCGCTGAAGGCCAACCCGCGGGCGATCTCCCGGTCCAGGACCTCGGGGTAGCCGGCGCTGACCGCCAGCACGGTGGCGTTCAGGCGCACCCCCTCGGCCTGGATCGGCTCCCCGCCGACGGTGGACGCCGCGACCTGGCGTCCCGGCCCGCGCAGCTCGCGCTCGACCGCCTCGATGTCGTCGAGGGTGAACCGGCTCCGACTGGGCCCGGCCCCGAAGTCCCCGTCGCCGGGCAGCACGAAGAGCAGGTTGGAGCCGAGCCCCTCGATCGCGCCCGTGATCTCCTGACGGGCACCCTGGCCGATGGCGACGAGCAGCACGACCGACATGACCCCGATGAGCACCCCGAGGGTGGTCAACGCGGATCGCAGCCGGTTCGCGACCAACGCCTGGCCGGCGACGCGGAACGCTTCACGCAGGTTCACGTCGCCTCACCCACGATCGATCCGTCCCGCAGTTCGATCGTGCGGGTCGCCCGCTGCGCGATCTCCGGCTCGTGGGTGATGACCACCAGCGCGGTGCCCCGCTCGGCCTGGATCGACTCCAACAGGGCCATGATGTCCTCGCCCGTGGTGGTGTCGAGGTTGCCCGTCGGCTCGTCGGCGAGGATCAGCGCCGGTTCGGTGACCAGCGCCCGCGCGATCGCGACACGTTGCTGCTGCCCGCCGGAGAGCTCCGTGGGGCGGTGGCCCATCCGGTCCTCGAGCCCGACGCTGCGCAACGCGGCCGTCGCCCGGCGGCGGCGTTCGCGCGGGGATCCCTCGCGGTAGACCAACGGCAGCGCGACGTTGTCCAGCGCGGTCATCCGTGGCAGGAGGTGGAACGACTGGAAGACGAAGCCGATGCGGGTGTTGCGCAGCTCGGCGAGCTCCGTGTCCGTCAGCTCCCGGACGTCGCGACCGTCGTAGCGCACGTGCCCCGAGGTCGGACGGTCCAGGGCCCCGAGCAGGTTCAGCAGGGTCGACTTGCCCGAGCCGGACGAGCCGACGATCGCGACGTAGTCGCCGTGGTCGACGCTGAAGGTGACCCCACGCAGCGCGTGGACCTCGACGTCGCGGCCGATGCGGTAGATGCGCTCGACCGCGGCGGCCTCGAGCAGGATGGGGGGCGGCTCCGCGGCGGGCGTCATCCGGGCAGCTCGTCGCCGTCCTCGATCAGCTCGACGCCGAGGGTGACGACCTCGTCACCGACCTCGAGGTCGCCCTCCACCGCCGCGTCGATGTCCCCGATCGCCGCGACGGTCACCGGGACCTCCCGGGCGACGCCGTCCTCGACCCGGTAGACGACCTCCTGGCCGCCACGGCGCAGCAGCGCGGACGTGGGCACCACCAGGTCGCCGTCGAGCCGGCGCACCTCGATCTCCGCTGCGGCGGTCAGCCCGATGCGCAGCTCCGGATCGGGTGCACCGTCGAGCGCGACCCCCACGGCGTACAGCGACCCACCGGTGGCGTCGCGGGTCGGGGCCAAGGCGACCCGTTCCACCGTGCCCCGGACGTCGAGCGCCGGGAGCGCATCGATGGCGAGGGTCACCTCCTGGCCCAGCGCCACCTCGACGACGTCCAGCTCGTCGACCTCCAGCTCGGCGGTGAAGCGACCGAGGTCGTACACCCGGACCAGCGGCTCGCCGGCCGAGACGGCCGTGCCGACCTCGAGCGCGCCGGCGCGCGCACCGCCGCCGCCCGCGTTGGCGGGTGGTGCGAGGTCACCCAGGTCCCCGAGCCCGCCCAGGCCGTCGGCGAGCCCGCCGAGGTCACCCAGGCCGCCGAGCGCGTCCAGCCCGCCGCCCGCACCGCCCCCGCCGTCGCGGATGAACTCGACCGTCCCGCCGATCGGTGCGACGACGGTGCGCTCCTCGAGCTGCGCCTCCGCGGCCTGCAGCGCCTGCTCCGCCTGGGCCACCTGCGCCTCGACGGCCGCACGCTGCGCGGCCTCGGTCGCGTCCGTGGACGCGGAGAGGTCCTGCTCGGCGGCCGCGAGCTGGCGCGAGGCCTCCGCGAACTGGGCGCGGGTACCGGCCAGCTGTCGCTGGGCGGCGTCGGCGGCCTGCTGCGCCTCGATCAGGTTGCCGAGGACCCCGTCGACGTCCGGACCCACGGGAGCGGCGGCGAGCGCCTCCTGGGCGGCGAGCAGCGCGTCGACGTCGACCCCGTCCACCCCGGCGAGCTCCGCCGCGTCGGCGAGGTCCGCGAGGTCGTCGGGATCGACGTCCTCGACCGCCGCCGCGAGCGCGTCGGCGAGCTCGTCCCCGGCCGCGGCCGTGTCGGTCACCCCCGCGATGGCGGCACCCAACGCCGAGGAGGTCGCCTGCGCCTGCTGCTCGAGCGTCCCGATGAGCCCGGGCAGGGTCGTGTCGAGCTGCGAGCGGAACGCCCCCAGGGTCGGCGCGAGGTCCACGCCCGCTCCGGCCGCGAGGTCCCCGAGCTCCTCCGCCGCGGCGAGCGCCTCCTCCGCCCGCGCGATACGCCCCTCGATGGGGTCCCCGGCGAGCCGCAGGAGCGGATCACCGGCCGACACCACGTCCCCGTCGGCGACCAGGATGTCCTCCACCTCGGCACCGAAGGGCGCGACCGCCGTCGCCATGGCGCGTGGCGCCAGTCGGGCGGACGCCGCGACGGTCTGGACGACCTCGGCGCGGACGACCTCGGCGGTCTCGACCACGGGCTGCTCGTCGGCCTGGCAGGCCGCCAGGACCAGTGCCGCGGCGAGGACCACGGCGGGAGCGACGCGACGCACGGGGACCTCGTTGGACGCGGACCCGGTCGCGGACCGGGTCCCTCGGCAGGCCATCCGATCGGAGGGCCACGTGGGCTCGCTGCACCGCACGGACGGGCCGCACGGCGGAGCGGGACACCACGGTACGAACCCGGGCCTGCTGCGGTGCGGTCGACGGCCACCCCGCCGCGTTCAGCGCGCACGCGGGCCCGCTCGGGATCCGCCGCCCGCGGCCGGTACGGTCGCCGTCGAACGGGGGTGCACGTGCCAGACGGAACCGCTCCGCCCACACGATCCGACACCCGGGAGCGCGAGCAGATCGCGCGCCCACCGGGGCGGGCGCTCGTGGTCGGCCTGGTGGTGGGGATCGCCACCATGGTCCTGGTCTGGCCCGTCGGACCGCAGACCGACCAGCGGTCGGGCGACACCCGTGGCGACACGGAACTGGCCGAGCAGGCGCGAACGCTGGTCGGGGACTCCGCGGCCATCGGCGGCATGTCCGTCGCCCTGGTCGAGCCGGACTCGATCCGCAGCGCCGCGTTCGGGGCGCGGGACGCGGCCGGGGCGGCACCGCTGCGGCCCGGGGACCCGATGGAGATCGGATCGATCGCGAAGGCGCTCACGGGCATGCTGCTCGCGGACCTCGTCGCGGCCGGGGTGGTCACGCTCGATCAACCGGTGGCGGACGCGCTCGGGGTGGACGATCCGGGGCTCGCCAGGGTCTCCCTGGAGGACCTCGCCACCCATCGCAGCGGGCTGCCCCGCCTCCCCGCGGACCGGCTGGTCAGCGCGGGCCGGATGCCCGTGTTCGGTGGGGACCCCTACCGTGGGCAGCGACCCGCCGACGTGATCGCCGCTGCGAGCGGACGAGACCTGCCCGCCGACGACCGCGACCACGCGTACTCGAACCTGGGCGTCGCCCTGCTCGGGCAGGCGCTGGCCGAGGCCGCGGGGCAGCCGTACGCGGACCTGCTCACCGAGCGCATCGCGCGACCGCTCGGCCTCGAGGGGCTGTGGGTGGCGGACGCGGCCGGGTCCCTGCCGGCGCACGCCGTGGCGGGACGGACCGCGGGTGGCACCGCCATGGCGCCCTGGATCAGCGAGGGCTACGCACCGGCGGGCATGGTCTGGTCGAGCGCCGAGGACCTCGCACGGCTGTTGCAGGCGGTGATGGCGGGCGACGCGCCCGGGATGGATGCGCTGCGACCGATCGCTCCCGCCGGCGAGGACCGACAGGTCGGCCTCGGCTGGATGATCGAGGACGACGGCACCATCTGGCACAACGGCCGCACCGGTGGGTTCAGCGCCTGGGCCGGCCTCCGACCCGACGAGCAGCGGGCGGTGGTCGTGCTGGCCCGGACCGACGCATCCATCGACGCGGTCGGTCCGGCGCTGCTCGACGCCGACCGGGCCGCGGACGTCGGCGAGGTCGATCCCGTCCCGCCACGCCCCGGGCTGGTCGACCTCGGGCTGTTCGTGATCGCCATCCCGCTGTGGCTGGTGGTCTCCACCAGCGCCATCGCCTGGCGTGGCCGTCGCGACGACCGACCGATCGATCGCATCGACCTCGCCAGCCTGCTGGTGACGGCCGTCGGTGGGTCGGCCCTGTCGCGCACGATGGGCGCGTGGCAGGTCGCACCGCTCGGGTGGCTCGTGGCGGTGGGCATCACGTCCGCGGCGATCGGGTCGTTGCTGGCCCGGATGGGGACGCTGCCGACCGCCAGCGGCCCCAGACCGGGACGGCGCTGGGCGGCCCTCGCGGGCAACGGCGTCGCCGCAGCGGTGCTGCTCGCGCTGCTCTGGTGGCCGTGAGCTAGCTGCCGGCGCCGAGCTCCCGGTTGCGCGCCAACGCCGCGGCGACCGCGGCCCGCACGGCGGCCCGCACCCCGCCGGCCTCCAGCTCCCGCAACCCGGCGGCGGTGCTGCCGCCGGGGGAGGTCACCGCCTCGCGCAGCAGGGCCGGGTGCGTGCCGGTCTCCGCCAGCAGCCGCCCGGACCCGTACAGCGTCTGGACGGCGAAGCGTGTGGCCTGGTCACGGGTGAGGCCGAGCTCCACCCCGGCCTCGATCAGCGCCTCGACGACGAGGAAGAGGTAGGCCGGCCCGGACCCGGCCATGGCCGCCATGACATCGATGCGGTCCTCGGGCAGTCGCACCACCTCGCCGACGGTGGCGAGCAGTTCCTCCGTGCGTGCCATCGCCTCCTCGGCGACGCCGGGCGCGCCGGCGACGACGGACATGGCCGCGTCGACCTGCGCCGGGGTGTTGGTCATCACCCGCACGACGTCCACGGGCGCCGCGATCGCCTCGGTGAGACGCGCGATCGTCACCCCGGCGGCGACGCTGATGACGGTCTGCCCGGCGTGGAACGCCTCCGCCGCCTCGGCCAGCACGCCAGGCAGGACCTGCGGCTTGACGGCGAGCAGGACGACGTCGGCCGACCCGATGGCGGCCACGTTGTCCGTGGTCGTCGCCACCCCGTGGGTGTCGGCGAGTTCGGCGACCCGGGACTCGCGCGCGGCGGTGCAGGTGACCCGCTGGGGGGTGACGACCTCGGCACGCAGGAACCCGCGCAGCAGGGCCTCGCCCATCCCACCGGTCCCGATGACCGCCAACTGCCCGTCCACCGTGGCCTCCTCGTCGTCGACCGACACGACCGGATGGTCGCCTCGCGCCACCGGATCGTCACCTGACGCGACCGGGCCGCTCTTGGACGTTAGCGCTCGTGGATCGCCTCGCCGACGGGGTTGGCCGGGAGGCCGGCCCCCTCCCGCCACCGCTGCTCGTGGTCCAGGTAGGAGGCGAACCCGGTACGCAGCACCCGGTTGAAGGTCGTGTCCGCCAGGGTCAGGACCTCCCCGAGCAGTTCGTCGAGGGTGGTGGCATCGACCGCGGCCAGCGGCACCTTGCCCGTCAGGATCAGGTCGCCCTCGTCGTCGAGCGCGAAGTGGACGTAGCCCGACCGTTGGTTGCGCTGCAGCAGCAGCCGGTAGACCGCCTCGTGCCCCTCGTCGGGCACGCCGGCGAACAGCGAGGTCGCCGTCAGGGTCCGCTCATCGATGTCGAGCAGCAGCGGGATCGTCCGTTTCCACTCCCCGCTGAGCATCGTCATCAGCCGGGTGGGCGCCACCTCGGTGACGTGCAGTTCGGCCGCCTGCAGCACCTCGCGGACCAACGCCGTGACCTGCTGCCGGTCGTGGGCGTGTCCGGTGGTCGGCTCCGGTTCGGTCATGACGGCTCCTGCGCGGGGACGGGGCGGTCGCCGGAGGGCCTCAACCGGCCAGTTCGGCCGTCTCCGACGCGTGATCGGTCGCGGACGCCGCCGCGGCGTCACGTGCCGCCACGACCGCACCGTAGGCGTGCTCCAGCCGGTCCACCGTCGCGTCCCAGGACGCACGGCTCGCGGCCGAGATCCCGGCACGTCCCGTCCGCTGCGCGAGCGCCGGATCGTGGAGGTAGCGGACCGCGGCCGCCGCGTGATCGGCGGGATCGTGTCCGGGGACGAGCGTGCCGCCCTCGCCGACGACCGCCTGCAGTCCGGGCACGTCGGCCGCGACCACCGGGGTGCCCGACGCCTGCGCCTCGAGGGCGACCAGTCCGAAGGTCTCGCTGCGGGAGGGCGCGAGCAGCACGTCCGCCCGGCGGTAGAGCTCGGCGAGCCGCTCCTGGTCGACCGCCGGCTCGATCACGACCCCGTCACCGACACCGAGCCGGTCGGCGAGCGCCCGCAGCCGCTCCGGGTCGGTCACCCCCACGCCCGTGCCCGACGCGCCGCCCACGATGCGCAGCCACGCGTCCGGCACGTGGCGACGGACCTGCGCGAGCGTGCGAACCGCGACGTCCGGTCCCTTGAGCGGCTGGAGCCGACCGGCGAACAGCAGCATCGGACCGCGACCGGCCGCCGTGGCCCGGTCCGCCTCGCGCATCGCGTCGTCCCCCGCGACGTCGGGGCGGAACCGGCCGAGGTCGACCCCGGCCGGGACCACGGTCAAGCGGGCACCGGACAGGCCGTACGTGCGGTGCAGCAGACGTGCCTCGCCGCAGGTGAGAACCAGCACGCGGTCGGCGGCACGGGCGATCCGCTCCTCGGCGATGAGCCGCAACGCCGGCTCCGGACGGTCCCCCGGGGCCAACGTGGCGTTCTTGAGCACGCCGAGGGTGTGGAAGGTCTGCACGAACGGGATCGCCCACCGCGAGGCCAGGCGGCGGGCGACCCACCCCGACAGCCAGTAGTGCGCGTGGATCACGTCGTGGGTCGCCGCGGAGGGGTGGCGTTCCATGGCCAGGACGAAGGCGCAGAGCAGGTTCGCGAGGTCCGCCTTGTCGACCGGGCCGACGGGACCTGCGGTCACGTGGTGCACGTCCAGACCGGGTGCCACGCGCACCGTGTCCGGCTGATCGGCGACGGTCCGTCGGGTGAAGACGTCGACGTGGACACCACGGCCGGCCAACCGGCGGGCGACCTCGAGCACGTAGACGTTCAACCCACCCCCGTCACCGGTCCCCGGTGCGTCCAGCGGCGAGGTGTGCACGCTCAGCAGGGCCACCCGCGCGACGCGCGGGGCATCGACCGCGTGCAGCGCAGCGGTCGCCGGGACGGGCACGTCGCGTGGGGTCACGAGCGCACGATCGTCAGCCGGTCGAGCGGCCGATCGGTGGCCCCGAAGCGGTACTTGTACGCCTCGTCGCCGCGCAGCAGGTCGAACACGCGCACGCCCTCGGCGCAGGCCGCCTCGATCAGCTGACCGACGATGACGAACCCCGGCGCGAGCGACGCCATGACGGGATCGAAGGCGGAGTTGTACAGCCCCCACTCCCCCTCGGACACCAGCGACACCGTCGAGGCAGCGGGCAGCCCACCGACGTGCAGTTCGTGCAGCCGGAGCACCCGATCGGCGGCGAACTCCTCCGCGAGCGCCGCGAACCACGCGTGCATGTCGTCGCGACGGAAGAACCCGGCCTTCTCCGGGAAGCTCTCCGCCGCCTGGTCGAGGAAGGCGTCCAGACGCCCCGCCACCTCGCCGGGAGGGACCTCGATGAGTTCGATGCCCCCGCCGTCGCGGGCGAGCTTGCGGGTCTTGCGGGTCAGCTCCTGCCGCAGGCGGCCGGGCAACGAGGCGAGGTAGTCGTCGTGATCGCCGGTGAGCGCGATCCGGGGACAGACGTCCTCCACCTCGTCGGCGAAGATGATCAGCCCGTGGTCGGCCGCGCTGCGGCGGAACACGTCGGCCCAACCGGAGTCGCGGGGGAGGCCCCCGGCGACGAACTCGTCCCAATCGACGTCCGCCGCGAGGTTGGCGATGTAGGCCTCGGCAACGTCCGAGCGGTCCTCGGGACGCGCGACCGGACCGAGGTAGTCGGTGACCTCCGTCCCGCCGGCGAACCGACGGATCTCCTCCGGGCCGCTCGGCGCCCCGTGCAGGTCGTTGGCGTCGACGATCACCCCGACCAGCCGGCCGTCGCGGTGCACGGTGTGCACCCGCAGCGGGGTCCCCGATCCCAGGGTGCGGTGCCAGGCGCCGAGGTAGCGGGGCGTCTGGAACACGCTGGCGGTCGGGTCCTGCTCGACGAGCAGTTCCCACTCGCCCCGATCGGTCCCCGTGGGGATCCGGTCGTGCGTGCGCAGCTCGATCACTCGGGACTCCTCACCTCGCGATGGCGTGGCGGCGGTCGGGTGGGGCAGCGGACGGATCACGGGCCCGACGCGGCCTGGCCGGGTCCGGCACCGATCGGCGTTCGGGCTGCCACCTCGGACTGGACGGTTCCCGTCGCTTCCCTCGTCGCGCAGGGTAGTGACGTCGCTCCCGGGCCTCGGTCCCGCGTGACCGCCGCCCGGCCGCCGTCCGGGACCGATCCGTCGTCGCGCGGTCGCACACCGGCGTGTCGCGGCCTCGGCGAGCGGGGAACGGTCGCGCCTGCAGAACGGCGACCGGCTGGCCGCTATTCCCGCCACGGTGCGGGTGGCGCACCGAGGTCACGTCAGCCCGGGCCCACGGCCGCCGCGCGGGGGAACCCGTGCGCCCTCAGGCGTCGTCGGATTCCTCACGGCTGCTCGCGGCGCGGATGGCCTGGTCGTCGAGCCCGCCCGGCGTGACCGCATCGAGCAGGGCCCGGCGGCGTGAGCCACGGGCCGGGCGCGCGGCGCCGACCCGCTTGAACGAGCGGTACATCTCGAGCAGCGCCTCACGCTGGGCATCGCTGAGGTCCGGGTCACGCCGCACCGCGCCCTCGACGTCCACGTCCTCCGGCCGTTCCTCGAGGATCCCGGCCTTGACGTAGAGGGTCTCCGAGGAGATCTCGAGCGCCTTCGCGATGGCCTGCAGGATCTCCGCCGACGGCTTGCGCAACCCCCGCTCGATCTGCGACAGGTAGGGGTTGGAGACCCCGGCGATCTTGGCGAGCTTGCGCAACGACAGCGCGGCCGATTCCCGCTGGTGCCGGATGTAACCGCCGAGCTCGTCGAGCGCGGAGGGGTCGACCTGCGCGTCCTCGGTCGCCTGATCCTGCGGGACGGTCCCACCGTCGTCCACCGCGGCCGCGTCGGAGCCTGCCGAGGCCGGACCGGACGCGCCGCCACGAGCCGGTCGCGCCTTCTCGGCCTCACCCATCGCTGCTCCCGTTCTGTGCCGTCCTCGCCCGTCGCCCCGCGGGCCACGCGTCGTGGGCGACGGCTCGCGCACGGTCCCCCAGGGCCCGGACGGTACCAGCGGGGGCTGCGCGTCCCGTCCGGGGACCGCGCCGTTCAGCGCACCTCGGACACCGCGTGATCGATCAACGCACGTAGCGCCGCGGAGGGGCGGACCGCACCGACCGGAAGCCCACCACCGCGCGGGGCGGCCTCGCGCCAGGTCCGCGGACCGACGACGCCCAGCGCCTCGAGGACGTGGATGACGGCGGTCGCGCTGCCACGGGTCGCACCGTCCGCGGCCTTCGCCGCCAGACCCCAGGCCGCCCCGGACCCATCGGCCCAACCGACGGCGTAGGAGCCCTCGGCACCGACCTTGGCCACGACACCCGCGGCGAGCAGCGCCGACTCCAGGCGACCCGTACCCCCGACGAGCAGCGGGGCCGCCAGGCCCGCCTCGCGCACCGGCGCGCCCCACCCATCGACGGCGAGCGAGGCGAAGGTGGCGGCGAGCCGGTCCAGCCGGCCGGTCACCGCGGGCGCACCGCAGCCGTCGGTGCCGACCTCGGTCACGGTCAGACGACGGTCCAGGGCCGCGAGCACGCGCTGCTGCAACGGCCCCGTCCGCTCCAGCAGGGCGTCACGTTCGCACCCGATCGCCTGCCCGGCCCAGGCGAAGAGCGCGTGCTTGCCCGAGCAGTTGTGCTGCAGGCGCGTCGGGGCCCGCTGCGGGGTCGCTTCGGCGGTGGCCGGCGGGCACGTCAGCGCCTCCGACTCGGTCCCCGAGCGTGCCAGCAACGCGCGCACGGCCGTCTCGTGGATCGGCTCCCCCCGGTGCGACGCCCAGGCGATCGCGAGCTCCGGCGCGCTGAGGTCCGGACGGCCGAGGAGCTCCAGACAGAGCGCAGCCTGGATCGGCTTGGCCAACGACCGCACGAACACGGCCACGTCCGGCACGCCGAGCGCCGCGATGTGCTCCACCTCGCCGCTGTCGGCCGTCACCTCGTCGGTGACCGACGGCACCTCGGAGCGGCGCACCAGCACCAGGTGGCCGTGGTGGATCGACTCGACGACCGCGGCCCCGCTGCGTTCGTCGCGACGAGTCAGCTCGACGAGCGGCTCCGGCTGCGCCTGTGCGAAGGACGTCACGCGCTCGCCCACGCGCGACCGACGACGCACGCGACCGCGGACCGCGCGGGGCACCGACGTCTCGCGCGGGCGGGACGACTCAGCGGAGCAGCTCCCCGACCTCGGCACGCCCGTCCTTGTAGCGGGCGGCGAGTTCGTCGCGGAGCGCGTCGATCCGGTCGAACAACGCCCGCCGCAGCACCGACAGGTCGCGTTCGAGTGCCGCGAACCCGTCGACCGCGGCCTGCAGGGTGGCGAGATCGACCTCCCGCGAGTGCAGCAACGTCGACTCGTCCACGACGGTGTCGAGCAACTCGGCGTAGCGGTCGCCGTCCTCCGGCATCCGGATCCGGGTCGCACGCGCGTGGGCGGGGTCGCTCACCGTGCGGTCGTCCCCGGCCAGGACCCGGGACAGGTCCCGCAGCGTCTCGGTGGCCGCAGGATCGTCACGGCGCGAGAGTTCGGCGCGGAGCAGGTCCAGGCGACCCTGCAGCAGACGCCGCGTGTAGGAGACCGCCTCCTCGGCGCGCTCGCAGCGTTGGCGACGGCTGCGCAGCTCGTCGGTCGCGAACCGGTCGAGCTCCGCCAGCTCCGCACGCGAGACCAGCTCGCCCGGCACGGCGAACCCGATCCGTCGCGCGACCACGTCGGCCGGATCGTCCGGCGAGGACCCCGCTGGGTCGGTCTCTTCGCTCTGATCGTTCACGGTCGACCTCTCGAACGCTCGTCGAGCGTGCGCTTCGAACGCTCTCGCTCCATGCACCGTAGCGCTCGGCCGGGTCGTGGGGGACCGGTCATCGCGACCACCGGACCGGGGCGACACGCCGCAGCGCGCTCGACGTGACCAGTACGCTCGGGTGCATGGACGGAGAGCTGCAGGACGCGTCGGTGGCCACCATCTGTCGGCACGTCTCGGCGGAGGGTCGGTCCGGCACGCTGACGGTGTCCGGGCTCGACGGGCCGGGCAGCATCTCCTTCGCCGACGGTCGCATCGTCGCGGCTCGTTCACCCGTCGCCGGGGCTCGCCTGGGCGACCGGCTGGTGGGTGCCGGCTTCCTGTCCGAGCCCGACCTGCGTCGGGTGCTGGATGACCAGCAGCGCGAGGGATCGCGGGCGAGGCTCGGGGCGTTGCTCGTGGAGCGCCGACTGGTGACCCGGGACGCGATCCGTCTGTTCCTCCAGGAGCAGACGCTGGACTCGCTGCTCGAGCTGGTCCGGTGGCGCTTCGGCACCTACCGCTTCGAGGATGCGGACCCTGCGGCCGACAGCGACCAGACCGCCGTCCCCGTGGCCATGCCGGTCGACGACGTCCTGCTGGTCGTCGGCCAACGCCAGCGCGAGTGGATGGAGCTCTCCCGGGTCATCCCGGACCTGGCGGCGGTCCCGACCTTCACGGCCGCGACGACCACGGTGTCGGCCACGCTCGAGCCCGACGAGTTCGCCGTGCTGGCCAGCGTCGACGGGGAGCGCGACCTGCACCAGCTCGCCGAGGACCTCGGCTACCACGAGTTCGAGCTGGCCCGCATCGTCTACGGACTGACGCAGCTGGGTGTGGTCGACGTGCTCCTGCCCGAGGACGAGGTGGGCGCGGCCCTCGATGCGGCGCTGCACCCCGACCACGCGCCACCGCCCGCCGCCACCGTCCGCGCGTCGCTGGCCGAGCGCTGGCGGGCCGAGGGCCCCGACGGCGCGGTGGACGCGCCGGCCGCCGCGCAGGAGCCGGCCGACTCGGAGCCGGGGGACCCGGAGCCGGGTGACGCGGAGCCGGCCGCCTCGGAGCCGGGTGACGCGGAGCCGGGTGACGCGGAGCCGCGCGAAGCTCCGGC
>JAFIEQ010000099.1 GCA_020832455.1 Nitriliruptoraceae bacterium
GCACGGCGGCGCCCGAGCTCACCTCACCGCGGCTGCTTGACACAGGGCATCTCAGACGTCCTCGCCGCGCAGCCGGGCGGCTGCCGTCCGCACCGCCATGCGGATCTCCGGGTACGCACCACAGCGGCAGATGTTGCCGGCCAGGTAGTGGTCCACCTCGTCGTCCGTGGGTGAGGGGTTCTCCCGCAGCAGCTGGGTGACCGTGACGATCATCCCCGGCGTGCAGAAGCCGCACTGGAACCCCGCGTGCTCGACGAACGCCTGCTGCACGACGCTGAGGTCGCCGGGCGTCCCCATCCCCTCGACGGTCTCGATCCGCTCACCGTCGGCCAGGTGCGCGAGCATGATGCAGCTCGCGATCGTGCGTTCGCCAACCAGCACGGTGCAGGTGCCGCACACCCCCTGGCCGCAGCTCTCGCGACAACCGTGCAACTGCTCGCGGCGCAACACCTCGAGCAGCGTCTCGTACGGCGCGGCATCCAGTTCCGTCTCGGCCCCGTTCAGGGTGACGGCGATGCGATGGTCCTTGGAGGTCATCCTGCACTCCTGTCCGCCGAGGCGTCGTTGATCGCCGCCCAGATCCGTTCGTCGGTCATCGGCAAGGTCGTGACCCGGGCCCCGACCGCGTCGTGGATCGCGTTCGCGACCGCCGGAGCCACCGCGAAGCTGCCGGTCTCGCCCACCCCCTTCGCCCCGAAGGGCGCGTCACCGTCCAGCGGGAGATCGACCACGACGCTCTCGAGGTCCCGGGGGACGTCGAGGATGCCGGGCACCTTGTAGTAGGCGAGTCCGGTCGTCGTCAGCTGCCCCTGCTCGTGGAGCAGCTCCTCCGTGCGCGCCATCCCGATCTGCATGATGGCGGCACCGCTGAACTGGGCCCGGACGATGTCCGGGTTGATCGGCCGACCGGAGTCACCGATGACCACCAGTCGGTCGATGGTCGTCTTCCCGGACTCCGTGTCGACGGAGACCTCGACGCCACAGGCACCGACCATCCAGAACGCCGCGACGTTGTCCGACTGCCCGGTCTCGGGGTCGGGCTTGTCGTAGGTGGGCGTGTACTCCCCGCGCCCGATGATGTTGCCGGCCTGCATCCCGAACCGACCGAGCATGATCTCGGCCAGGGACCGCCGCGTGCCGTCCTTGGCGACGACGCCCCCACCGCTGAGCTCGAGTTCGTCCACGTCCACGCCGAGCTGGTCGCTCGCCGACGCGAGCAGCTCGGCGCGGACCTCGTTGGACGCCTGGATCAGCGCGTTGCCGTTGTGCCACAGCGAGCGCGATCCCAACGTGCCCATGTCGTAGGTCGTGAAGCGCGTGTCGGGGTGGTGGACGACGACGTCCTCGGTCTGCAGCCCGAGGACCTCGGCGACGATCTGCGCGTACGCGCTGACCGATGCCTGGCCCATGTCGGTGGTACCGCAGGCGACCTGGACGCTGCCGTCACCCGAGAGCGTGACCGTGGCCACGGAGGTCGACGGGGTGATGACCGCCTTCAGTCCGAACCCGACCCCGCGGCCGCGCTTGATCGTGCCCTCGCCCCGGTCCTCGAGCTCCGTGTCCCACCCCATCTGCTCGCGCAGGCTGGCCAGGACCACCTCGGTGGCGATCCCCTGCATGGTGGTACCCGTGGCATGGGGTCGGCCGTTGCGCAGGGCGTTGCGGTCCCGGAAGTCGAGCGGATCGATCCCGAGCTCCCTGGCGATGAGGTCCGCCTGGCACTCGTAGGCCCACGACAGCTGCGGGATCCCGAACCCCCGGTAGGCACCGGCAGGTGGCATGTTCGTGTAGACGCACTTCGAGTCGATGGAGACGTGCTCGATGTCGTAGGGCCCGGCTGCGGTGAACCCGCTCTTCTGGGCCACGCGCGGGCCGATGTCGGCGTACGCACCCGTGTTCCAGGTCACGTCGCAGGCGCGCGCGAGGATCCTGCCGTCGGCGTCGACCCCGGTCCTGAGCGTGATGGTGGAGCCGTGCCGCGTGAGGGTGACGAACTGCTCCTCCATCGTCAGGGCGATGCGCACCGGACGGCGCATCAGCATGGCGCACACGGCGGCGAGCGGCTCGAGCTTGACGTAGAGCTTCGCCCCGAACCCGCCCCCGAGGAAGGCCGTGCGCATGCGGATCTTGTTCTCCGGGATGTCGAACAGCCGGGCGAGCTCGACCTGCATGATCGAGGGGTTCTGCATCGCGGCGTGGACGGTGATGTCCCCGCGATCGCCGATCTCCCCCACCGCGACGAAGGGTTCCATGGTGGCGTGGACGTTCGGCGTGGAGCGGAAGGTGTGCTCGAACACGTGCGCGGCGTCCTCGAGCGCTGCCTCGGCGTCGCCCCGGCGCAGCTTGTAGTGCAGGGCGACGTTGGTGTCGCGGACATCGCCCAGGCCCTTGAGGTCGGCGAAGCTGGCCGCCGCCTCCACGCGGTCGTGGACCACCGGCGCGTCGGGACCTGCGGCCTCCACCTCGTCGAAGACGGCGGGGAGCTCCTCGTAGTCGATGACGACGAGCTCGGCTGCTTCTGCGGCCGCGCGCGGCGTGTCCGCGATGACGCAGGCGACGGGCTCACCGACGAAGTGCACCTTGTCGATGGCGAGCACCGGCTGGTCGAGGAACGCGGGACCCATGTAGTCCACCGCCGTGACGGTGGCCACGTCCTCGGCGGTGATGACCCGCCTGACGCCGGGCACGGCGAGGGCCGCCGAGACATCGATCCCGGTGATCCGTGCGTGCGGGACGATGCTGCGCGCCAACTTCGCGTGCAGCATGCCCGGGAGCTCGAAGTTGTGGATGTACTCGACGGTGCCGGTGACCTTCGCCTCGCTCTCGACGCGTGGGACCGACCGTCCGACCTGTTCCTTGGGCATCATCGCCCTCCCTTGCTCGACCCGTCGCCAAGATCCAGGATCTCCAGCAACGCCCGCCGCAGGTGCACGGCGACGATGTGGCGCTGGTAGGCGGCCGACGCTGCTGGCTTGTCGTACAGATCCAGCGCCGCGGCGGCGTCCCGGGCGATGGCCTCGACCTCGTCGGACCCCGGGTCGCTGCCCTGCAGCGCGGACTCGACGTCGGGCAGCCGCATGGGGCGGTCCGTCAGGGCCCCGAGCGCGACCCGCGCCCGCGAGATCCGCCCGCCGTCCGTCGCGACCAGCGCCGCGATGCCGAGCATGGGCCAGTCGTCCTCGGCCCTGGCCGTGATCTTCCGGTAGGTCGCCCGGTGCTCCCCCTGGGGCGGGATGCGGACCTCCAGGATCAGCTCGTCGTCCTCGACCGCGGTCTCGTAGTACCCGAGGAACATGTCCTGCGCGGCGATCGTGCGCGCACCCCGGATGCTCGCGACCTGCACCTGTGCGTCGAGGGCCAGCAGCACCGGGGGCGTGTCCATCTGCGGATGACCGTGGGCGATGGCGCCACCCAACTGCGCGGCGTTGCGCAGGCGGACCGTCGCCAGTCGTCCGAGCGCCTGCCGGAGCAACGGCAGCCGCTCGGCCACGATCGGGGCGTCCTCGAGGTCCCGCAGGGTGGCCATCGCTCCCAGGCGCACCCCACCATCCGGCGTCACCTCGATGTCGGCCAGTGACGAGCGCAGGTGCCGGAGGCTCACGAGGGTGGCCGGTTCGAAGAACCCGTACTTCATGAGCAGCGACAGCCCGGTGCCCCCGGCGATCGCCCGTACCGTCTCGTCCCCCTGCGCCAGCAGGGTGAGCGCCTCGTCGACGCTCCGGGGCTCCTCGATGGTGAAGCCGCTACTCATCGCCGTCTCCCTCGGTCATCGGGTCGGATCGGGTCCATCCGCTCGCACCATGGTCATCGGCTGTCCCGCATCCATGACGCCGATCCATGCATCAATACTATTACTTGTGTCAAGCAGTTGGGACCGGTGCTCGCACACACCCGTGCTCGAGCGTCCCGACCCCCTCCACGCCGATCCGGACCCGGTCGCCCGGGTGCAGCGTGGCGGTCCCACCGGGCGAGCCGGTCAGCACCACGTCGCCCGGCTCGAGCGTCATCACCTGCGACGCGAACGCGAGGATCGCTGCGATGTCGTGGACCAGCCCCGAGCTGTGTCCCTGCTGACGGAGTTCCCCGTTGACGTGGCACGACACCGACAGCCCGCCACGCAGGTCGACCTCGGTCTCCACCCAGGGCCCGATCGGACAGAAGGTGTCGAAGGACTTGGCGCGTGTCAGTCCAGGATCGCGTCGCTGCAGGTCCCGGGCGGTCACGTCGTCGGCGCAGGTCACCCCGGCGATCGCGCCCCAGACCTCGTCGCGTGTGAGGTGCCGCGCCCGTCGCCCGATGACGACCGCCACCTCCGCCTCGTGTTGCACCTCGGCGGTCAGGTCCCGCGGCGGCAGGACCACGTCGTCGTCGGGGCCGATGACCGACGAGGGCGGCTTGAGGAACAGCGAGGGCTCAGGGGGCGGCTCGTAGCCCATCTCCGCGATGTGTGCGAGGTAGTTGCGGCCGATGGCGACGATCTTGCTCGGCACGACCGGCGCCAACAGGCGCACGGCATCCCGTGCGAACCGACGGCCCGTCGGTCGTGGCGCGACCGGCCAGCCAGCGAGTTCCTCGACCCCCTCGTCGAGGAGGCGGCCAACGACCGTCTCCCCCGCGACCGCCACCCGAACGATCCGCATGCCGACCCCTCCTCCTGCATCGTCGTACCGCGCCCTCGAGGTCGCGGGCCCCGCCGGCTCCAGCTCAGCGCTCCTGCTCACCGCGACGCAGGAGCGTCTCGATGACCTCGTCCTGCTCGGTCCCGTAGAGCCGTTCGAGCAGCCGCTCCGCGGGCACGTCCGGCTCCCGTCGCCACGCCTTGACGATCGCGTGCGCTTCCGCGGGCCGGACCTGGGGCACGACCGTGGCCGGACCCCGGCGGGGGTAGACGGCCAACGTGACCAGGTAGGCCACGCCGGGATGCATCCGACGTCGTAGCCGGATGAACAACAGGAAGCGCGCCACCATGGTCGGTCCGGGCTCCGGTCGGGACGCACGGGCTCGTGGCTCCGTAGGCTAGCGGTCATTGACTGGAGGACATGACCCATAATGCGGATGTCATGCCCGGCGACACCACGACGTCGCTCGTGCTGAGACAGGGCTGGTTGTTGCGCGCGCTGGTCCTGGCGTTCGCGACCATCGCGCCGGTGCAGGCGCTGCGCCCGATGGTGTCCTACCGCGCGCTCGAACTGGGCGCCGACGCCTTCTTCCTCGGGTTGATCGCCGGGGCCTACGCCGCGCTGTCGTTCGTGATGTCGGTCCCGCTCGGTCGGTGGATGGATCGGCTCGGCCCGACCCGCTTCCTCATCGGCGGGACCTCACTCGTCGCCGCGACCGCGGTGTGGTTCGCCCTGGCCGGCGGTCTGTGGTCGCTGCTCGCCGCCCAGGCCGCGCTCGGCCTCGGCCAGGTCAGCGGCCTCATCGGGCTCCAGACCTTGCTCTCCAACCATGGCGCCACGGCGGAGCGGGACGCGCGCATCGGCGCCTTCACCGTCGCCGTCGCGTCCGCCCAGATGATCGGCCCCGCGGCCAGTGGGATGCTCTACGACGCCGTGGGAGGATCGTTGGCGAGCGTGTTCTGGCTCACGGCGTTCGCCTGCCTGGCCGGGGTCGCGCTGGCGGTGTCCATCTGGGTGCGTCCACCACCCGCCGCCGAGGGGCGTGCGGCGCCGGGCGTGCAGGGGTCGATGCGCCACGAGGTGGGCGTCATCCTCCGGACGCCCTCGGTCCCCCACGCCATCCTGGCCAGCCTGACCGTGCTGACCACGATCGATCTGCTGATCGCCTACCTGCCGGCGTACGGGGAAGCGGTCGGCATCCCGGTCGGGACCGTCGGGTTGCTGCTCAGCGTGCAGGCCGCCGGCACGCTGCTCTCCCGGCTGCTGATGGTCCGACTCATCCGGCTGATGGGCCGCCGCAACCTGCTCGTGACCGGCATGATCCTGCCGGCCGTCGCGCTGGTGGCGCTCCCGACGACCGCCAGCCCGGCTGCGCTGTTCGTGATCATCGCGGTCGCCGGCTTCGGCCTCGGTCTGGGACAGCCACTGAGCCTCGCGTGGGTCATCTCGCAGGTGCCGACCACCATGCGGGGGACGGCGATCGGCGTCCGTCTGACCGCCAACCGGTTCGGCCAGCTCGCGTTGCCGATCGGTGTCGGCGCCATCGCCGGAGCCACCGGTATCGGCGCGATCTTCCTCGCCGCCGCAGCGATGCTCGGGGCCAGCTCCGCGGCGATCGCACGGGCACGGATGACGGCCGACCCGTGAACGGTTCGGCTCATCCCCAGGCCAGCAGCCGCACCGTGGTCGCACCCCGCG
This sequence comes from Nitriliruptoraceae bacterium, assembly GCA_020832455.1. Classification (GTDB taxonomy): domain Bacteria; phylum Actinomycetota; class Nitriliruptoria; order Nitriliruptorales; family Nitriliruptoraceae; genus PWLR01. Next base: position 6,318 of record JAFIEQ010000099.1, read on the forward strand.
CGTCGGCGACCACGAGCCAACGGCGTCCGTCGGGAGCGACCGCCAACGCGAGCGCGGTGCCGGCACGCGCCAGCAGCGGGTGACCCACCGGCAACTCCACGGGCTCGATGCGCTGGCAGGCACCGCGCACGAGTGTGCCGAGGTTGACGCGGCGCTCGTCCCCCGTCGGGAGCCGGAGCGCGAGGACGTCGCCGACGCCGATGCTGGTGTCCCACACGGCCCGCGCGAGGGTCACGATGTCCTCCGAGGACGGACCCGCCGCCTCCGGGACGTGGAGGTCGATCCGGTGCAGCTCGACCGATGCCGCGAGCAACCGCAGCCGGGCGGCCACGGCACCCACCGCATCCGGATGGTCGAGCGCAGCACCCTGGTGGTCGCGGTCCACGCCCGTCCACACGGCACCATCCGACGTCCTGGTCGTCATCACTCGTCCTCGGTCCGGGGGGAGGACCCGAGTACGACCGGCACAACGGCGAACGACAGTCGGATGCTGGGTTGGTGCGGCATCGATCCTGACATTGGCACCGTGGCCGAGGTGGTCGCTCAGCCGGTTGCCGGACGGTCGTCGGGTCAGATCCCTCGCGTCACTCTTGATGCTCGCCATCACAGCGAGGCCGGGAGTAGAGCACGGTCCCTGGCAGGAAGCAACGTGCAGACATCCGGTCACGCTTTGGTCGGCTCCGAGCGGTCGTGGTATGCACGCGGTCCACGTGCGTCGACGAGGAGTCGCCCATGCTTCGCCACACCGTCCTGTTCCGCTGGAAGCCCGAGGTCACCGACGATCAGGTCGACCGCGTCGAGGAGGCGGTGAACCAGCTCCCCGACGCGATCGGAGGGGTCCTCGCGTACCGCTTCCAGCGCGACGCCGGCGTGAGCGACGGCAACCACGACGCCTGCATCGTGGCCGACTTCCCGGACGAGCAGGCCTTCGTCGCCTACCGGGACCACCCGGTCCACCTCGAGGTCATCCGCGAGGAGATCGCACCGCTGCTCGCCGATCGCGCGGCCGTCCAGACCTACGTCGACCCCGCCTGAGACATGCGGTCGCCGCGGTGCCCGACGCTGATCAGGCGGCCGGGTGGGTCGCCCGCACCAGCACGTCGATCGCGGTGGCGGACCCGTGGTCGGTGGCGACCTCGCGGGTGACCTCCCCGGCGTGCACGACCGCCAGTCCGCCGTCGGTCAGCGCCGAGGTCACCTCCTCGACCGTGGGGCAGACCTCCGGCGCGCTCGGCCCGCCGTGGCCGTCGGTGACGTTCCGGCGCGCGTGCGCGACCACCAGCACCGTGCCGCCCGGGCGGACCATCGTGTGGGCCACGTGCCGGTGGATCGCGGCGAGCGGTTCGACGGGGAGCTGCAGGTAGGCGAGCACCACCACGTCCGCCGGATCGAGCTGCGGCGCCGAGGTCAGGTCGGCGGCGGTCCAGGTCACCTCGACACCGCGGCGCTGCGCGATGGCGCGGCCCTTGTCGATCGCGACCGCGGAGAACTCGACCGCCTCGACCTCGAAGCCCTGCTCCGCGAGCCACAGGGCGTTGCGCCCCTCGCCGGCGGCCAGGTCGAGGGCCCGGCCACGTGGGTACCCGCTCAGCTCGCGCTCGACGAACGTGTTGGGCCCGGCCGACCAGACCAGCTCGGTGTCGCGGTAGCGCTCGTCCCAACCGGTTGCGTCCATGGTCGTCGTCCTCGCGAGTCGTCGGGTGGGACCGTGGGCGTGGCCGCGGTCGGTCACGAGATCGGCACGCCCGCGGCCGCGAGCGCGTCGTAGGCGCCAGCATCGATCAGGTCCACGAAACCGAGCTCGACCATCCGTGCCGCCGCGACGGCGCTGCGGTTGCCGCTGCGGCAGTACAACACGATGGTCGCGTCCCGGTCGAACTCGCTGATGCGGGCGTCGAAGTCGGACGCCTGGACGTCGACCAGCGCTGCACCGGCGAGGTGGCCGGCGTCGTACTCGGCGGGGGTCCGCACGTCCACGAGCACCACGTCGTCACGCGTCTCCAGCAGCGTCGCTGCGTCCTGCGGACCGAGGGTCTCCACGCTGACCTCCATGGGTGTCACGTCCGAGGTGTCGGGGGCTCCGGCGGCGGGATCGAGCTCCGAACCGCCGGCCGCGGCGGCACAACCGACCAACGCGACCGCAGCGGCGAGCATCGCCAGCGAGGGGAGGGGGCGAAGCGACATCGAGCTGAACCTCCGGGGTATTGTCCGGACAATATACGTCCTCGACGGCGTCGGTGCACATCGAGGTGGGCCCGAAGCCTCGGACACGCCTCAGCGGATCGCGGCGATGTCCGATCGACGCTGCATCCCCTCGAAGTGGATCCGCTCCGCTGCGTCGTAGGCACGGTCCCGTGCCGCCGCCACGTCCCGGCCCAGCGCCGTGACGTTGAGGACCCGACCTCCGGCGGTGACCAGGCGTCCGTCCTCGATGGCGGTGCCGGCGTGGAAGACGTCCAGGCCCGCGGCCACCCCCGCCTCGTCCACCCCGGTGATGGGTCGGCCCGTCGCGTACCCGCCCGGGTAGCCCCCGCTGGCGAGCACCACCGTGACCGCCGCCTCGTCGCGCCAGGCCACCTCGACGTCGGCCACGCTGCCGGTCGCCGAGGCGTGCAGCAGCTCACCGAGGTCGCTGGCCAGCCGGGGGAGGATGACCTGGGTCTCCGGATCCCCGAAACGCGCGTTGAACTCCAGCAACTTCGGGCCGTCCGCGGTCAGGACCAGACCCGCGTACAGCAGCCCGCGGAAGGGGGTCCCCCGCGCCGCGAGCGTGCGCAGGACCGGACGGAACACGGTCGTGCGCAGGTCGTCGACGTCGTCCACGTCGAACCCGGGTACGGGGCAGAACGCGCCCATCCCCCCGGTGTTGGGGCCCTCGTCGCGGTCGTGGGCGCGCTTGTAGTCCTGCGCCGGGCTCAACAGCACGACGTCCTCGCCGTCGCACACGCCGAACACGCTGCGCTCCGGCCCGTCGAGGTACTCCTCCACGACGACGCGGGCGCCGGCGTCGCCGAAGCGGCGGTGGACCAGCGCGGCGTCGATGGCCTCCCTGGCCTCCCGCAGGTCGAGGCAGATCGACACACCCTTGCCGGCCGCGAGCCCGTCGGCCTTGACCACGTACGGCGGCGCGAACCGCTCCAGGGCCTCGTGGGCGGCGTCGCGGTCCTCGGTCGCCTCGTAGCCGCCGGTCGGGGCACCGGCCTCGACCATGATCCGCTTCGCGAAGGCCTTCGAGCCCTCGATGTGGGCGGCGGCGGCGGACGGCCCGAAGGCTGCGATGCCCGCGGCCGACAGCGCATCGACCACACCGGCCACCAGCGGCGCCTCGGGGCCGACCACGACCAGGTCGATGTCCGCCTGCTCGGCGGCCGCGACCACCGCGGCCGGGTCGGACGGGTCGACCGGGATCGTGGGGCCGAGCGCCGCGAGACCCGGGTTGCCGGGCGCCGACCAGATGGCCGCCACCGAGGGCGAGGACGCCAGGCGCCAGCCCAGCGCGTGCTCGCGCCCACCTCCACCGAGGATCAGGACCCGTCGACCCACGTGCGCTGCCTCCGCCTCGTTCGACGGCCGGACCCTATCCCCCGGGCCCATCCCCGGCCTCACCCCGGCTCATCCCGGGACGCAACCCTGGTCTCACGCCGGGGGGCGCACCCCTGGTCTCACGCCGGGGGGCGCACCCCGCGGTCCGACGGAGCGCCCGCCGGCTCCAACGGGATGGCGAAGCGGAACCGGGCGCCGCCGCCGGGGCGCGGTTCCACCCAGGCGTCCCCCCCATGCAGCCGGGCGAACGCGCGCACCAACGACAGCCCGATGCCGCTGCCGTGACCGACGTCCTGCTCGCGCGCCCGCGCCAGCGGTTCGAAGATGCGCTCCTGCTGGTCGGTGGGGATCCCGGGCCCGCGGTCGTCCACGGTCAGCAGCGCCCGACCCTGTCGACGGGTCGTGGAGACCTCGATCGGCCCCGCCTGCCCGGCGTAGCGCTCGGCGTTGCCGATCAGGTTCGCGAGCGCGTGCTCGAGCTTGGCCGCATCCCCCGGGAACACGAAGGATTCGACCTCGCGGGTGACGACCCGATCGACGGGGACCCCGGCGCGCTCGACGGCGCGGGTCACCAGGACGTCGGTGCGCACCGGGTCGCGACGCACGTCGACCCGCCCCGTCGACAGCTCCTCGAACCGGATCAGCCCGGCGAGGTCCTCGTGCAGCCGGCGGGCGTTCGCGGCGAGCCGCCCCACCATCTGCTGGCGCAGGGCCGGGTCGAGGTCGTCGTCGCGCGCCTCCAGCAGATCCGCGAGCCCGACCAACGACGCGGCCGGCGCGGTCAGGTCGTGGCCGACCGCGTGCAGGAAGGCGGTCTTGGTCTCGTCCGCGTCACGCAGCTCCGCGAGCAGGCGCTCGCGTTCGGCCGTGACCCGGCGCGTCGCGACGGTCGCCTGGCCGACGAGCAGCCCCGCGACCAGGACCGCCCCCCAGATCATCACGAGCGTCGCGGGCAGCTCCGGGTTGTCCATCACCCACAGCAGCGCCGCGTGGGCCAGCACGGAGGGCAGGATGACGAACAGGATCGGCCGCGGCACCGCGATGAACGCGAACACGCCGATGTAGACGAACAGGATCGTCGGTGGACCGGCCGCGGACCCGCCCGTGCCGTACAGCACCCCACAGATCGCCACCGTGCCGATGAGGACCAGTGCGACGTGGGCCGCGTCGGGCAGCACGCGCGATCGCGAGACCCACAACGTCCCACCGAGCAGCGACGCGAACAGGCCGATGCCGAGGACGAGCAGCACGGAGCCGTCGGGACCCACGCCGCCCAGACCCCACCCGAGCGCCAGCACCCCCCCGGTGCCCCAGAGCACGGCGAGCAGCGCCAACGGCCGTTCGGCCGCAGCGACGAAGGGGTCGGTCCCGAGGGCCGACCGGACACGCTCGAGGGCCATCCGCACCTCATGCCGACCGTCCCAGGCGGGCCGGTCCCGCTCCCTGTCGGTTGTCGAACACCTCGACGGAAGCAGCCGGGCACGCCCATCGGGCGGAGCGCACGTTGGTCGCACGACCCGGCCACACCGACGCACACGCGACGAGCGGCCGGGCCCGCTGGGCCGTCAGACGCCGGGCACCAACGGCACGTCCCGCCGGATGAGCGTCTGGGCCCGGGCCGGCCCGATCGACACCCACGTGACGGGCGCGTCGCTGGCCTCCTCGATGGCGTCCACGTAGTCCCGCGCCTCCTGCGGCAGGTCCTCGTAGCGCTCCACCTCGGAGATGTCGCTGCCCCAGCCGGGGAAGTCCTCGTAGACGGGTTCCGCGTGGTGGAAGATCGACTGGTGCGGCGGGAAGTGGCGGTAGACCTCGCCCTGGTAGCGGTAGCCGGTCGCGATCTTCAGCGTCTCGAACCCGCTCAGCACGTCCAGCTTGGTCAGGAAGATGTCGGTGAAGCCGTTGACGCGGTTGGCGTAGCGCGCCAGCACCGCGTCGAACCAGCCGACCCGACGGCGACGGCCCGTGGTCGTGCCGTACTCCCCCCCGACATCGGTCATCCGCTCGCCGATGTCGTCGAACAGCTCCGTCGGGAACGGACCCGTGCCCACGCGCGTGACGTAGGCCTTGGTGATCGCGATGACCCGGTCCACGTGGGTGGGTCCGAGCCCCGCGCCGGTCAACGCGCCACCCGCGACCGGGTTGGACGAGGTCACGAACGGGTAGGTGCCGTGGTCGAGGTCGAGCAGCGTGCCCTGCGCACCCTCCAGGATGATGTGCTTGCCCGCCTCGAGCTCGCGGTGGATCAGATCGGTGGTGTCGCTCAGCAGCGGGCGCAGGCGCTCCGCGTAGCCGAGGTACTCACGGGCGATCTCCTCGAGGTCCATCGGCAGCCGGTTGTAGATCTTGGCCAGCTGCTCGTTCTTGTGGACCAGCACCGCCTCGAGCTTCTGGCGGAAGATCTTCTCGTCGAACAGGTCCTGGAACCGCAGGCCCACGCGCGAGGCCTTGTCGGCGTAGGCCGGGCCGATGCCACGCTTGGTGGTGCCGAGGTTGTTCTTGCCCAGCCGCCGCTCGGTGAGCAGGTCGAGCTCGCGGTGGTAGGGCATGATCAGGTGGGCGTTGCCTGACACCTTGACGCGGCCGAAGGCGTCCAGCCCGCGGGCCTGCAGCCCGTCGAGCTCCTCGAGCATGACCTTCGGGTCCACCACGACCCCGTCGGCGATGACCGGGGTGACGTTGGGGTAGAGGATCCCCGAGGGGATCAGGTGCAGCTTGAACACCTGGTCGCCCACGATGACCGTGTGCCCGGCGTTGTTGCCGCCCTGGTAGCGCACGACGAGGTCGGTGGTGTCGGCGAGCATGTCGGTCGCCTTGCCCTTGCCCTCGTCACCCCACTGGGCACCGACGATGATGGTCGCGGGCATGTGTCGTTCCTTCGCTCCGCCGTCCGGGATCCGGCGACGGTCACCGGGCGCTGAGCCGGTCCGCCAGGGAGGTTCCCGGGCCCGGGATCGCGCCGTGCTGCGGAGCGGGACACGCTCCGGCGACCACGTCCGGGCCGCCGTGACCGGAGCCTACCGGCCGCGGTCCGCGGACGGTCCGCCCGACTCGTCGTCCGCCTCCGCGGCCGACGCTGCCTCGGCGGGGGTCGTGACCCGATCGTCCTGTGAGGTGCGGGTGTCGACGGCTGCGGTGCGGGTGCCGGCGGCCTCCGGGTCGGCGGCCTCCGGGTCGCCGTCCGCGGCCTCGGCGTCCGGTCGTCGGGCCGCTGTGCCGATCACCAGCGCGATGCCGAGCAGGACGAGCAGCGCCGGTCCGAGCCAGCGCAGGTCACCGGCGGACAGCCCGGCGCCGCCGAGCACGCCGACGACACCGACGGCGGTGAAGACCACGCCAGCGACCAGGTAGCTGGGGCGGAGACGGTGACGTTCCATCGGACGGTCCTGTTCGCGGGGTCGACCGGGAGGTCGACGGATCGAGCGGGCGGGGGGAGCTCGGTCGGCGTGCGCCGAGGTGGCCGGGCGTGTCGGGCGCGGTCCGTCGCAGAGGGCGGCGCCGCGGTCAGCCGACGGGCGTGGGCACGCCGCGGGTGAGGAGCGCAGCCGCGGACGGATCCTCGGTCGCGGGCGGCTCGGGCGCGGGCGGGGGCTCGGGGTTCGCGGGGGGCTCGGACGCCGGCGGCGGCTCCGGGGCCGGTGGGTCGGCCGGTTCAGGTGCCGGCTCCATGGATCCCCGATCGTCGAAGATCGAGAACTGCCCCGTCCCGTCGCGGACGATGATCGAGCCGACACCGACCTCGACGTCGATGGTCAGGGTGCCCGCACCGGGTGCCGGCTCGCGGTCGAAGTCGCGCTGTTGCCCGAGTCCGGCGGTCCGGCTGAGCCCGGGGAAGCCGATCTCCCCGATCCCGGAGCGGGCTCGGACCTGCAGCCCGAGTTCCTCCGGGACTCGGACGATCACCTCGCCGGCGCCCGCGGAGACCGTCAGCGCACGATCGACGCCGTCGACCTCGAGGTCCTGCAGCAGCAGCTGGAGGCGTCCGGCACCGAGCTCGTAGCGGTCCTCGACGTCGTCCCAGGTCGCGGGGGCGATCCGCTGGTCACCGACCGGGACGTCCGCGTCGGTCCACCACACGTCGACCCCGAACGGACGTGCCAGCGTCGCGAGCAGCACCAGGGGCACCAGCAGCACCCCGATGACGAGCAGCGACGGTGAGCGACCGACCACGCTGCCCACGAGCGTGCCGAGCCCGATGACCACCAGGGCGCTCGCGAGCGCCTGGCCCGGCGACACGGTCAGCAGACCCGCCAGGTGCAGGGCCCACAGGATCCCGAGGGTGATGAACGCGACCCCGATGGTGATCCGGCCGAGCAACGACCGCGCGCGGACCGGGACCGGTGGGGGCTGCCAGCCGTCGCCGTCGATCGTCGGGCCGGCCCCGCCCGGACCACCGGGCCCGGTGGGACCGGTCGGACCACCGGGGCCGACGGGACCGCCATCGCCACCCCAACCCGAGGAGCCGTCCGGGGCGGACGCGGATCCGTCGCCGGCGAGGCCCGCCGCGAGTGGTGGGGAGTTCGGCGACGCGGACGTCGCTGCGGCAGGTGCGCCAGTGGTCGCGGCGACGGTCGTGCTGGAGGGAGCCGCCGGCGACACGCTGGAGGGAGCGGCGGGTGGCCCGCCGGTCGCTCCTGCCGGCGGCGACTGGGGCGACGGGGCGACGCCGGCGGACCCGGCCCAGGTGGAGGATGCGGGCATCGGTTGCTCCTGCGGCGAGGACCAGGACGCGGAGGGGTCCCAGCCGGTGGTGGTGGAGGCGGACGAGGCGGGCCGATCGCTCGCTCGCCACAGCGCGATCCCGAAGGCGATCAGGACCAACGGGAAGAGCACGGTGCTGCCCAGCAGCACGGAGATGAACCCGCCGCCGATCCCGAGCAGCAGCGCGACGCCCAGGACCAGGGCACCGATCCCGAGCCAGAACAGCCCGCCGCGCGGCGGGGTGTCCCCGCCCGTGCCCGGCGACCACGGCTGCTGGACCGACCCTGACTCCCCGCCCGCCCGCGCCATGCGGTCGGGCTCGCCGACCGGGATGAACGGGATGGCGACGAGGTAGGCCAGGACCAACAGCCCGTTGGTCAGGAACGCCAGCACGACCAGGACCACCCGGACCAGCACGACATCGACGCCGAGGTGCCCGGCGAGACCCGCACCGACACCGGCGATCAGCCGGCCCTGCCGCGGACGGCGCAGCCGGGCCCGCGGGGGGCGCGGCGGGGGAGGCACCTGGCCGGTGGCGGTGCGGCCGGCGTCGGGGGCAGGCTCGGAGCTCATGGGGGGTCCTGGGTCCGGGTCGGGTGGGCGCACCACGCGACCGATCGATGACCTCATCCTGACGGTCCGGCGACCCGGGGACCATCGGGGACCCCCCTGAACGGACCCTGAGGCCCCGCCCCAGGACCGGGGGGTCGACGGGCTGACCGCAGCACCGGCGTGTGCGACCATCCGGGTCATGGCCTCGCACCCCCCACCTGCCGTCCCCCCCCCGCCGCCCCCCCCCGACGCGCCCCCCCCCGGGGCCGGGGGGC
>JAFIEQ010000001.1 GCA_020832455.1 Nitriliruptoraceae bacterium
GCCGCGGGAACGCGGCGCCCGTCCTCGTGCGTGGTGGGGGGTGCGGTCAGCGGCGCATCAGCAGCTGCAGCACGTACCAGAACAGCAGCGCGATCGAGGCGAACAGGCTCATCGCCGCCGCGACCTCCTTGTCCGGCGGGTAGCTGCGGTAGATGACCTGCGTGTCGTAGAGGATCGCGCCGCCGGCGAAGGCGATCATGGCCAGGGGGAACCACAGCCCCAGCGTCATGCCGAACAGCACGGACCCGACGATGGCGACCAGCGCGAGGATGCCGCCCCAGAGCAGCAGCGGGCGCAGGAACGTGAAGTCCTTGCTGGAGCGCACCGCGATGACCGACAGCACCGCGAAGGCGACGAGCGAGATCTGGGCCGCCAGCGTGATGGTGCCCTCGAGTTCGGGCACCGCGGCTGCGACGTAGAGGGGCGCGGCGAACAGCAGGCTGTTGGCGACCACCAGCAGCGCGAACCCGCCGTACTGGCCCGTGGGTGTCGTGGCCCGGATCGCCATGGAGTTGGCCATCCACGACACGAGCATGAACCCGCCCAGGATGATGAGCCAGTTCGCGCCGCCGAAGACGATGTCGGCGATGGTCTCCGCGACGCCCCACTCGAACAGCAGGAACGTGACGGCGATGAAGGCTGCGATGGCGACCATCAGGTGCGCGTAGACGCGTGTCATGAACCGGGTGCGGACCTCGACCGGCTGTTCGGCGACCGGCCGCTGCATCGCGGGGGCGGGCATGCTCATCTGCGGTGACCTCCTGGGGGCACGTCGGCGGTCGTCTCGGACCGCCATCCTGGGCCGTAGTGTGCCCTGCGTCGTCGCGCACCGCCGGGTTCCTCTGACCGTCGGACAGCGCGGGACAGCCAGTGGAGCGGTCTGGTACGCTGACCTCCGACGCGCCCAGCGATGGGCGCGTTCGTCTGTCGGACGCGACCACGCCCCCCGGGGCGTCACCGCCACCCCGTGTGGGATCCGCCGGGGACACCCCACCCGCCGACCTCGCCCCGCCGCGGTGTCCGTGCGCGTCCGATCCACCACCAGCCACCGTCCCGCGGCTGCACGCCGCCCGGAGGACGACCATGAAGCAGGGCATCCACCCCGAGTACTCGCTCGCCACCGTCACGTGCTCGTGCGGCAACGTGTTCGAGACCCGCGCGACCGTCGACAAGATCTCCGTGGAACTGTGCAACCAGTGCCACCCCTTCTACACGGGCAAGCAGAAGCTCGTCGACACCGGTGGCCGGGTCGACCGCTTCAAGCGTCGCATGGAGAAGGCCGGCAAGTGACCACGCGGCGGCGCTGACGCGTCGCCTGCTGGTCCGCCGACGCGGTCCCGTCGATGGCCACCGCCCGCACCGGGTGGTGGCCGTCGTCATGTCCGCTCGTCCGTGTCGCCCCACGGCCCGGTGGCGTCGGCACGTGATCGGTCGAGACGTCGCGCACGGGCCGGGCCGGCTCGTAGACTCCCGCGACGGCGTGGCGGATGCTGCCCGGCGGCCGAGGCGCTGGAGGAGAAGGTGGGCGAGCACCGGCCTGAGGTGTCGTCCGACCTGGCCGGACTCGTGCTCGACCGCCTCCCGGTCGCGGTCGCGATCACGGCCGAGGACGGCACGCTGCTGCGATGCAACGGGGCCTACGCGGCGCTGCACGGCTCGACGGTGGAGGCGTTGACCGGCTCGAACCTGCTGCAGTTGCTGCACCCCGACGACCGCCCGGCCTCGTTGCCGGAGTCCCAGCACACGATCGGTGCCGGCGACACCTCCACCTTCGACGAGCGCCACGTCCGGCTCGACGACGGCTCCGTGCACTGGGTGACGGTGACGGTCCAGTCGTTGGTCGATGACAGCGGCGAGGTCATCGCCTACAGCTCCACCTGCGTCGACATCGACGAGGAACGTCGCATCCGTGCGGATCTCGACGAGGCCAGCTGGCTGCGGCGGGAGGCGGGCCGCATCGCGGGGTTCGGGGCGTGGTCGTTGCGGCAACCCGGCGACCGGCTGACGTGGTCGCCGGAGGTGTTCGAGGTGATGGGCGTCGATCCCGAGGACCCCCCGGGACCGGCCCGCTCGCTGGCGTTCTACGTGCCCACCGACCGTGCCCGGATCGCCGCGAGCACCGAACGGTGCCTGGAACAGGGCGTCGCGTTCGACCTCGAGGCGACGGTCGTGAACGAGCGCGGCGAGCGCCTCGAGGTCCGGGTCACCGCCGAACCCCGACGCGACGCGCAGGGGCGCATCACCGCGATCGCGGGTTCGTTCCAGGACGTCACGGCACTGGTCCGTGCGCGCGAGAGCAGCCGGCGTGCCTCCCAGCAGCTCGCCGCGACCCTGCGGCACATGTCGGACGGGGTGGCGGTCTACGACCGTGATTGGCGCATCACCTACATCAACCCCGCAGGGGAACGGCTCGTCGGTCGGGAGCGCACCCAACTGCTGGGTCGGGTGGTGTGGGACGCGATCCCGGAGCTGGTCGGGACCGAGGTCGAGCGCCAGTACCGCCGCGCGATGGCCACCGGTGAGCCCGTGCTCAACGAGCGGCTGGCGTTCCCGCTGACCGGGCGCACCTACCGGCTGTCCGCCCTGCCGGACGCCACCGGTGGCATGACCGTCTACCTCCGGGACATCACGATCGAGGTGATCGAGCAGGACCGGCTGCGGGAGATGGCCAGCGCCGAGCACGCGGCGGCGGAGGAGCTGCGCTCGCTGGACCGCATGAAGAACGCCTTCATCACCGCGGTGTCCCACGAGCTGCGCACCCCGCTCACGGTGATCCGCGGCATGGCGGACACCCTCGTGCGGCTGCGGGGCGCCCCGGACGTCGATCCGGAGACGCGTACCAAGGTGGAGGAGGCGCTGGCCCACCACGCAGCCCGGCTCGGCCAGCTCCTCGACGACCTGCTCGACACCGACCGCCTGGTGCGGGGGGTGCTCGTGGCCGAGCGGCGCGAGGTCGACGTGGTCGCGACCGCCCGGGAGATCATCGCCTCCTCGCCGGTGGCCGCGCGGGTCCACCTCGACGCGCCGGCCCAGCTCGAGGTGGCCGTGGACGCGGTCCTGGTCGAACGCTGCCTGCGCAACCTGCTGGAGAACGCCGCCAAGTACGCGGGACCGGGTCCGATCGAGGTGGAGCTGCGCTCGGACGGCGCGGACGGGTTCCTCCTCGCCGTCGCCGACGAGGGGCCGGGGATCCCGCCCGATCACCACGAGCGCGTGTTCGAGCCGTTCCACCGGGTGCTGGAGCACCCCCAGCCCGGGACGGGTATCGGGCTGTCGCTGGTCGCGGAGTTCGCCCGGTTGCACGGCGGGAGCGCGCGGGTCGACCCGGCCACCGAGCGCGGCACCCGGATCGTGGTGTCCGTCCCGGCGGGGTGACGGGGGCCGGACTCAGGGGACCGGAGGACCGGCCCGAGGTGGGCTGCCCCCAGGTGGGCTGCCGTCGAGGCGGATGGTGAGCGTGGCTGCCGCCTGCTGCACGGCGTCGGCGAGCCCTTCGAGGGCGGCCCGGTCGACCGTGCGCTCCCGCACCGTCAGGCCGAGCGAGGCGACGGGACGTCCCGTGTGGTCGAAGCCGGCGGCCGCGATGGAGACGAAGCCCTCGCTGATCTCCCCATCCTCCATCGACCAACCGCGGGCGCGTTCCTCGGCCAGCCGCGTGCGCAGCTGGCTGGGGGAGCCCGGCCCGCGGTCGGTGCGACGGCCCAGTTCGCGTCCCCCCGGGAACAGGGCGCTCAGTTGCGCGGCGGGCAGGTGCGCCAGCAGACACCGGCCCGAGGCGGTGAGGTGGGCCGGGAGGCGGACCCCGACCTCGGTGACCAGCAACTCCGCCTCGGGCGGCTGCTCCTTGGCGAGGTAGAGGGTCTCCCGGCCGTCGAGGACGCCGAGGTGGCCGACCGCGCCGGTGTCGGCGACCAGCCGACGCAGGACCGGCCGACCCAGCCGTTCGAGCCCGTCCTGGCGCAGGTAGGCCGAGCCCAGCTCGAAGGCGGCCAGGCCCAGTCCGTAGCGGCGTTCCTCGGGCAGGTAGACGACGAAGCCCTCGTCCTGCAGCGCCGCGAGCAGGTGGTAGGTGCTGGAGCGGGGGAGCTCGAGCTCCCGGGCGATCGTCGCGGCCGCCACCGGACGCGGGTGCCGCGCGAGCACACGCAGGACGGCCATGGCACGGCGTGCGGCGGGGACCGATCCACGCACCGATGTCCTCCCGCAGGTCCCGAGGTCGCTCGTGTCCACCATCTGCGGCGGGTCCCGGACCGGATGGTGGCACACCGCGCGCGTGGTCCGACAGCGCCGGTCCGGCAGCGCCGGTCCGGCACCGCCGGTCCGGCAGCACCCCGGAGCGGGGAGGACACCGAACCACGACGGAGCACCGGACCGACCGGCCGACCGCGCAGGAGATGACCACCATGGCTGAGCAGGCGCCGAACCGTTGGGACGACGCGGGTGCGGACAGGGCCGGTCCGCAGCTCGGGACGGATGGACGATCGCCGCCGCGCGACGTCGCCGCCCCGGAGCTCGGGCTCCGTCAGCAGGTGTACGCGGCGCTGCGCGCCCTGACGCTCGAGCAGCCCCTGACGCGTGAGGAGCTCGCTGCGGTCGCCTGATCAGTTGCCCGGCCGTCACCCGGGCGCCGGCGCCGCGGTGCCGGCCCGGTGGGTCGGTGGGCCGGTGCTCGACGTCTCGGATACGAGACACCGGACGCCCGGCGAGGGGTTCCCCTGGCGCCGGGTACCTGCTGCCATGGGGCCATGGAGCAACCACTCGCACTCGGACCCGACCCGCTGACCATCGAGGAGGTGGTCGCGGTCGCCCGTGACCGCCGTCCGGTGGTCCTGACCGATGCCGCCCGCACCCGGCTCACCGCGGCGCGCGCCCACGTCGAGGCACTCGCCGCGGCGGACCGTCCCGTCTACGGGGTGTCCACCGGGTTCGGTGCGCTCGCCACCCGGCACATCCCGACCGCGCGGCGTGAAGCGCTGCAGCGCTCGCTGGTACGGAGCCACGCCGCCGGCAGCGGCGACGAGGTCGAGGCCGAGGTGACCCGCGCCATGATGCTGCTGCGGCTGCGGACGCTGGCATCCGGGCACACCGGCGTCCGCCCGATCGTGGCGGACACGTTCGTCGGCCTGCTCAACGCCGGGCTGACCCCGCCGGTCCACGAGTACGGCAGCCTCGGCTGCTCCGGTGACCTCAGCCCGCTCGCGCACGTCGCGCTGGCGCTGCTCGGCGAGGGCGAGGTCCGTCGGGACGACGGCACGCTGGCACCCGCCGGCGAGGCCCTGGTCGCGTCCGGGCTGACCCCGCTGACGCTGCAGGCCAAGGAGGGTCTCGCGCTGATCAACGGCACCGACGGCATGCTCGGCATGCTGGCGCTGGCCTGTGCGGACCTCGGTCGACTGCTCGCGTTGGCCGATGTGGCCGCCGCGATGAGCGTCGAGTCGCTGCTCGGTTCCGACCGTGTCTTCGCCGCCGATCTGCACGCGCTGCGCCCCCACCCGGGCCAGGCCGCGAGCGCGTCCAACGTCCGTCGGCTGCTCGAGGGTTCCGGGATCGTCGCCTCGCACGCGACCCCGGACTGCACCCGCGTGCAGGACGCCTACTCGTTGCGCTGCGCGCCGCAGGTCCACGGCGCGGCCCGCGACACGCTCACCCACGCCCGGCTGGTCGCCGACCGGGAACTCGCCAGCGCGATCGACAACCCGGTGCTGCTCGACGACGGCCGGGTGGAGTCCAACGGCAACTTCCACGGCGCGCCCGTCGCCTACGCGCTGGACTTCCTCGCGATCCCCGTCGCGGACGTCGCCTCCATGGCGGAACGCCGCACCGACCGCTTCCTCGACGTCGCCCGCAACCAGGGGCTGCCGCCGTTCCTGGCCGACGACCCGGGCGTCGACTCCGGACTGATGATCGCCCAGTACACGCAGGCCGGCATCGTCACGGAGCTCAAGCGGCTGGCCGCGCCGGCATCCGTGGACTCGATCCCGTCCTCGGCCATGCAGGAGGACCACGTGTCGATGGGGTGGTCCGCCGGTCGCAAGCTGCGGCGCGCCGTCGACGGGCTCGGGCGCGTGCTGGCGATCGAGATCCTCACCGCCGCCCGCGCGATGGACCTGCGCGCGCCGCTGGCTGCGTCGCCGGCGACCGCAGCCGTCCGCGACGCCCTGCGGGCCCACGTCGAGGGCCCCGGGCCCGACCGCCACCTCTCCCCGGAGATCGCGGCCGCCGTCGCTCTGGTGCAGGACGGGACCCTGCTCGCCGCCGCCGAGGACGCGGTCGGCCACCTCGACTGAACAGCCCGGCGCCGCTGCCCGATCGCCCCACCGCACCGGGGCTCGCACGGACCCACCACATCCCCCGAGGAGACCGCCATGGCCCCCACCCCCGCGACCACCGCCGGTCCGCGCCCCGTCCGCGCCGCCCGGGGGAGCACCCGCACCGCACCCGGGTGGGGGCAGGAGGCGGCCCTGCGGATGCTGATGAACAACCTCGACCCGGAGGTGGCCGAGCACCCCGACGAACTGGTCGTCTACGGCGGCACCGGCAAGGCCGCCCGTGACTGGCCGTCGTTCGACGCGCTGG
The DNA here is from genome assembly GCA_020832455.1 of Nitriliruptoraceae bacterium. GTDB lineage: Bacteria > Actinomycetota > Nitriliruptoria > Nitriliruptorales > Nitriliruptoraceae > PWLR01. The sequence continues at coordinate 6,577 of JAFIEQ010000001.1, forward strand.
TGCGCACCCTCACCACGCTGCGCGACGACGAGACGATGCTCGTGCAGTCCGGTCGCCCCGTCGGGGTGATGCAGACCCACGAGTGGGCACCGCGGGTGATCCTGGCCAACTCGAACCTGGTCCCCGACTGGGCCACCTGGGACGAGTTCCGTCGTCACGAGGCGCTCGGGTTGACCATGTACGGGCAGATGACCGCTGGCTCGTGGATCTACATCGGCACCCAGGGGATCCTGCAGGGCACCTACGAGACCTTCGCCGCCATCGCGGAGCAGCGGTTCGGCGGCACGCTCGCCGGCACGCTCACGCTCACCGCCGGGCTCGGCGGGATGGGCGGCGCGCAGCCGCTCGCCGTGACGCTCAACGGTGGCGTGGCGCTCGTGATCGAGTGCGACGCGACCCGGATCCGCCGCCGGATCGAGCACCGCTACCTCGACGTCGAGGCCACCGACCTCGACGACGCGCTGCGCCTGGCGGAGGAGGCCGTCAAGGAGCGCCGCGCGCGGTCGATCGGCCTGGAGGGCAACGCCGCGACGCTCGTCCCGGAGTTGCTGCGCCGCGGCGCCCCGGTCGACATCGTGACCGACCAGACCTCCGCGCACGACCCGCTGGCCTACCTGCCGACCGACTGCGCGGTGGCCGACTGGCACCACGAGCGGGAGGCCGACCCGGTCGGGTTCACGAAGCGCGCCCGCGAGTCGATGGCCCGCCACGTCGAGGGGATGGTCGGCTTCCTCGACGCCGGTGCGGAGGTGTTCGACTACGGCAACGCGCTGCGCGGGGAAGCGGAGCTCGCCGGCTACGACCGTGCGTTCGCCTACCCCGGGTTCGTGCCGGCCTACATCCGGCCGCTGTTCTGCGAGGGCAAGGGCCCGTTCCGCTGGGCGGCGCTGTCGGGCGACCCGGCCGACATCAAGGTGACCGACGACGCGGTGCTGGAGCTGTTCGGTGACGACGACAAGCTCGGCCGCTGGATCCGCGCGGCGCAGGAGCGGGTCGCCTTCCAGGGGCTGCCGGCCCGGATCTGCTGGCTCGGGCAGGGTGAGCGCGACCGGGCGGGGCTCGCCTTCAACGACCTGGTCGCCTCCGGCGCGGTGCAGGCGCCCATCGTGATCGGACGCGACCACCTCGACTGTGGCTCGGTGGCCTCCCCGCAGCGCGAGACCGAGGCGATGCTGGACGGCTCGGACGCCATCGCGGACTGGCCGCTGCTCAACGCCATGGTCAACGTCGCCTCCGGGGCGTCGTGGGTGTCGATCCACCACGGCGGTGGGGTCGGCATGGGCCGCTCGATCCACGCCGGGCAGGTCTCGGTCGCCGACGGCACGCCGCTCGCGGCGCAGAAGCTCGCGCGCGTGCTCACCAACGACCCCGGCATGGGGGTGATCCGCCACGTCGACGCCGGCTACGACCGTGCCGTGGAGGTCGCCCGGGACCGCGGCGTGCGCATCCCGATGCGCGAGGGCGACGCGGGCTCGCACCGCGCCACCACGTCGAGCACCACATCCGCGACCACACCCGGCGACGACGCCGAGGCAGCGGACACCCCGTGAGCCTCGCGGCGGGCTTCCGCTCCACCTGGGACACGCTCGGCGCCATCGGGCGTGACCCGGTCACCGGCGGCTACACCCGGCTGGTCTGGTCCGACACGGAGCGCACCCTGCGCGAGTGGTTCACCGCCGAGGCGCGCGCCCGGGCGCTCGACGTCCACGAGGACCGGGCCGGCAACCTGTGGGCCTGGTGGGGTGACCCGACCGCCGGTGATGCGGTGGTCACCGGCAGCCACCTCGACGCGGTCCCGGCTGGTGGCGCCTTCGACGGCCCCCTCGGCGTCGTGTCCGGCCTGCTCGCCGTCGACGAGCTCCGGGCGCGGGCGGTCGCGCCGTCGCGTCCGCTGGCGCTCGTCGCGTTCTCCGACGAGGAGGGTGGCCGCTACGGCATCGCGTGCGCCGGCTCGCGGCTGCTGACCGGCCAGCTCGACCCCGCCCGGGCACTGGCGCTGACCGACGACGACGGCCGGACGCAGGCCGAGGCGGTGCGCGCGAGCGGTCGCGACCCGGACCACCTCGGCGCTGATCCGGACGTGCTGGCGCGCATCGGGGTCTTCGTGGAACTGCACGTCGAGCAGGGCCGCGGGCTCGTGGAGCTGGACGCGCCGGTCGGGGTCGCGACCGCGATCCGCGCCCACGGCCGCTGGCGTTTCGACCTCGACGGGCGGCCCGACCACGCCGGGACCACCCGGCTCGAGGACCGCCAGGATCCGATGCTGGCGCAGGCCCGGCTCGTGCTCGCCACCCGCGACGCGGCGGCCCGGCACGGCGCGCTCGCGACGGTCGGCAAGGTGCGTGTCCACCCCGGGGCGGTCAACGCCATCCCCGGCCGGGTGCAGGTGTGGGTCGACGCCCGGGCCGACGAGGAGGTGGACGTGCGGGCGGTGATCGGGGAGCTCGAGCGCACCGCTGGGACCACCGGGCGCGAGGAGTCGGGCCCCCCCCGGGGGCAACGCGAGGCGGCGCGGCGCGACCGGCGCGCGACGAGCGCGGGGGGGCGCGGCGGGGGGGGCCCCGTCCGGGCGCTCGCGACCGGCGCCGGCCACGACGCCGGGGTGCTCGCCACCGCCGGTGTCCCGACCGCGATGCTGTTCGTGCGCAACCCGACCGGCATCTCCCACGCGCCCGATGAACACGCGGAGGAGGCCGACTGCCTCACCGGGGTGGCGGCGCTGACCGACGTGCTCGCCGAGCTGGTGGCGTCGTGACCCCCCCGACCGGACGAGGTGACACCTACCTGTGTGAGCTTGCGCGCCTGCCCGACGGCACGATCGCCCGGGAGGTCGCCGTCGAGGTCGTGGACGGCCGGTTCGTGCGGGTCGAGCCGGGTGGGGCCGTGGCGCCGCACGCGGTCCGGCTGTCCGGCCTGGTGCTCCCGGGCCTGGCCGACGGGCACAGTCACGCGTTCCACCGGGCCCTGCGGGGTCGGACCCACGCCCGCGCCCCAGGTGGCCGGCGTGGGTCGTTCTGGACCTGGCGCGAGCGCATGTACGAGGTGGCGGGGCGCCTGACCCCCGAGCGCTACCGCGTGCTCGCGACCGCCGTGTTCGCCGAGTCCGTCCTCGCCGGGGTCACCGGTGTCGGCGAGTTCCACTACCTGCACCACGGGCCGGGGGGCGATCCGTACGACGATCCGAACGCGTTCGGGCTGGCGCTGGTCGACGCGGCCCGTGCGGCCGGGGTCCGGTTGACCCTGCTGGACACCTGCTACCTCGTCGGTGGCATGGACACGCCGCTCACCGGGGTGCAGCGGCGGTTCGGGGACGGCGACGCCGCCCGCTGGACGGCGCGCGTGGACGCGCTGCGCGCCGCGGTCGGGTCGGCGCCGGACGTCGTGGTCGGCGCCGCGATCCACTCCGTGCGCGCGGTCGGCGCCGATCAGCTCGCCACCGTGGCCGGGTGGGCCGATGACCGCCGCACGCCGCTGCACGTCCACCTGTCCGAGCAGCCGGCGGAGAACGAGGCGTGCCTCGCCGCCCACGGGCGCACCCCGACCGGGTTGCTCGACGACCACGGCGCGCTCGGGCCGCGGACGACCGCGGTGCACGCCACCCACCTGACCGGCCGGGACATCGAGGTGCTGGGGGAGCGGGGCGGCAGCGTGTGCCTGTGTCCGACCACGGAACGGGAACTGGCCGACGGGATCGGACCGGCACGCCTGTTGCGCGATGCCGGGGTGGCGCTCACCTTCGGTTCCGACAGTCGCGCGGTCGTCGAGCCCTTCGAGGAGGCCCGTGCCGCCGAGCTGCACCTGCGGCTCGCGACGTTGGAACGCGGCCACCTCGACGTCGATGGGCTGCTGGACGGGCTGACGACGGCGGGCCACGCCAGTCTGGGCGTCGCCGACGCCGGCCGCCTTGCGGTGGGCGCCCGGGCGGACCTCGTGGCCGTCCGGCTCGACTCCGTGCGCACCGCCGGGGCGGATCCTGCGGCCGCCGCGGCGATGGTGGTGTTCGCGGGTGCGGCGGCGGACGTGACCGACGTGGTGGTCGACGGGCGGCGGGTGGTCACCGATGGCCGCCACGTGCTCGGCGACCTCGGGCGGCGGCTGGCGGCGGCGATGCGGCCGCTGCTGGCGCGGCACGGTGACGGCCACACCGACACGGACGAGGCGGAGGGGGATCGTTGATGGGCAGCGTCTGCATCGACCGCATCGGGGAGCTCGTCACCAACGACCCGGGAGGCACGGACCGTCCGGCGGAGGACGTCACGGACGACGCGCACCGGCTCGGTATCCGTCGGGATACGGCGGTGGTCGTCGACGACGGCCGCATCGCCTGGATCGGCCGCGCAGGGGAGGCCGGGCCGACCGACGAGCGCATCGACGTCGAGGGATGCGCGGTGCTGCCGGCGTTCGTCGACAGCCACAGCCACCTGATCTTCGGCGGGGACCGGACCGCGGAGTTCGACGCGAGGATGCGCGGCGAGCGCTACGCCGCAGGTGGGATCCGGACCACGGTCGCCGCGACCCGGGCGGCCGACGACGCGACGCTGCTCGCGAACGCGACCCACCTGCTCCGCGAGATGCGCCGTCAGGGGACGGGCACGGTGGAGATCAAGTCCGGCTACGGGCTGTCGGTCCACGACGAGGCGCGCAGCCTGACCATCGCGGGCCGGCTGACCGACGAGACCACCTACCTCGGCGCCCACGTGCCGGGGCCGGAGTTCGCCGACGACGTCGACGGGTACGTCGCGCTGGTGACCGGCGCGATGTTGGATGCCTGCGCGCCGCTGGCCCGGTGGATCGACGTGTTCGTCGAGCAGGGTGCGTTCGGGGCGGACGCGGCCCGCACGATCCTCACCGCTGGGCGGGCCCGCGGGCTCGGCCTCAAGGTGCACGCCAACCAGTTACGGCCCGGCCCCGGGGTCCAGGTGGCCTGCGAGATGGGCGCAGCGTCCGCGGACCACTGCACGCACCTCAGCGAGGCGGACGTGGCCGCGCTGGCCGACAGCGGCACCGTCGCGACGCTGGTGCCGGGCGCGGATTTCTCCACCCGCTCGCCGGTCTACCCCGACGGTCGGCGGCTGGTCGACGCCGGCGCGACGGTGGCACTCGCGACCGACTGCAACCCCGGCACGTCGTTCACCACCTCGATGCCGTTCTGCATCGCCCTGGCCGTGCGCGAGTGCGGGCTGTCCCCGGCCGAGGCCGTCTGGGCCGCGACCGCCGGCGGTGCGGCGGCGCTGCGGCGCGACGACGTCGGTCGGATCGCGGTCGGGCTGCCGGCGGCGCTCACGGTGCTGGATGCGCCCTCGCACGTCCACCTCGCCTACCGACCCGGCGTGCCGCTGACCCGGCCGTTGCTCGCTCCGCGTCCCGACCAGGCGGTGGGCGCTTCCGACCACTCCGGGTGAGACGCCTGCCAGTACCCTCGCGCCTGACCGTGGACGGCGTCATCTCGGACGTCGGCGCGGTGGACCGGAGAGGGGGTCGCATGTCGTTCGACGAGGAGCCATCGACCCCCGGGTCGACACCGGGCCACGGGTCCGCACCCGAGCAGAGCGCTGCGTCGGAGCATGGCGCGACGACGGGGCAGCCCGCCGCATCCGGGCAGGGTGACGCGCCGGAGCTCGACCCGATGGAGATGGCCCCGCACTACTACGGCGGCCAGGCGGTCATCGAAGGCGTGATGATGCGCGGCAAGGACCGGTGGGCCGTCGCGGTCCGCCGGCCGCAGGGCGACATCTGGCTCGAGTGCCACCCGACCTCCACCGCGCCACAGGACAAGGCGTGGCTGAAGTGGCCGCTCATCCGTGGGTGCTACGCGCTGTTCGATTCGCTGGCGATCGGGATGAAGGCGCTCGGGATCTCCGCGGAGCGCTCGCTCGACGAGGACAGCGACGAGGAGGAGCTCTCCAGCGTCGCCATGGGCAGCGCGATGGTGACGGCCGCGCTGCTGTTCATCGGCGTGTTCATCTTCCTGCCCTCGGCGGGGACGAAGGGCATCGATGCGCTCATCGGCAACGTCATGGGCGACGGGGTGTGGTTCCACATCGTGGAGTCGGTCATCCGGATCGCCATCTTCCTCGCCTACCTGTGGTCGATCTCGCTGATCAGCGACATCCGGCGGGTCTTCGAGTACCACGGGGCGGAGCACAAAACGATCGCCGCGTGGGAGCACGGGGAGGTGCTCGAGCCGGCCAACGTCGACAAGTACTCGACCCTGCACGTGCGCTGCGGGACGAACTTCCTCATCCTCGTCATGCTGATCGCGGTCGTGGTCTACACCGTCGGTGGGCTGCTCGTCCCGCCGCCGGAGGGCATCGCGTGGTGGGGCGCGGTCATCTACCACGTGATCCTGCGGATCGTGCTGTTGCCCGTGGTGGCCGGCCTCGCCTACGAGCAGCTCAAGCTCGGCGCCGCCAAGGGGGACAACCCCATCATCAAGGCGATGACCAAGCCGGGGCTGTGGCTGCAGCTGATCACCACCAAGCAACCCGACCGGGACCAGATCGAGGTCGCCATCCGCGCCTTCGAGGCGGTCGTGCCGGCCGAGCACCGCGCCGGCCGGGTCCCCACCACGCTGGATTCGCCGATCACGGTGGCGCACGACAGCCTGGACGTCGTGTTGGAGTCCGCCGAGATCCGCATGGATCCCGGTCCCGATGCTGTCGCCCCCGGCGACCCGGCGTCGGCAAGCGATGCGGCGGTCCCCGGCGGTGACGAGGTGGTGGAGCGCACGGACGGCGCCTAGCGACCTCGACGCCGCTACCCGTCTTCCACGCCACCGCCGCGCGCCCCCGCGCCCCTCAACCGCCGAGGCCGTCCGTGTTCGACAAGCTCGCCCAGCTCGAGGATCGCCACCGCGACATCGAGGCCCAGCTCGCCGACCCGGCCGTGACCGCCGACGGGGAGCGCTACACCGCGCTGGCCAAGCAGCACGCGGAGCTCTCGGAGGTCGTCGGCGTCTACCGCGACTGGCGCCAGGCCGGCGAGGACCTCGAGGCCGCCCGGGAGATGGCGGCCGAGGCCGACGGCGACGACGCCGCGATGATGCGCGACGAGGTCGCCGAGCTGCAGGCGCGGCGTACAGCGCTGGAGACCGAGCTCAAGCTCGCGCTCGTCCCCCGCGATCCGAACGACGACCGTGACGTGATGCTGGAGATCCGTGCCGCCGCGGGTGGGGACGAAGCCGGTCTGTTCGCCGGTGAGCTGCAGCAGATGTACCTGCGCTACGCCCAGCAGCAGGGGTGGCGCACCACCGTGCTGAGCGTGTCGGCGCAGGGCATCGGCGGGGTCAAGGAGGCGATCGTGGAGATCGTCGGCCGCGGCGCGTTCGCGCACCTCAAGCACGAATCCGGGGTCCACCGCGTCCAAAGGGTCCCCGCCACGGAGTCGCAGGGCCGCATCCACACCTCCACCGCCTCGGTCGCCGTCCTGCCGGTCGCGGAGGAGGTCGACGTCGAGGTGGCCGTCTCGGACGTGCGCATCGACGTCTTCCGCGCCTCGGGACCGGGCGGGCAGAGCGTGAACACCACCGACTCGGCCGTTCGCGTCACCCACCTGCCGACCGGGGTGACGGTCAGCTGCCAGGACGAGAAGTCCCAGCACCAGAACCGGGACAAGGCGATGAAGATCCTGCGCTCCCGGCTGCTGCAGACCGCGCAGGAGCAGGCGGCCGCGGAACGTGCCGACGCCCGCAAGGGCCAGATCGGCACCGGCGACCGCTCGGAGAAGATCCGCACCTACAACGTGCCGCAGTCGCGCATCACCGACCACCGGCTGGGCCTCAGCGTCCACGACGTGGACGGGGTGCTCGGCGGCGGGCTCTCCCCGTTCGTGGACGCGCTGCGGCAGGCCGAACGCGAGGCGAAGTTGGCCAGCCTCGACGAGGACACACCCGCGTGAACGCCGCGGTCCGCCACCCCGAGGTCGTCGCGGCCGTGGCCGAGCGCTTGCGCACCGCCGGGCTGCCGAGCCCGGATGCCGATGCCCGCTGGCTGGTCGAACACGTCGACGGGGTGGTGGGCGACCCGGTCGGCTGCGGTGCGGCGCTGCTCGACGGGCTGGTGGCCCGACGGCTGGCGCGCGAGCCGCTGCAGTTGATCCTCGGCAAGGCGGCGTTCCGCACCGTGGAGGTGGCCGTCGCCCCCGGGGTGTTCATCCCCCGTCCGGAGACGGAGGTCGTGGCGGGGATCGCCATCGACGCCGCCCGCGCGGCGGGTGGTCGGCCCCGTGTGGTCGAGCCGTGCACCGGCACCGGCGCGATCGCCTGCAGCCTGCTCGCGGAGGTCCCCGGCGTCGAGGTGCTGGCCACGGACGTGGATCCGGCCGCCGCGGCGCTCGCGACGCGCAACCTCGCCGTGGTCCCCGCCGCGCACGGCGCGCGGGGCGAGGTCCGCCACGGCGCCCTGCTCGATCCGGTCGACCCCGCCTGGCGCGGCACCGTGGACGTGCTGGTCGCCAACCCGCCCTACCTCCCCGCGGCCGACCGAGGCAGCTGGCAGCCGGAGGTCGCCGACCACGACCCCGATCGCGCGCTCGTCGGGGGTGAGGACGGCCACGAGGTGGTCGATGCCCTGCTCGCGCTCGCAGCCGCGTGGCTTCGGCCGGGTGGCACGGTGGTGCTGGAGATCGACGAGCGTCGAGGCAGCGACGCCCTCGCGCAGGCGGCACGACTCGGCCTGATCGACGCCCGCGTCGAGCGCGACCTCACCGGTGCGGACCGGGCGATCGTCGCGGTCCGTCCGGCCTGAGCGGCCGGCCGTGTGGCCGGCTGCACGGACGGGTGGAAGCATCCGCCGGCGCGGTCGGTTGTCCCGGGTACGAGCGCAGGACGGCACGTGCCGACCTGCGCGCCCCGAGACGAGGACGATCCATGACCCGTGTCCCGATCCACACCACCGACGATGCCCCCGAGGCGTCGAAGCCACCGCTCGAGCGACAGTCGGCGCGCATCGGCAAGACGCTGAACATCTTCGGCGCGATGGCGCACTCCCCGACGGTGATCGGGCTCTACGACACGGTGGAGAGCTACCTCGCGGAGCACACGTCGCTCGAGCCGCCCGTGCGTGAAGCGGTCCACCTGACCATCGCCAACGTCAACGAGTGCGCGTACTGCCAGGCCGCCTACACCGGCGCGGCGCGCAAACACGGCTACTCGCAGGACCAGACCCTGCAGATCCGACGCGGGCAGGTCGACGGCGACGATCGGCTCACCGCCCTGCTCGCGCTGACGCGGGAGCTGGCTTCCAACAAGGGCGAGGTCGCCGACGCGACGTGGCAGGCGGCGCTGGACGCGGGTTGGTCGGAGCCGGAGTTGCTCGACGCGTTCGCCGAGGTGGTCCGCACCGTGCTGACCAACTGGTTCAACCACCTCGTGCACACCGAGCAGGACCTGCCCGAGGCGCCCCCGCTCGACTGAGTTGCTCGACCGAGCGTCACCCGGGGGAGGCGTCCGTGCGTCCCCCGGCGGCGCGGCCTCGTCGCCCGCGCGGGACGGGCACCCGCCTCCCCTCAGGGCACGACGACCTCGGTGTCGGGCCGGAACGCGACCCACACGAACCAGAAGGTGTCGTCGTGGGGGATCGCCTCCAGCGCGCGGCCCTCCAGGGGGCCGTCGGTGAACCATCCACGCAGGTCCAGCGTCGACCCGGACGCGGCGTCGGCGAAGCCGTCGTCGGTCGCCTGCAGATCGAGCTCGACACCATCGAGCGCCAGGTCGAACACCGCGGTCTGGCCGACGTCCCGGCCCTCGTCGATCGCACCACGGTCCAGTGCGCTGGCCTGACCGGGCGCCCACAGGGTGACGATCTCCCGCGACCCGAGCGTGGTCGCGACCAGACGCTCATCCGCCAGCACCTCGAGGCCGATCGCGGTCGCCTCGTCGCCGTCGGCGACCCCGACGAACCGCGCCATCGGTGCGAAACGCTCATCGAGCGCGCCCTCGAACAGGAACGGCAGGCTGTCCTCGTCGTCGTAGCCGGCGTAGGGGTTCCGGCCGTAGTTGCGCTGGTGCCCGGTCTCCCGCGACAGCACCTGCCCGTCGGGGTGCAGCTCCACGAACTCCTCGAACCCCAGCAGCCACGCCGGCAGCCGGTCGAGACGCTCGCCGAGGAACTCCTCACCGACGATCCCCTCGCCCTCGAACTGGGTCCACAGGTTGCGGGTCTGGCGGTCGTACATCACCAGGTTCGACAGGTACAGCCGCCCCGAGGTCCCAAAGTCGAGCACCTCGACGCCGTCCGGGCCGTCGATGGTCCGGTCGAAGACCAGCGCGGAGTTGCACAGCGGGCAGTAGGTCACCACCAGGGGGATCCCCGCGACCTCGTCGTTGACGATCTCGTGCCAGGTCAGGATGGCCAGCGGGTAGGCCCGGGCATCGCCGGCGACGTCCACGACCATCACGGGGCTGGTGGGCTCGAGCCACTCGCTCGCCGCGTCGATCGACTCGAAGACCGGCTCGTCGATCGGTGGGATCCCATCGGGTGGTGGGCCACCGGAGATGATCTCGTGCAGCGGGACCGAGTGGGCCGGCTCACAGCCGATCTGTTCGAAGTGGAACTGCCCGGGTTCGCAGTCCTGCGAGGTCTCGCGCAGCGGTTCCCGGGGCGTGCCGGGACTGACCGTGCTCGCAGGCGCGGCGGTAGCGGCGTCCGCCGCTCCACCGGCGTCGGCACCGACTTCGGGGTCCGCGGGGCCGGCGCAGGCGGCCAACAGCACGGCAGCCGTCGCGATCGCGGCGAACGTCCGACCCATCAGCGTCTCCTCAGCAGGGTGCGGTGGGGACAACACGCCACGTCGGCCGGGGCTTCCATCTCCTCGTGCCCCCCAGCGCGCGGTTCAACACCACCACCGCGGGGGAATCTCCGGCGTGCCGCGCGGGTTGGTGTCGTCAGAGGCGCGGACCGCACCACGCGGTCCCGGCGGGCGAGAACTCGCCCGTGAACCGGACGGGAGCCGACCGTGACCACCGACCATGCCGAGCAGGACACCATCACGGTGTTCTGGCGGCCCGGCTGTCCCTTCTGCGCGGGGCTGTTCCGGGGTCTGGAGCGGGCCGGTCTGGAGGTGGAGCGCATCGACATCTGGGAGGACGAGCAGGGTGCCGCGTTCGTCCGCGGCGTCGCGGGCGGGAACGAGACCGTCCCCACCGTGCGGATCGGCGACCTCGCGCTGGTCAACCCGAGTTCGAACGAGGTGCTGCGCACGGTCGCGGAACACCGGCCAGATCGCCTCCCGGAGGGCTACCAGCCGCCGCAGCCAGGCAGGCTCGCCCAGGCCGTCACCCGCCTGCTCGGGGGCTGACGGGGCCCGTCGCCGACGTGAGCCGGCGCGATCCCCGGGTCGCCTGCCTGCTCAGGGCCAGGGCGTGGTGGGTTGCAGGACCGCTTCCTCGAGCGCCTCGGTGCGCAGGTGCGTGACCTGCTGGTAGTCCGGGTCGGCCACCATGCGCGAGAACGCGGCGCGGCTCGGGTAGCGCACGCACAGCACAGCGTCCCACGCCTGGCCGTCCTCCGCGACGAGCGGGGTACTGCCGTCCCCCGCGTAGAGCACCTCGCCACCGAACCGTGGCAACACCTCGGTCAGTGCCCCGGCGTAGGCGAGGTAGCGCTGCCGGCCCCCGTCCGCGCGGAACCGCAGCAGGTTGAGCATCACCACGGGCCCGTCGTCGTCGGCCAGGAACCGCTTGAGATCGGCGCCCGTCGGATCGATCGCCATCGTGTGTCCCTCCGCAGGTGGGTCGTCGCTCGCCGGTACCGCGGGTGGGATCCGAGCACACGGGCCGCGTAGGACGGCCGGTCGGACGCCCTCAGCGGTACTCGGGGTTCGGGCTGTCGAAGCGCTGCCCCGCGTCCCAGGCGGTGCGCTGGTTGCCGTGGGCGGGGAACCCCCCGGCGTCCTTCAACCACCGGGCGGTGTGCAGCAGGTTCCACGTCATGAAGGTGGTGTTGCGGTTCGTGAAGTCGTTGTCCGGTCCGCCCGACCCCTCGTCGGCGTACGACGGACCCGGTCCGGCTTCCCCAAGCCAGGCGGCGTCCGCCTGGGGCGGGATGACGTAGCCGAGGTGTTGCAGGCTGTAGAGCAGGTTCATGGCGCAGTGCTTGGCCCCGTCCTCGTTGCCGGTGACGATGACCCCGCCGGTGCGGCCGTAGTAGGCGTACTGGCCGTCGTCGTTGAGCTGGGCCGAGTTGCCGTAGAGGCGCTCCACGACGCGGCTCGCCACCGAGGACTTCTCCCCGAGCCAGATGGGGGTCATCAGCACGAGGATGTCGGCAGCCATGACGCGCTCGAACAGCGCCGGCCAGTCGTCGCGGTCGGCGCCGTGCTCGGTCATGTCGGGGTACACGCCGGGGGCGAGGTGGTGGTCGACCGCGCGCACCTGGTCGACGTCGACCCCCTGCGCTTCGAGGATCGCGATGGAGCGATCAGCCAGCGCCTGGGTGTGCGAGGGCTCGGGCGAGGGCTTCAGGGTGCAGTTGATGAACAGCGCGCGCAGGTCGTCGTAGGTCGCGGGTGGGCGTGGGTCGTCGGTCACGAGCGGTCCTGTCCTGGTCGGGTCCGGGCGTGGTGTCCGGTGGGGGTGCCGAGAGGTGTTCACCCATCGTGGAGCAGGTCGTCGAGCGCGTCCACGGTCCGTCGCAGCGCGCTCAGGTCGATGTCCGGTCGCCGGGCCCGGATGCGTGCGATGACCTCGCGTAGCGTCGCGGCGTCGATCCCGCAGCGCGGGCAGTCCGCGAGGTGGGCGGCGACGCCTTCCGCGGGGGCGTGCTCGAGCTCCCCGTCGAGGTAGGACTGCAGGGCGCGTCGGACCTGGCGGCAGCGCAACCGCTGCTCGTGCATGGTGACCTCCGCCCCGCCGTCGCGATCGGCGCGTCGCGTCCGACATCCGGCGCTCGTCGGGGACAACACCCGGCACGTCGCACGGCTTCCACCTTGGCGCACCCGGCTCGCCTCGGGACCGGGCGGTACCGTCCCGTCGGGATGGCCGATGCCGACGAGGACCAGCGCTTCCGGGAGCAGGTGCTCCCGGAACTCGACGTGCTCTACCGCGTCGCGCGGCGACTGACCCGCAGTTCCCACGAGGCGGAGGACCTGGTCCAGGACACGCTCGTGCGGGCCTACCGGTCCTTCGCCGGGTTCGACGGCCGCTACCCGCGGGCCTGGCTGCTGACGATCCTGCGCAACACGCGCATCAACCAGGTCCGCAAGCGCCAGCCCGACCTGATGGACGACGAGGCCGCGAGCGACCTGCCGGCCCGCGGCGCCGACGGCCGCGTGGACGGCACGTCCGAGCAGGCGCTGCACGACGGTTTCGACCCCCTGGTCGGCGCGGCGCTGGCGGAGCTCTCCGCCAAACACCGCGCGGTGATCGCCCTGGTCGACCTGGACGGGCTGACCTACCAGGAGGCGGCAGATGTGCTCGAGGTCCCGGTCGGTACGGTCATGAGCCGGCTGCACCGTGCGCGACGCAAGGTCCGTGCGCACCTGGAGTCGGCCGGGTTCCCGGAGGTGCAGCGATGAGGTGGTCGCGTCGTCGGCCCGCGCCGCTGCCCGACACCCCGTCCTGCGAGCAGGTCGGGGCGGTCCTGCAGGGCTACCTCGACGGGGAGTTGGGACCGAGGGACGCCGAACTGGTCGCCGAGCACCTGCAGCACTGCGACCGGTGTTCGATCGAGGCCGAGACCGTCGGGAGGGTCGTCGAGGCGATCAAGCGGCAACGACCGGACCTGGCGCCGGATGTGCGTGCCCGTCTCACCGGGATGCTCGACGAGCTGGTCCCGCCGGACGACGATCGCTGAGGCGCCCGGACGATCGCTGCGCCGCGGTCCCAGGGGGTTGCGCACGGTCGCCACGGCCCGGTCGGTGATGTGCGCATCCCGAACCGTGGCCGGTGGAATGACCCGGTGCCGGGCCCGGTTGGTCCGTGCGAGGTCCGGTCCGGGTCCCCCCGGCCCGGATCGGTGGTCGGGCTGAGCGTGTTGTTCTGATCCCGACCCATCCCACCTCCACGAGCGGAGCCGGCCATGAACCACACCTACGACGTCATCGTGATCGGCGCGGGACCCGCGGGCGAGAACGCCGCGGACTACGCCACCAAGCACGGCCTGCGGGTCGCCATCGTCGAGGACGAGCTCGTCGGCGGTGAGTGCAGCTACTGGGGCTGCATGCCCTCCAAGGCCCTGCTGCGTCCGACCGAGGCGCTCGCCGCGGTCAAGCGGGTCCCGGCTGCAGCGGCGGCGGTCACCGGCGAGATCGACGTGGCCGGCGTCCTGCGCAACCGGGACGCGTTCACCTCCTCCTGGGAGGACGACGGGCAGGTCGAGTGGCTCGAGTCGGTCGGGGTCGAACTGGTCCGCGGTCGCGGGCGGCTCGTCGGCGACCGCGAGGTCGAGGTCACGGGCCCCGACGGCGCCACGCACCGGCTGACTGCCGAGCGCGGCGTCGTCATCGCGGTGGGCTCCCGTGCGTCGGCGCCACCGATCGACGGGCTGGCTGACGTCGCGACCTGGGACAACCGCGACGTCAGCGCCATCGAGGAGGTACCGCGCCGCTTGCTCGTGCTCGGCGGCGGCGTGATCGGCGTCGAGATGGCGCAGGCGGTCGCGCGGCTCGGTGCGGACGAGGTCACGATCATCGAAGCCGAGGACGGGCTGCTCGGGCGCGAGGAACCCTTCGTCAGCGACGAGCTGCGCCGGGCACTGGAGGACGACGGGATCACGGTCCGGCTCGGTGCCCGCGCCCAGCAGGTCGCGCGTGACGGCACCGAAGGGCCGGTGACCGTCACGCTCGACGGCGGCGACGAGGTGGTCGGCGACGAGCTGCTGGTCGCGGTCGGCCGTCGGGCCCCCACCGACGACCTCGGGCCACGCGGTCGGGGTCAGCCCGGGGCGCGGTGGCTTCATCGAGGTCGACGACCACCTGCGCGTGGACGGCCACTCGTGGCTGTACGTCGTCGGCGACGCCAACGGTCGCGCGCTGCTCACCCACCAGGGCAAGTACCAGGCCCGCCTCGTGGGCGATGCGCTCGCCGGCGTCGAGGTCGACGCGGCGTGGGCGGATCACACCGCGACCCCACGCGTGGTGTTCACCGACCCCCAGGTGGCGTCCGTCGGGCTCACCGAGGCCCAGGCGCGCGATGCCGGGATCGAGGTGGTCACGGTCCGCCACGACGTCGGCGCCACCGCCGGTGGGGCCCTGCTGGGCACGGGCACCTCCGGCACGGCCCAGCTCGTGATCGACACCCGGGCTCGTACCATCGTCGGCGCCACGTTCGTCGGCCCCGGTGTGGGCGAGATGCTCCACGCGGCGACGATCGCGATCGTCAGCGAGGTGACCGTCGACCGGTTGTGGCACGCCGTGCCGCCCTTCCCGACCATCTCCGAGGTCTGGCTGCGCCTGCTCGAGGCCTTCCGCGACACCGAACGGTGAGCTCCCCGATGACGCGTCCCTCCCGCTCCCTCCACCTGCGTGCCGTCGGCGCGGTGCTGGCTGCCGCGCTGGTGCTGGCGGCCTGCGCGAGCGGTGACGACCCGACACAGGATGCGGCGCCCGCCGGTCCGCCGGTCCCCGACCGGACCTACGAGACCTTCGACGGGGACCAGACGAGCCTGCCTGCCTTCGCGGGCGAACCGCTGGTCGTGAACTTCTGGGCCTCCTGGTGCCCGCCGTGCATCGCGGAGATGCCGGAGTTCGAGCAGGTCCACCTCGCGCGTCAGGACGAGGTGCGGTTCATCGGGCTCAACACCCAGGACAACCGCGAGCAGGCCGAACGGCTGCGCGAGGACACCGGCGTGACCTACGACCTCGGCCTCGACCCCGACGGCGCGCTGTTCGCCGACTTCGAGGTCATCGGGATGCCGAGCACCTACTTCGTGGACGCGCAGGGCGCCATCGTCCACCGCCACGCCGGGATCCTGAGCGAGCAGCAGCTGCACGACCTGATCGACGAGCACCTGGTCGACGGACAGGTCGGCTGATGGACCTGCCGCTGGCCTTCGCGTTCACGGCCGGGCTGGTCGCCACGCTGAACCCGTGCGGGTTCGCGATGCTGCCGGCCTACCTGTCGTACTTCCTCGGGCTGGACGACGACGAGGGCAGCGGGGCAGCGGTCCGGGTCCTGCACGCACTGCAGGTCGGTGCCGTGGTCTCGGCGGGGTTCCTGGCCGTGTTCGGGCTGGCCGGGATCCTGATCACGTTGGGGGTACGGGCGGTCGTCGATGCCATGCCGTGGATCGCCATGGTGGTCGGCGTCGGGGTCATCGGTCTGGGGTTCGCGATGCTGGCTGGTCGGGAGTTGCGGGTCTCGCTGCCGAAGGCGACGAGCGCCCCCGAGGGCCGCGGCCTGCGTGGGGTGTTCTGGTTCGGCGTCTCCTACGCGGTCGCATCGCTGTCCTGCACACTGCCGGTGTTCCTGGTGGTGGTGGCCGGCACCATCCCGCAGTCGGGGTTCCTCGCGGGGGTGGCGACCTTCCTCGTCTACGGCCTGGGGATGTCCGCGTTGTTGTTCGTGGTCACCCTCGCGCTGGCGTTCGGCAAGCACGCGGTGATCGGTCGGCTGCGTCGCGGGTCCGGGATGGTGCACCGCGTTGCCGGGGCCATCCTGGTCGCGGCCGGCGCCTACATCGTGTTCTTCTGGGTCACGACGCTGCGCTCCGGGTTCTCGCAGCCGGCGGCCGTGCGCGTCGTCGAGCAGCTGTCCGCGCGTGCGACGAACGCGGCGGCGGGCCTCGTCGGGCCGATCGCGGTGACGGCCGCGGTGCTGGTGGTCGTTGCGCTGTTGGTGGGCCTCGTCGGTTGGCGTCGGGCACCGCGACGGGATGCGCGGGAGACGACAGCAGCGGAGCACTGGGCGCACGGCGAGTAGGGGAGTGGCCCGTGGGCGGTCAGGCGGACGCTTCCTACCGTTCCCACGAGCTGGACCGCCGCCCGGGCGGACGCGAGAACGAGGGAGCCGTCGTGCGGCTGGACGTGGATCACACCGACCTGCAGACCGAACCCGCTCCGGGGTCACGACCGGGCTGGCGCCGTGCGGCTGCGGGCTCCATCGCGGGCCTGCTGGTCGTCGGGGGCGGGACCTCGGTCGCCGCCGCCGACGAGCACGACGGCGACGACGAGGGTGATGGCGACGGGAGCGGCGAGGTCGAGACCGCGGGCCTGACCGAGGGCCTGCAGGAGTGCGTCGCCGAGTTCGGCATCGGCAAGGTCGTCGTGGTGTTCGACGACCCCGACTTCGACCCGGACGAACTGCCTGGCTCAGGGGATGGCATCGAGTGGCAGGTGGTCGAGACGCAGGACGGCAGCCCGTGCGTGACGCAGCCGCCATTCATCCGGCAAGGGCTGACCTTCGACGACTACGAGTCGGGCAACGTCGGACTCGGACTGCAACAGGTTGAGTTCACGCCAGCCGCGATCCCGAGCCAGGACGGGATCTA
The DNA here is from genome assembly GCA_020832455.1 of Nitriliruptoraceae bacterium. Classification (GTDB taxonomy): domain Bacteria; phylum Actinomycetota; class Nitriliruptoria; order Nitriliruptorales; family Nitriliruptoraceae; genus PWLR01. Next base: position 24,000 of record JAFIEQ010000001.1, read on the forward strand.
CATCGTTGCCCTGGAGTACCAGCGAGGTGAGGATCTCGATCCGACCCTCGAGGTCTCCTGGGGGCTGCGGTCCTTCACCTTCGCGTTCGAGGAGTCGTACCAGGACTGCGGTGGCGACTCCGATGGGGATGGGGCCTGCGCCCAGTTCGCGCTGGAGAACCCGATCGTCCTCACCCCGGTCACGGTCCTGCTCGGCCTCGACGTGCAGACCCGCGACGAGGACGGCGAGGTGACCGACACCCCGGAGGGCTTCACGGCGAGCCTCACGGCGAACCCGGAGCTCACGCTCCCCGACGACGCCGGTGAGACCATCGAGGTCCTGCCGGACACGACCTACACGGTGACCGCCGAGGTGCCGGATGGCTTCGAGCTCGCCACCTGCGCCGAGGACACGACCGCCGTCGCGACGGGCGTCGGGGAGGCCTTCACCGCCACCGCGTCCGGGGACCACCTCGTCTGCATCGAGGCGGTCGCGGCGTCCGAGCCCGCACCGGAGCCCGACCCCGAGCCGGACGCGGAGCCCGACCCGGAGCCCGAGCCCGAGCCCGAGCCGGTCGCGGTCGAGGCGGACGACACCGAGGAGCTGCCGGAGACCGGGGCGGGCATGCTGCTGCTGACGGCGCTCGGCGGTGCGCTGCTGGCGGCCGGTTCCGCGCTGACCCGCCGTCGCCCGGGCACGAGCCGCTGAGCGTGGCGGGTCCCGCTCAGACGGTCTGGTACCTGCGCGAGCGTCTCGACGAGCGCACCGGGCGCTGGCAGGTCCGGGGGATCGTCTCGCCCGCGTTCGGCGACGGCACGGTCGTCGAACGCGGCGACCTCGCGCCGGAGGCGGTCCCACCCGACCGGGCCACGCTGTGGTCCACCTCGATCGACCACCACGACCGCAGCGTGCTGTGGGTGACCGAGGCGGCGGTGCCCGGCGCGCCGGCGCTGTGGTTCGTCGCGATCCCGCAGCGCGACCTCGACCCCGCGCAGCACGACCTCGTCGCGTTCGCCTCCGACGTGCTCCCTCCCGGGACCGTGGTCGACAACATCACCTTCGCGGCGATGCCGGTGGCCAGTGCCGAGCAGGTCGCGGCGGTGCGCTGGTCACCCGCCACCGCGGTGGTCGACCAGATCTTCGTGGCCGCGGAGCACCGGCGCAGCAACCTCGGGACCAAGCTGCTCTACGCGGCCTCCGCGTACCACCAGTCGATGGGGTGGCCCGGCAAGCTCCACTCCGATGGCCGGCGCACCGACCTCGGGCAGCGCTTCACCGCCGGGCTGCGCCACCCGGATCGGATCGCGCCCTGGACCGATCACGCGCACCCGATGGATCCGGACCGCACCGCCTGAGGTGTGACCGGGGTTCGCCGTCGCGCCACGCAGCGGGCATCCTCTGCGCACCCGGCCCACCGGCTGGGGCGGACGCGGCCGCGTCCGGGCACGGCGAGGAGCAGCGTGACCGAGCGCATCGAGCCCACCCCCGACGCCGGCGACGTCGTCGCCCGGCTCGCGAGCGTGCTGCAGGAGCACGGGGTGATCGTGCTCCCCCTCGACACCGGCTACGCGGTCCTCGCGGACGCGTTCGATCGGGATGCCACCTCGACGCTGCGGCGCCTGCGGGGGATGACCCCGACCGCCCCGCTCAGCGTCGTCGTTCGGTCCCCGAAGCAGCTGCCGGGCATCACCGCGGAGGTCCCGGTCGAGGCGGAGCGCCTCATGGCGGCCTTCTGGCCCGGCCCGCTGACCATGATCCTGCACGCTGCCTCGACGTTGCAGTGGGACATCGGCCGCACCGACGGGACCGTCGCGGTGCGGATGCCGCTCGACGACACCGCCATCGAGCTGGCCCGCACCGTCGGTCCCCTGGTCTGCACCGCGGCGGCCCCCGTCGGTGCACCCGCCCCGCGAACCCTGGACGAGGCGCTCGATGCCCTGGGCGAGGAGGTCGCGGCCTGCCTCGATGGGGGAGCACTGCCTGCGATGGCTGCCTCGAGCGTCGTCGACCTCACCCGCGACACCGGCGAGGTCCTGCGTGACGGTCCGATCCCCGCCGAGCTGATCATGGCGGTGGCGATCGGCGAACTCGACCCGATCGAGGCCGCGGACCGGCTGCTCGCACCCCCGGTCCCTCCCACGCCAGGGGAACCGGATCCGGAGCCGGACCCGGAGCCGGCCGCACCCGAGGAGGAGCGATGACGGCGACGACGGGGGAGCCGCAGGACAGCGGCGAGGGGCCGGCTGCCGGGGGCGCGGACGCGGGACCGGCGGCCGCGACGCCGTCGTCCGCGGCGCTCGAGCGGGCCGATCTGCGGTGGTACCTCGACGTCGAGGACACGGCGGAACGCCTCGCCCGGCACGTCGGTCTGGAGGAGCCCGGGGTCCGTGACCTCGTCGCCGCGTACGAGGAGACCCGGGCCCTGTTGCGCGGTGCGCCCGTCCCCTTCGCGCGGCCCTGGACCACCGACGGCGCCAGCGCGCTGCCGGACCCGCTGCCGACGCTGACGGGCGATCCGCAGGCCGATCACGCGATCCTCGCCGAGCTGGTCGACACCCGGCTCGGCTCGGCGCTGCCGCTGGACGAGGTGGAGCGCGCCATGGCGCTGTCGGCGCTCGAACCACGGCCCACGCGCAGCTCACCCGGCGGGAGCATCCACGAGGCGGCCCCGCTCACGCTGCCCACGGCTGCCGGCGTGCCCGCACCACCTGCACCGGGTGGCGCGCCCGCGCCCGCGCCACCGGGAGCGCACCGGCCGGTCGGCGCACCGTCGACGGGCGGGGGAGGGTCACGAACGGTCGTGGTCGTGAGCGTCGGTCTGTTCCTGCTCGTCGCCGCCCTCGTGGTCTCCCAGGCGGTCTCGAGCTCCGGGCTGCTGCCCTCGCTGAGCGATCCCTTTGACCCGTTCTCCGGCGAGTTCGACGACTGGGAGTCGGCGCCGCCGGGCGAGGACCCCGATCCGGACGGCACCTGGTCGTCGCCGATCGTCGCCGCGCTCGAACCGCACCTCGACGAGGTCGACCAGCGCGCGGAGCGGTGCCAGCCCTGGGACGACGGGCCGCGCCGCGACGAGTTCCGGGTCACGATCGAAGGCGGGCTGGTCGACCGCGCCGACGCCGACGTCGTGCGCGACGCCCTGGAGGGGGTCGGGTTCGAGTGGTTCGCCGACGGGGAGGAGCTCGGCAGCTGGTTCGGCTCGCAGTGGGAGGGCGACCGGTGGCGCGGCAGTGGTCGGTTCATCGATCGGACCGACCGCGACCGCGTCGAGGTGGTGGTCGAGTCGCAGTGCGGGCTCCTCGGACGGTGAGCGGTGCCGTGCGTGGCCCCGTGCCGCCGTGGGGGCACGGCGATCGACGGACCGGGTCCGTCCACCTCGCGACCGGTAGCCTGTCCCGGGTGCGTCACGACGCCCGACCCGATCCGAGGAGAACCGCCGGTGACCTTCTGGGGCCCCGACTTCGACGAGCTGCGAGCGATCGACCCGGAGGTGGCCGATGGCGTGCTCGGTGAGCTCGAACGTCAGCGCACCGGGCTACAGCTGATCGCGAGTGAGAACTTCGCCTCGCCCGCGGTGCTCGCCGCCCAGGCCTCGGTGCTGCAGAACAAGTACGCCGAGGGCTACCCGGGCAAGCGCTACTACGGCGGCTGTGAGCCCTTCGTCGACCCCATCGAGAACCTCGCGATCGACCGGGCCAAGCAGGTCTTCGGCGCCGATCACGCCAACGTGCAGCCCCACTCGGGTGCGAGCGCCAACATCGCCGCGTACTTCGCGACCGTGTCGCCGGGGGACACGGTGCTCGCGATGTCGCTGCCGCACGGTGGGCACCTCACCCACGGGATGAAGGTCAACTTCTCCGGCAAGTGGTTCAACGTCGTCAACTACGGCCTGCGTGAGGACACGGAGACCATCGACATGGACGAGGTCCGTGCGATGGCGCTCGAGCACCGCCCGAAGCTGATCATCGCCGGGTGGTCGGCGTACGCGAAGCAGTTGGACTTCGAGGCGTTCCGCGCCATCGCCGACGAGGTCGACGCCGTGCTGATGTGCGACGCGGCGCACTTCATCGGGCTGGTCGCCGGCGGGGTGCACCCGAGCCCGGTGCCCTACTGCGACATCGTGACCTTCACGACCCACAAGACCCTGCGTGGTCCGCGCAGCGCGATCATCCTGACCAACGAGAAGTGGGCCAAGCCGATCGACAAGGCCGTGTTCCCCGGGATGCAGGGCGGCCCGCTGGAGCACGTGATCGCGGCCAAGGCCGTGGCGCTCAAGGAGGCCATGGACCCCTCGTTCAAGGAGTACGCGCAGCGGATCCTGGACGACTCACGGGCGTTGGCGGCGGGTCTGGCCGAGCGCGGCTACCGGATCATCTCCGGGGGGACCGACACCCACCTCTTCCTCGCGGACGTCACTGCGCGCGGCCTGACCGGCGCGGAGGCCGAGGCGCGTTGCGACGCGGCCGGGATCGTCCTCAACAAGAACGCCATCCCGTTCGACCCCAACCCGCCGGCGATCGCCTCGGGTATCCGTGCGGGTACCTCGTGTGTGGCGACCCAGGGCATGGGTCCCGACGAACTCACCCACGTGGCCGCCCTGATCGACACCGCGCTGACGGGCGACGACGACGACCGGGTGCGGGTCCGCGCCGAGGTCGCCGACCTCGTCGGTCGGTTCCCCGCCTACCCCCGGCCGGCCGGCGCGTCGTCGTGAGCGACTGAGCGCATGCTCCAACACCTCGCCGTCGCCGCGATGGCTGCCGTGGTCACGGCGGTCATCACGCCGCTGGTCGCTCGCCTCGCGCGGCGGCTCGGTGCGACGGTCGAGCCCTACGACGAGCCGACCCTGAAGCGCCCCCCGGTGCCCGTGCTCGGGGGGCTCGCCATGTTCGCGGGCTTCCTCGCCGCGATCGGTCTGGCGTGGTTCCTGCCGGAGTTCCAGCCGCTGTTCGACTCCACGTCCGAACCCCTGGCCCTGCTGGTCGGTGCAGCCATCATCGTCGCCGTGGGACTGTTCGACGACCTGTTCGAGCTCCCGCCGACGGTGAAGCTCGCGGGCCAGATCGTCGCGGCGCTCGGGGTGGTGGGCCTCGGCATCCAGCTTGTGTACTTCTGGGTCCCGGGCCTCGACGTGCTCGCGCTGTCACCCGATCTGGGGCTGCCGCTGACGATCATCGCCTTGGTCGCCATGGTGAACGCGTTGAACCTGATCGACGGCCTCGACGGTCTCGCGGCCGGGATCGCCCTGATCGGGGCGAGCGCCTTCTTCCTGTTCGCCGTCCGCAGCCAGCCCACCGGCCTGATCGAGGCGGGGGTGCCGACCTCCGCCACCCTGGTCGCGGCGCTGGTCGCCGGGATGGCCGCGGGGTTCCTGGTGCACAACTGGTTCCCCGCCAAGATCATCATGGGCGACACCGGCGCGATGCTGCTCGGGCTGCTGCTCGGGAGCGCCGGGGTGGCCTACGCCGCGAGGTCGACCGCGCCGTCGAGCGCCGACTTCTACGGCGCCATGCCGCTGCTGATCCCGGTCCTGGTCCTGGTCATCCCCTTCCTCGACTCCTCGTTCGCGGTGATCCGCCGGACACTGGCGGGGCGGCCCATCACGGCCGGCGACCGTGGCCACCTGCACCACCTGCTGATGGCGTTCGGGCACTCGCACCGTCGCGCGGTGATGGTCCTGTACTACTGGTCGGCCGTGCTCGCCTTCGGGTCGGTCGGGCCGGCGTTCCTGGCACTCGATCGGCTCCTGCCGTGGCTGGCCGTCGCCGTGGCGATGGGCATCGCGATCACCGCGCTCGGTGTGCGCTCGCGTGAGGAGTTGCTGGCAGCGGCCGCGCCGGAGGGCGCGGTGTCGCGCGATCCGCACGGTCCCGACGAGCTGCTGGCGGCCGAGGGCTCCGAGGATCCCCCGTCGACCACCGGGGGGACCGTCACCCCGCTGCGTCGGGCGGCCGAGGGGCCCTGAGCCGTGGCTGCCGCGTGGCCGCCGCGTGGTGCTCGAGCGGCGTGGCCCGTGCGCCGCGGCGATCCGGTGGCGGTGCCGCCCCGTGCGTCGTCGCGGCCCCGCAGGTAGCGCAGCGACCACGGATACCGCACACCGCCGGCCCGCCTTTGGCGCCACCGTGGCCTGGTTGGTAGCGTCCGCCACCGCGCCCGGGGCTCGTAGTCCGTCCGCGCGCACGGCACCTGCCACGTCACTGGCTGGGACGCGCAGGACGACCGCGCTGCCCGGGAGCGCACGTGTGTCCGGCCACGCCGCCCACCGATCGTCGACGCCCGACCTGGATCCGCCACGATGCCGACCACCGACGTCTCGCGCCCGGGGACCCCTGTGTCCCCCGCGTCGTCAAGGTCCTCGTTCGACGCATCCGGAGCCCTGCCGTCGGAATCCGCGTTCCGGACGATCAACCGCTCGCTCGCGCGCGGCATGGACCAGAGCTCCATCATGGCCGCCGAGCTCGTCGCCGCACTGGTGACCTGGGCCGGCATCGGGTGGTTGCTCGACCGGTGGCTGGGGACCGGGCCCTGGCTGCTCATCGTGGGCACGCTGATCGGCAACGCCGCAGGCATCTACCTCATCTACCTGCGCAGCGGGCGGATGGAGGGTTTCGACGGCACCCCGTCGACCTACCGCGCCCGCACGTCCACGGCCGCCGTCACCGATCGGGTCGCGCCCGGGGAAGGTGGCGTCGGTGAGCGCTGAGTCGACCGCGGCCGACCGCGACACGCCGCGCGGTCCGCTGGCCGGTGCGCCCGACGAGCGTCGCCTCGCGACCGGCGCGCTGACCATCCTCGCCGTGCTCGCCGTGCCCGTCGGTGCCGTCGCCTACCTCGCGGTCGGCTGGGACGGGGTCGTCAGTGCGATGTTCGGGCTCGGACTCGTCGCCATCCTGTTCGGGGCCTCGGCCGCGCTGACCGCCTGGGTCGCCGCACGCAACCCGCACGATGCGGGCATCGGCGTCATGGTCGCCGGTGTGTTGGTCCGCCTGCCGTTGTACGTCGTCGCGCTCAGCCTGCTGACGCGCGTGTCCTTCGTCCACGGACGGAGCCTCGCGGCGGCCACCGCCGTGGCGGTCACCGTCACGTTGGCCTACGAGCTACGTCTCTTGGCGCGCATGCCGCGCCTCTTCCACGTCGACGCCGCGGCGGCCACGCCGACGGCCGTCGCCACCGATGCACGGAGCGAACCGCTGTGATCAACGTTCTCGCTGCAGCCGAATGGGGTGGAGAGTTCGACGGTGTCCTCGATGACATCAACGCGCTGTTCGACTTCCCGTTCATCTTCGAGTTCACCATCGCTGGTGAGACCTACGGGATCAACCGCACGATCATCATCGCGTGGATCATGATGCTGGTGGTCGGGGTGGTGTTCTTCCTCGGCACCCGCAAGGCGGACATCGTCCCGGGCAAGCTGCAGGCGTTCATCGAGCTCATCGTCGACTTCAACGCCGGGATCGCCCACGACATCATCGGCGACAAGGGCAAGAAGTTCGTCCCGATCCTGACGACCTTCTTCTGTGCGATCTTCGTGCTGAACCTCGCGAAGATCACGCCGTTCATGATGATGCCGCCCACGGGCCGGATCGCCTGGCCGCTGTTCCTCGCCGGCATCGCGTGGCTGATCTACGTCGGCGTCGGCATCCAGCAGCAGGGCTTCCTCGGCTACTTCAAGGGGGTCGCGTTCCCCTCCGGCGTGCCGTGGCCGCTGTACATCATCCTCACCCCGATCGAGATCATCTCCACGCTGGTCCTGCGCCCCGCGACCCTGGCGATCCGACTGTTCGCCAACATGGTCGCCGGCCACATCCTGGTCGTGATCACCCTGGTCACGCCCTGGATCTTCCTGCCCTCGCCCGCCGGCTGGCCCATCGGTGTCTTCACCGTGATCGCCGGACCACTGGTGTTCGGCTTCGAGCTGTTCATCATCGGGCTGCAGGCCTACATCTTCTCCATGCTGACCGCCGTCTACATCGACTCGTCCATGGAGGCGCACTGACGTGTGCCGGTGGGCGTCGTCGCCGTTGACGCCGTCTACCGCGGGTGAGTCGCCGAGCTGAGCAGCTCACCCACGACCCGTACGACCCGAACCAGACCGACCCGCTCTGCACAGCACGCGGCGTACCCCGCCGCCTCAGGAGGTAACAACCATGATCGAAGGCTCCGTCAACGTCATCGGGTACGGCCTGGCCACGCTCGGCCCGGCCATCGGACTCGGCATGTTGATCGGCAAGGCGCTGGAGTCCATGGCGCGTCAGCCGGAAGCAGCGGGCATGGTCCGCACCACGATGTTCATCGGTATCGCCGTCGTCGAGGCGCTCGCGCTGCTGGGCTTCGTGCTCGCCTTCGCGCTCTGACGATCCGCGTCGGTCCGTCGGAACCTGAAGGGGAGCCGTCATGTTGCTCACCAGCACGCTGATCCTGGCCGCCGAGAACGGCGGCGCAGGGGGTATCGATCTCTTCCCGGACACCTCCGAGCTCGTCATGGGGCTCGTGGCGTTCCTGCTGCTCGCCGCGTTCATGACCAAGTTCGCGGTCCCGAAGCTGATGGAGACCCTCGAAGCGCGCGCCGAGGTCGTACGAAGCTCCCAGGAGCAGGCCCAGGCCATGCTCCAGGAGGCCGAGGCGGCCAAGCGCTCCTACGACGCGGAGATCGGTGACGCCAAGGGCGAAGCCAACCGCATCATCGAGGAGGCACGCGCCACGGCCGAGCAGCTCAAGGCCGAGGTGCTCCAGCGCGCCGAGGCGGAAGCCGCACAGATCGTCGAGCGCGCGCAGGCGGACATCGCCGGCGAGCGTGAGCGCGTCGTGCAGGACCTGCGGGCGCAGGTCGGCTCGATCTCCGTCGAGCTCGCCGCGCGCATCGTCGAGCGTGAGCTCGACCAGGCGACGCACGAGGGCCTCGTCGACGAGTACATCCAGCGGCTGTCCAGCCAGAACTGAGGACCACGATGCCGAACGACCGCATCCGCCGGTACGCGGAGGCCATCGTCGCGATCGCGACCGGTGAGGGCGGCCTCGACGCCGTCGAGGACGAGCTGCTCACGCTCGCTCGTGCGATCGACGGCTCCGAGGAACTCCGTTCTAAGCTGAGCGACCGACACCTGCCCGTGGGTCAGCGTCTGACCTTCGTGGAGTCCCAGGTCCTCACGGCGGCGCACCCCGCCACCCGGACCGCGTTGGCCACGCTCATCGCGGCGGAGCTCGCCGGCGAGCTCAGCGCGGTCGCGGCCACGGTCGCCGACCTCGCCGCGCACAGCCGCGACGAGGAGTTCGCCGAGGTCTACGTCGCCGCACCGATCGACGACGCCCGCAAGGCGGCGTTGAAGGCGGCACTCGAGCGAGCCACCGGCAAGACGCTCGACCTGCAGGTGATCGTCGACGAGTCGCTCGTCGGTGGCGTCCGCGCCCGGATCGGCGACACCGTGATCGACGGCTCGCTGATGCGCCGACTCGACGACCTGCGCGGACGGATCGGCGCCTGACGCCGGGCCGGCCGCGGCCACGAGCCGTACCCCCGTATCTCCACGCCCCCCGCGGGCGACGAACGAGGAAGACACCCACATGGCTGATCTGACGATCCGGTCGGAGGACATCTCCGACGCGATCTCGCGCATGCTCGATGGATACTCACCCGACCTCGCCGCCGAGCAGGTCGGTCGGGTCCTGAGCACCGGCGACGGCATCGCGACCATCAGCGGGCTGCCCGGCACCCTGGCCAACGAGCTGTTGGACTTCGGCGACGGCGTGTTCGGTATGGCCATGAACCTCGATGAGCACGAGATCGGGGCCGCGGTCTTCTCCGACTCCTCGCGCATCGAGGAGGGCCAGACGGTCCGGCGCACCGAGCGGGTGCTGTCGGTGCCGGTCGGCGACGCCATGCTCGGCCGGGTCATCGACCCACTGGGTCGCCCGATCGACGGCAAGGGCCCGCTGGACGCCTCCAAGCTGGACGGCGAGCGTGCGCTCGAGGTCCAGGCCCCGGGTGTGGTCGACCGCCAGCCGGTCGGCGAGCCGATGCAGACCGGGATCAAGGTCATCGACGTCATGACCCCGATCGGTCGCGGCCAGCGTGAGCTGATCATCGGTGACCGTCAGACGGGCAAGACGGCGATCGCGCTCGACACGATCATCAACCAGAAGCAGCTGTGGGGCACCGACGAGGCCGTCAAGTGCATCTACGTCGGGATCGGCCAGAAGGGCTCCACGATCGCGCAGGTCGTGGCGACCCTCGAGAAGTACGGCGCGATGGAGTACACCACCGTCGTCAACGCCCCCGCTTCGGCCCCCGCGCCGTTCCAGTACGTCGCGCCCTACGCTGGTGCGGCCATCGGTGCGAACTGGATGTACAAGGGCGAACACGCCCTGATCATCTACGACGACCTGTCCAAGCAGGCTGACGCCTACCGCCAGCTGTCGCTGCTACTGCGTCGCCCGCCGGGTCGTGAGGCCTACCCGGGTGACGTCTTCTACCTCCACAGCCGTCTGCTGGAGCGTGCCGCGAAGCTGTCCGACGAGCTCGGTGGCGGGTCCATGACCGCCCTGCCGATCGTCGAGACCAAGGCCAACGACGTCTCCGCCTTCATCCCGACCAACGTGATCTCCATCACCGACGGGCAGATCTTCCTGGAGACCGACCTGTTCTTCCAGGGGGTCCGACCGGCCATGAACGCCGGTGTGTCCGTCTCCCGCGTCGGTGGGTCCGCGCAGCGGCCCGCCATGAAGAAGGTGTCCGGGACCGTCCGGCTCGAGCTCGCGCAGTTCCGTGAGCTCGAGGCCTTCGCCCAGTTCGGCTCCGACCTCGACAAGGCCTCCCAGCAGCAGATCGCCCGGGGGCAGCGGGTCGTGGAGATCCTGAAGCAGCCGCAGTACCAGCCGCTGTCCGTGCCGCTCGAGGTCGCCTCCGTGGTCGCGGTCACCGGTGGGACGCTCGACGAGGTGCCCGTCGGTGACGTGCGTCGCTTCGAGCACGAGATGCACGACTTCCTGCTGTCGCGGCACGCCGCGATGATGGACCGGCTCGCCAAGGAGAAGCTCACCGACGAGCTCCGCGCGGAGCTCGACGACGCGATAGCCGCCATCGCCGCCCCCGTCGAGGCCTCCGTGGTGGAGGCGGTCGGGGAGGAGCACGAGGGCGGGGGCGCCCTGGCCGCGCCCCCCCACGAGGCGATCGCCGCCTTCGCCGCCACCTTCGAGGCCTCCGTGGTCGAGGAGGTCGAGGAGGAGAACGAGGGCTGGGACGCCATGGCCGCGACCGCCGAGACCGTCGAGGAATGACCCGACCCCGGTCGACGTCCCCGCGACGTGACCAGGTCGAGTCCCTGATCGTGGAAGGACCCGCAGGTGGCTGGTAGCGGCCAGATCCGACAGCTCAAGCGACGGATCCGCTCCGTGCAGAGCACGCAGAAGATCACGCGTGCCATGGAGATGATCGCCGCGTCGCGCATCATGCGTGCCCAGGGACGCGTGCGCGCGGCCCGGCCCTACGCCGAGCAGATCCACGAGATCATCAAGGGCCTCGCGGTCTCCAACGAGGTCCGGGAGCACCCCCTGCTGCAGCAGCGCGAGCAGCAGCGCGTCGCCGTGATCGTCAACACCTCCGACCGCGGGCTCGCCGGCGCCTACAACGCCAACGTGCTCAAGGTCGCCGAGCGCACCATCCGCGAGGAGGAGGGGGCCGGCCGGCAGGTGGATCTCTACATCGTGGGCCGCAAGGGCGCCGGCTACTTCGCCTACCGCGGCCGCCGCGCCGAGAAGCTGTGGGAGGGGATCTCCGACACCCCCACGATCGACGCGGCAGGCGAGATCGCGGAGACGGTCATGACCCGCTACGCCGCGCAGGAACTCGACCGCGTGTGGTTGGTCTACACCGACTTCAAGTCCTCGCTGACGCAGTCGCCGGTCCGTATGGAACTGCTCCCCGTCAAGCCCGAGGAGTTCGGCGGCGGGCAGGAGATCGCGCCCGAGTTCATCTTCGAGCCCTCGCAGGAGGAACTGCTCGAGCGGTTGATCCCGCGCTACGTCGAGGCGAAGGTCTTCCACAGCCTGCTCGAGTCGTCCGCGTCCGAGCACGCGGCCCGGCAGCGGGCGATGAAGTCGGCGACCGACAACGCCAAGGAGGTCGCGGGCAACCTCTCTCGGATCATGAACGCCGCCCGCCAGGAACAGATCACCACCGAGATCTCCGAGATCGTCGGTGGCGCCGAGGCGCTCGGCAGCCGCTGAGTCCCGCCCGCACCCGAACCCACCCGACGCCGCGCCGCGCCTCCACGCTGGCGCCGGAACGCACCAACGAAGGAGCCAAGATGGCTACCCAGAACGCTGACGGTCGTATCGTCCGCGTCATCGGCCCGGTCGTCGACGTCGAGTTCCCCCCGGGGGACCTGCCGGAGATCAACAACGCGCTGACGTTCGCGCGTGCGGACGAGTCCGGCACCGACGTCACCATCACCGCCGAGGTCGCACAGCACCTCGGGGACCGCCGGGTGCGCGCCATCTGCATGCAGCCCACCGACGGCGTCGTGCGCGGCGCCGGGGTCCACGACACCGGCGCGCCGATCAGCGTGCCCGTCGGGCCGGGCACGCTCGGGCACATCTACAACGTGCTGGGCCAGCCGCTCGACGTGCCGGAGAGCGAGATCAGCCCCGACACCCGGTGGCCGATCCACCGCGACCCGCCGCCGTTCGACGAGCTCGAGCCGCAGTCGGTCATGTTCGAGACCGGCATCAAGATCATCGACCTGATCGAGCCCTACGTGCAGGGTGGGAAGATCGGGATGTTCGGTGGTGCGGGGGTCGGCAAGACGGTCGTCATCCAGGAGATGATCAACCGCGTGGCCCAGCAGCACGGTGGTGTGTCGGTGTTCGCCGGCGTCGGTGAGCGCACGCGTGAGGGCAACGACCTCATGCTGGAGATGGAGGAGTCGGGCGTCCTCGAGAAGGCGGCGCTGGTCTTCGGTCAGATGGACGAGCCGCCGGGCGTGCGTCTGCGCGTGGCGCTGTCCGCGCTGACCATGGCGGAGTACTTCCGCGACGAGATGCGCCAGGACGTGCTGCTGTTCGTCGACAACGTCTTCCGCTTCGTGCAGGCCGGGTCCGAGGTCTCCACGCTGCTCGGTCGTATGCCCTCCGCCGTGGGCTACCAGCCGACCCTGTCCAACGAGATGGGTGCGCTCCAGGAGCGGATCACCTCGACCAAGGGGCGGTCCATCACCTCCCTGCAGGCCGTGTACGTGCCCGCCGACGACATCACCGACCCGGCGCCGCACACCACGTTCGCCCACCTCGACGCACAGACGGTGCTGAGCCGCGACATCGCGTCGCTCGGGATCTACCCCGCCGTCGACCCGCTGGACTCGACCTCGCGCATCCTCGACCCCGCCATCATCGGTGAGGAGCACTACGCGGTCGCGACCGGGACCCAGCAGGTGCTGCAGCGCTACAAGGACCTGCAGGACATCATCGCCATCCTCGGTATCGACGAACTGTCGGAGGAGGACAAGGTCGTGGTCTCCCGGGCCCGCAAGGCCCAGCGCTTCTTCAGCCAGAACTTCTACGTGGCCGAGCAGTTCACCGGCAACCCCGGGGTCTACGTCCCGGTCTCCGAGACGATCGAGGGCTTCCGGGCGCTCATCGACGGTGACCTCGACGAGATCCCCGAGCAGGCGTTCCTCTACGCCGGCAACGTCGACGACGTCCAGCGTCGTGCCGCGGAGCTGTCGGCCTGATGGCGGACACGCTGATGCACGTCGAGGTCGTCTCCGCGGAGAGCCACGTGTTCTCTGCGGACATCCGTGGGATCTTCGCGCGCGGCGTCGAGGGCGAGATCGGGATCCTGCCCGGGCACCAGCCCGCCGTCATCGCGCTCGACATCGGCGCGGTGACCCTGCAGATGGCTGACGACACCCGTGCGCTCGTCGCGGTGCACCGGGGGGTGCTCTTCGTCGGCGCCGATGGCCGGGTCATCGTGCTCGCCGACATCGCGGAGCTCGGCACGGAGATCGACGTCGAGCGCGCGGAGCGCCGCAAGGCGGAGATCGAGCGTCGGCTCGCCTCGGGGCCCGACGCCGCACTGGCCTCCTCACTCGCGAAGCAGAACCTGCGGCTCGACGTCGCCCGTTCCGCGAGCGGTGTCCCGAGCGCCAACTGACCCACCACCCCGTTCGACGCCCCCCAGCCCTCGCGCTCGGCGGGCGTCGGTCGTTCGGTCACCCCGGTGTGCGCCGGGCACGGCGATACGCTCCCCGGACCATGCACACGACCGCCGGCGGTGACGCCTTCCGTGTCCGCGGGGGCAACCCTCTGCGGGGCACGGTCACGCTCTCCGGAGCGAAGAACTCCGCGCTGAAGCTCATGGCCGCCTCGCTGCTCAGCGACGGACCGGTCGAGCTGCGCCACATCCCGGCGATCGCGGACGTGCCGGTGATGGCCGAACTGCTCGGCGGGCTGGGCGTGGAGGTGTCGCTGGACCTCGAGGCCAACGTGTGTCGGCTCGAGGCCCGCGAGCCCACCCACCACGCACCACCGGACGCGGTGCGCCGTATCCGCGCGTCGATCAGCTGCCTGGGGCCGCTGGTGGGGCGCGTGCGCCGCGCCCGGCTCGCGTTGCCAGGTGGCGACCGGATCGGTGCCCGGGGGATCGATCTGCACCTGCAGGGCCTGGAGGCGATGGGGGCGCAGGTCATCGACCACGGGGACGAGGTGGAGGTCATCGCGCACGAACTGCACGGTGCGATGATCACCCTGGACTTCCCGTCGGTCGGTGCCACGGAGAACCTGGTGATGGCCGCGGTGCTGGCCGACGGCACGACCATCATCGACAACGCGGCGCGCGAGCCGGAGATCCAGGACCTGTGCCGGATGCTGGTCGCCATGGGCGGCCGCATCGGCGGCATCGGTGGCCCCACGCTGGAGATCGAGGGGGTCGACCGTCTCGGCGGTGTCGCCTGGGAGACCTGCCCGGACCGGATCGAGGCCGGGACCTACGCGATGATGGCGGCGGTGACCGGCGGGGACGTGGTCATCGAGCGGGTGCGACCGACCGACCTGAAGCTGCCGCTGATCAAGCTGCGCGCTGCGGGGGTCGTCGTCGAGGAGGGTGGTTCCAGCCTGCGCATCAAGGCCGGCGACCTCGACGCGGTCGACGTCGTCACCCTGCCCTACCCCGGGTTCCCGACCGATCTGCAACCCCAGATGATGGTCATGCTCACCCAGGCGAACGGTACGTCGCGCTGCACGGAGAACGTCTTCGAGTCGCGGTTCTCCTTCGTGGATCAGCTCGCCCGCATGGGGGCCGACGTCGCCATCGACGGACACCACGCCCTGATCCGTGGGCCCGTCCCGCTGCACGGCGCGACCCTCGAGGGGCTCGACGTCCGGGCCGGCGCCGCCGGCGCGATGGCCGGGCTCATCGCCACGGGGGAGACGATCGTGCGCGACGTCCACCACGTGGACCGCGGCTACGCCGGGTTCGTCTCCCGCCTGACCGCGTTGGGTGCGGACATCGAGCGCATCCCCGCCGATGCGTGAGCGTTGTCCCGGGCCGGTCCGTCCCGCCAGCCTGGTCGCGGTGGGCGCCCTCGTGGCGCTCGTGGCGCCGCTGACCTGGTCGTCGCCGGTGGGCGCGACCGAGGCGGACGAGACCACGAGCGCCGGCGAGTCGATCGTCGTCGAGGGTCCCGTCCGCTTCGTGGCGGCGACCGGCGACACCCTGCGCCTCGACGATGGCCTGCGCTACCTCGACACCCTGGAGCTGCGACCCGCCGGCAGCGTGGTGGTCAACGAGCTGTCCCTCGAGGACTACGTGGCGGGGATCGCGGAGATGCCGGCCCGTTGGCCGATGGAGGCGCTCAAGGCGCAGGCCGTGGCCGCCCGTACCTACGCCTGGTGGACCGCGCAGCGCGACACCTACGACGGCTACGACATCTGCGCCACGACGGCCTGTCAGGTGTTCCGTGGTGCCGAGGTCGTCCGTGAGGACGGCGGCCGGTGGCGCGAGGCCGTCGACGACACGGCCGGTGAGGTCCTGCTCGACGCCGACGGCGCTCCGGTCCTCGCCCGCTACTTCTCGACCTCCGGAGGTCGGACCTACGCCAACGAGGACGTCTTCCCCTCGACCGGGGCGTTCGAGCACCTGATCGCGATCGAGGATCCCGACGACGCGGTCTCGCCCTACCACCGGTGGCAGGTCCGCTTCAGCCGCCAGGAGTTCGACACGCTGCTCGCGCGGGGCGAGACCCTCGCGGCGGCCGTGCCCGTCGCCGAGGTGGCGCGGCTCGGCCCGGTCGAGCGACACGACGCCGACCTGGCGGTGACCGGGACCGATGGGACGCGGGTGGAGGTCTCCGCTCTCGCCCTGCGCGACTTCATCTCCCGCTTCGCGCCCGATCTGGACGGCGAACGGTTCCCGCCCCTCCGGGCCGACGGGGCACGACGACTGCCCACCACCGTCCCCTCGACCCGCTTCGAGATCAGCGTCCGCGACGACGAGGTGGTCATCGACGGGCAGGGGTGGGGCCACGGGGTGGGCATGGGCCAGTACGGCGCGCAGGGCCGTGCCGCCCGCGGCGAGCCCTACGACTCGATCCTGGCCAGCTACTACAACGGCCTGATGCCCCGCGTCAGCGACGAGCTCCCCGAGCGCATCCGCGTCGGCATCGAGGTCGGGAGCGAGGTGTCGATCGCCGGGGACGGCGCGGTGCGCATCGAGACGGCTGCGGGCGAGGCGCTCGCGGCGGGTGCGCTGGGGACCTGGCGCGCGGCCCGGGTCGACGGGGTCTGGACGCTGACCCCGCCACCCGGCACGGACCAGGAGCTCGCGGTCGTGGCGACGGAGGCGACCGGGCCGCTGGGCGCGTCGCTGACCTTCGAGACCGAGGTCAACAAACCCGTGCTGTTGCGACTCGAGGTCCGGGACGACGCCGGCCGGTTGGTGGCGGTCCGCGAGCTGGGTGCGGTCGACCCCGGTCGGCACGCGGCGAGCTGGGCGCGCACCGACGACGACGGCCGTCCCGTCCCGGCGGGCGACTACTCCGTGATGCTCGTGGGTGAGGACGCCGCCGGTGCCAGCGACGGCAGCCCGGTGGACGTCCGGTTGGACGGGGGGGACGACACCGCGGCAGCAGCGCCGGCTCCGAACGCAGACGACGAACGCACCATCCCGCTCGCCCTGATCCTCGTGCTCGCCATGGTGGGACTCGGGCTGTCGCTGGTGCTGATCACGATCACCCGGAAGGACGACGCGTGAACGAGCCGCAGCCCCCGAGCGGTGACCGGCCGAGCTCCCCACCGCCCGACGTCCCGCCGCCGGGCGCGCCCGCAGGACCGCCCCCGGCGCCGATGCCGGCCACCGGGCCGATGCCGGCCGCCGGAGCCGTGGACACCCCGACCATGGATCCGCGCGCCGGGTTCCCCCGTGTGCGCCACCGGGTGACCCTCGATGCGGTGCGCTCGCCCTACGGCCTGATCGTGGCCGTGTCCACGATCCTGATCTTCTCCGCCCCGAACCTGCTGACCGTGCTGGTCTTCGCCCTCGCGGACGGGCTCAGCCTCGATGACGTGGTGGGTGGGGACGGTGGTGGCATCACCGTCGGTGCGCTCGTCGCCACGCTGATCCTGCAGCTCGGTGTGCTCGCACTCGCCCTGCTGCCGCTGCTGGCCGCCGGCCGCCCGTACTCCCGGGTGCTCGGGCCCACGCGCTGGACACCGGTCATGTGGCTGCTCGGGTTGGCCATCGGCTTCGGCACGGCCGTGGTGACCTACACGATCAACTTCATCGTGGTCCTGCTCGCCGGGGTCGACGAGCCCGTGGAGCAGGGGCTCACGGAAGTCGTGACCGCCGGGGGTGCGCTGACCTGGCTGGCCATCCTGCTCGCGGTCGTGGTCGCGCCGGTGGGGGAGGAGCTGCTGTTCCGCGGGGTGCTGCACCGCGCCATCGCCGACAAGGCCGGCTTCGTGGTCGGCGCGATCGTGTCGTCGGTGCTGTTCGCCGTGGTGCACATCGAGGTGGTGTTCTCCCAGCCCTACGGCCTGGTCGGCCTGTTCGTGGTCGGGTTCCTGCTCGCGCTGGCCTACCACCTGACCGGCAGCCTGATCGTGCCGATCCTCGGCCACGCCGTCTACAACGGCATCTCCGTCGGCCTCGTGTTCCTCGCGGACCAGATCGACCTGGAGATGCTGGACGCCGTGAGCTGGTTGCCGTCGCTGCTGGGGCTCTGGATCGGCTGACAGCTCGACCGCGCGGGGGCGGTCGCCCGCATCGGCGCCGCCCCGCCGGTGGCCCGGTCCGTACCTTGCATAACAAGACAGGCTGGGTACCGTGCATCGCATGGTTGCGACGAACGCGCGGGTGCTCGCCCAGATGCGCAAGGGGATCGTGGAGTTCTGCGTGCTCGCCCATCTGCGCCACGGTGAGGCCTACGGCCGTGAGATCGCGGGCACGCTGGCCAACGACCCCGCCGTGCTGACCAGCGAGGGCACGCTCTACCCCCTGCTCGCCCGGCTGCGGAAGCAGGGCTGGGTGGAGACGTCCTGGACGCCCTCGGACAGCGGACCACCCCGTCGCTACTACGCCCTGACCGAGGACGGCGCCGCGGCCCTGGAGGCGTTCACGGCGGCCTGGGGCCCGTTCCACTCGGCGGTGACCGCGATCCTGGAGGACGACGGATGAGTGCACGACCTGCCGCGACCCGCCTGGTGGAGGCCTACCTGCACGACCTCGATCGGGCGCTGCCCCACCTCGAGGTCGACGAGCGTCGTGACGTGGTCGACTCGGTGCGCGAGCACATCGACGCGGCGCTCGCCGAGCGGGCGGACCGACCGACCGCCGTCGACGTCGAGCGGGTCCTGCAGGAGCTCGGTCCGGTCGAGGCCATCGCCCACGACGCCGATCCGGGCTCCACGGCCGTCCCAGACCGCGATCCGCGCGGGGCACCGGATCGCGGCTCCTGGCCGATGGCCGCCAGCTACCTGCTCGCGGCCCTCATCATCGGGATGGCGGTCACCGCATCGCTGGTCACCGTGCGGGTCCCGGCGTTCTTCCGCGACGAGGGCGGCGACCCCGTCGCGGTCGCCCAGCTCACCTGGACCTTCCTCGTCTTCACGATCGCGGCGTTCGTGGTCAAACGCAAGCTGCCGAAGTGATCGGGCGCGAGCTGCCACGTGAGCGCGCCGAAGCTCGGCGGCGACGGGTGCCCGGGGCTCAGTGGCGGATGAGCCGCTCGGCCAGGGTGCGACCAGACCGGGGGCGCCCGGTCCGCGCCGCACGGGCGTCGACCCGCGCCAGGGCGCCCTGCAGGTAGCGGGCACCGAGCCAGCGCAGCGGCTCCGGTTCCCACCGTCGTGACCGGTGCCCGACCATCGGCAGGTCCGCGAACGGGGTCTCGCCGTGGACGATGAGGTCGGCGACGACCCGGGCCCCGAGGTTGCTCGTGGCGACCCCCTGCCCGGTGTAACCGAGCGTCTGCCCGACACCGGTGACCGCGTCGAAGGCGAACGAGGGCATCCAATCCCGGGGCATCGCCAACGGCCCGCCCCATGCGTGGCTGAAGCCGACCTCGGCGAGGTCGGGGAACCAGCTGGTGAGCTGGTCGCGGAGCAGGGCGTGGGTCGCGGCGTGCTGGTCGTAGGCGGGGGCGATGCGCGATCCGAGGTGGTAGGGCGCCCCGCGTCCCCCGAACAGCACCCGACCGTCGAGCGTGCGTGACAGGTAGTCGACGGTCATCCGGTGCGAGGACAGCAGCTCGTGGCCAGCCCACCCGATCCGCGCCCACCTCGTGTCGTCGATCGGCTCGGTGAGCACGATCAGGGAGTAGACCGGGAGCACGTCGCGGTGGCGACCCGGCAGCTGCGAGGTCCAGGCCTCCGTGGCGACGACGACCGCGTCCGCACGCACCGTCGCGCGGTCGGTCGTGACCCGCACGGCGCCGTCGGGGCCGCGCGGCTCGATGCGGCGGACGCCGCTGCCCTCGTGGATCGTGGCACCTCGGCGCTCCACCGCCCGCGCCAGGCCACGGACGAGCCGACCCGGGTGGATGGCGGCGCCGTACGGGTCGAACATGGCGCCGTGGGCGTCCGCGACGTGGATGCGTTCGGCGAGCGCATCCACGTCGAGCAGTGCGACGCCCTGGTCGATCCCCAGGCGCCGCATCGCATCCAACGAGGAGGTGAGGTGTGGGACCTCGTGCCGTCCGCGGGCCACACGCAGGATGCCGCTGCGCCGCGCGTGGATGTCGAGACCCTCGTCGTCGGCGGCGTGCAGGACCTGCTCGACCGTGTCGCGCATCGCGGTGGTCACCGCCCGGACGGTCGCCGGGGAGGTGCGCTCGGCGAGCGTCGTCGGCGTCACGGCGATGCCGGCGGCGAGCCACGCGCCGTTCCGCCCCGACGCCCCGAAGCCCGCGATCTGGGACTCGAGGACCACGACCTCGAGTCCCGGGTCGCGCACGAGCAGCTCGCGGGCGGTCCACAACCCGGAGAACCCCGCGCCGACGACGACGACGTCGGCCGTGGTGTCCCCAGTCAGGGGGGGCCGCGGGGTCAGATCGTCCCCGGAGGTCTCCAACCAGAAGCTGACGTCGGCGTGGTCGCCGGCGGCAGGTTGCGGAGCGGTGCTCATCGCTCGTTCCGATCCCACAGGGCCAGCGCCAGCCCGTACGCCGTGAGGTGCTCCCCGGAGCGGGGATCGCGCCCGGTCAGGTCGCGGATCCGGTCGAGGCGGTACGCGAGGGTGTGGCGGTGCACGCGGAGCTCCTCCGCGGCGGGGCCGGGGCGGCACCCGTGGGCCAGGTACGCGCGCAGGCTCCGGACCAGCGCGCCGTCACCCCGGTCGTGCTCGAGCACCGGACCGAGGATCTGTGCGACGAAATCGCTGGCGCCGAGGTCGTCGCGGATCCCGGCGAGCAGACCCGCGAGCCCCAGCTCGTCCACGTCACGCACCGCGCCCTGACCGTCGAGGTTGAGCGCCACCGTCGCCTCGCGGAGGGCTGCCCGCAGCGCATCGACGTCGAGCTTGGGACGGCTCCGCCCGATCCGCAGGTCCGACCACCCGCGACGCTGACCCGCGGCGAGCACCCGTTCGGCGGCGTCGGCGCCCTCCTCGGGCACCAACGCGTGGACCAGGCCGTCGTGCCGTCCCACCAGCGGTGGGCCGAGCTCCACCAGGGCGTCCTCCACGAGGGTGCACAGGGCGTGCTCCGGGGCACGAGGCGCACGGACGGCGAGGACGCGGTAGCGGTGTAGCGGGCGGGCGCCGAGCCGTTCGAGCGTGCGGTGGACCGAGGCGGCGGTCGCCCGCCCGGTGGCGACCTCCTCGAGGAGTTCGTCGATGCGCCGTCGATGCGCGTCGCGCACGGAGCGTTCGCGGGCGAGTTCGAGGTGCACCCCGGCGACGGCCTGTTCGAACAGCAGCACCTGGTGCTCCTCGAGGGCGGACGGGCCGCACGCGCTCACCACGGCCTCCACCTGATCGCCCACCGTGATGGTCGCCCAGGTGGCCACCCTGTCCGTCCCGTCCACCGCCACCTCGCCACGCCCCCGGTCGCGTGGCAGGACGCGCCACAGCTGCTCCGGGTCCAGCCCGTGCCCGGTGTCGTCGAGCGTGGCCAGCACGCGCCCGGAGAAGTCGTAGACGGTCAGGGTGACCGCGGGCATGGCCCGTTGGACGGCGCGCAGCACGGCCTCGACGCCCCCGTCCGCGGTCACGCTGGCCAGGATCTGCCGTTGCAGGCCCACCGCGGCGCGCAGCATCGCGTCCCGCTGCTCGAACACCCGGTGCGCGACCCGCCGCGTGACCGCGATGAACGGCACCTCGTAGGGCACCGTGAACATCGGCAGCCCCTCGGCGTCGCAGGCGGCGCGCATCGCCGCCGGCGGCTCCGGCAGCGTCACCCCCGTCCCGAACCCCAGCGCCACGACCCCGTGAGCGGCGATGCCGGCGACGAACCGGTGCTGGGCCTGCTCGTCGTCGCGGACCCCGAGTCCGGTCGTGAGCAGCAGCTCACCACCCTCGAGCCACGGGGTCGGGTCCGGGAGCTCGGAGATGTGCGCCCATCGGATGGGACCCCGCCGGTCGACCCCGTCGGCGCCGGCCACCACCCGCAGGCCCAGGCCGGGATCGGCGAGCAGGTCCGACAGCTGGAGCGGCACGAGCGTCCCGTCCTCGACGTTCGGCGCATCGTAGACCTCGGTGGTCTCCCACCGGGATCGCTCGGTCCGCACCTCGTGTCCCACGTGTCGTCCGCCTGGTCCGTGCGCCCGCTCGCGCGGTGCGGCCCGGACGCTAACGAGCGAGCTCCCCCGTCCGCTTCGGCCGAGGTGCCAGGACAGGTCCGAGGCTGCTGGCCACCTGGCCAACGGCGTGGCCCTTCGCCATCTGGCGAACGTGCGCTGCGCGGCCCGCTCCACCCGGCCAGCGACATCGCCGCCCCGGCGCTCGTAGGGTGCGGCCGGTGAACGACCGTTCGGAGGGCCGGACGCCGGGTCGCTGTCGCTCGTCGCCACGTCTCGACGTGGCGGTGGCGGGGGACACCCGGATCGGCCGGTGCGGTGCGATGAGGTGTCGGACAGTGGGCGCGTGCGCCCAGGGAGGCCAGCAGCGTGCGTACGACCAGCAACCTGATCGGCGGCGAGCTCGTTCCGGCGGTGTCCGGGGAGACCATGGACATCGTCGATCCGTCCATCGGCGAGGTGTTCGCCACCGCGCCGCGCTCGGGCGAGGAGGACGTCGATCGCGCGTGCCGCGCCGCCGCGGAGGGCTTCCTGGCGTGGCGGGATGCCACGCCGGCGACCCGCAGCCGTGCCCTGCTGCACCTCGCCGATGCGCTGGAGGCGCGCGGTGAGGAGCTGGTCCGCCTCGAATCGGAGAACACCGGCAAGCCGTTCCAGCTCACCATGGAAGAGGAGCTCGGCGCCGCCGTCGACCAGATCCGCTTCTTCGCCGGTGCCGCTCGGGTGCTCGAGGGGCGATCGGCCGGGGAGTACCTCGAGAACCACACGTCGATGATCCGCCGTGAGCCGGTCGGCGTCTGCGGGCAGGTCACGCCGTGGAACTACCCGATGATGATGGCGGTGTGGAAGTTCGCACCGGCGATCGCCGCCGGCAACGCCGTGGTGATCAAGCCCTCCGACACCACCCCGCTGTCCACGGTGCTGATGGCCGAGATCGCCCAGGAGTTCCTCCCACCCGGCGTGTTCAACGTCGTCTGCGGCGACCGGGACACCGGCCGGGCGCTCGTCTCCCACGACATCCCCCAGATGGTCTCGGTCACCGGATCCGTCCGCGCCGGGATGCAGGTCGCGGAGGCCGCCGCGAAGGACCTCAAGCGCACCCACCTCGAGCTCGGGGGCAAGGCGCCGGTCATCGTCTTCGACGACGCCGACATCGAGGCGACCGCCGCCGGCATCGCCGGCGCCGGCTACTTCAACGCCGGCCAGGACTGCACCGCGGCCACACGTGTGCTCGCCGGGTCGCGCATCCACGACGACCTGGTGGCGGCGCTCGCCGAGCAGGCGCGCGGCACCACCACCGCCGGCATCCACGACGGTGGTGACGAGCCGGACTACGGCCCGCTCAACAACAGCGACCAGCACGACCGCGTCAAGGGGTTCCTCGAGCGTCGGCCCGACCACGTCGAGGTGGTGGCCGGCGGCAACCCCCTGGTGCGCGACGGGTTCTTCTTCGAGCCGACGGTCGCGGCCGGGTTCCGTCAGGACGACGAGATGATCCAGACCGAGATCTTCGGTCCGGTCGTCACCGTCCAGCGGTTCGACGACGAGGCCCAGGCCCTGACCTGGGCCAACGGTGTCAAGTACGGGCTCGCGTCCAGCGTGTGGACCCGGGACCACAGCCGGGCGATGCGCGTGGCCAAGGGCCTCGACTTCGGCGCGGTGTGGATCAACACCCACATCCCGGTGGTCGCGGAGATGCCCCACGGTGGGTTCAAGCACTCCGGGCACGGCAAGGACCTCTCCATGTACGGCATGGAGGACTACACCCGCATCAAGCACGTCATGAGTGACATCAGCTACTGAGCACCACCCCACCGCGTCCCGCCGCGGTGCCCCCCCTCGAACGGAGCGAACGATGACGCAGACCGGCGCACAGCTCGGCGACGGCAACCTGTGGTTGCACTTCACCAGGACCTCGGACTGGATCGGCGACAGTCCGTCGATCCCCGTGCTCGACCGCGGGGAGGGCTGCTACGTCTGGGACACCGACGGCAAGCGGTACTTCGACGGCCTCTCGGCGTTGTTCTGCGCCCAGATCGGCTACGGCCACCAGGAGCTGATCGACGCGGCCAGCGAGCAGATGGCGAAGTTGCCGTTCGCGACGAACTGGTCGTGGGCCCACCAGCCGGCGGTCGACCTGGCCGGCCGTCTGGCGGAGCTGTTCCCCGGCGACCTCGACCACTTCTTCTTCGTCAACTCCGGGTCGGAGGCGGTCGAGTCCGCCATGAAGCTCGCGATCCAGTACCACCGCACCCGCGGCGAGGACCGCTGGAAGTTCATCTCGCGCAACTACGCCTACCACGGCACGACCTTCGGGGCGCTGGGGATGACCGGGCTGCCGGGGCTGCGCAAGATGTTCGAGCCGCTGCGCCCGGGGCACTACCACGCGCCCAACACCAACGAGTACCGCTGCAAGGTCTCGGCGGCCTGCGCCCCCTGTGACCTGACCTGCGCCCGCTCGTTCGAGCAGATCATCGAGGCGGAGGGGCCCGACCAGATCGCGGCGATCTTCGTGGAGCCGGTCCAGAACGCGGGTGGGTGCTTCACCCCGCCGGACGGCTACATGGAGGAGGTCCGTGCGATCTGCGACAAGTACGGGATCCTGATGGTCTCCGACGAGGTGATCTGCGCCTTCGGTCGCCTCGGGACCTGGACCGGCGCGGAGAAGTACGGCTACCTGCCCGACATCCTGACCTTCGCCAAGGGCGTCACCTCGGCCTACCAGCCGCTCGGGGGGCTGGGCTTCCGCAGCCACATCGCGGAGGTCCTCCAGCAGGACACGGGCTCGATGTACCTCCACGGCTCGACCTGGGGCGGGCACCCGGTCGCGGCGGCCGTGGCGCTGGCCAACCTGGATCTGTTCGAGAAGCACGGGGTGCTCGAGAACGTCCAGGCGAACGGGGACTGGTTCGGCGAGCAGCTGTGGGCGCTGTACGACAAGCACCACATCGTCGGTGACGTGCGCGGGACCGGCTACTTCTGGGCGATGGAGCTGGTCAAGGACCGCGACCACAAGATCCAGTTCGACGACGACGAGACGGAACGGCTGCTGCGCGGCTTCCTCTCCAACCGGCTCATGGAGCTCGGGCTCATCTGTCGGGCGGACGACCGGGACGAACCGGTCATCCAGCTCTCCCCGCCGTTGGTCTCGACCCGGGAACAGCTGACCGAGGTCATCCAGATCCTCGACACCGTCCTCGGCGAAGCCACGGTCAAGATGACGGAGGAGAGCTGAGATGGTGAGCTCGGTGCGGGTCGGGCTCCCCTCGGAGACGAAGGATCGGGAACGGCGGGTGGCGCTCACGCCATCGGCGGTCAACCTGTTGATCGGCCACGGGCACGAGGTGCTCGTGCAGGCTGGGGCCGGGGAGGGCGCCGGCTTCACCGACGAGCACTACACGCAGGCCGGGGCCAGGCTGGTCGCGGATGCCGCCGAGGTGTGGGGTGCGGACCTGGTCTGCAAGGTCAAGGAACCGCAGTCCTCGGAGTACGCCCACTTCCGTGACGACCTGACCCTGTTCGCCTACCTGCACCTCGCAGCGGAGCCGGACCTGACGCGCGCCCTGCTGGACGCGGGCGTGCACGCCTACGCCTTCGAGACCCTCACGGACCGGTACGGGCTGCCGCTGCTGGCACCGATGTCGGAGATCGCCGGTCGTGCCGCGGCCATCGTCGGTGCCGCGCAGCTGTCCTCGGCCTCCGGGGGGTCGGGCACGCTGATGGGTGGCGCGGCGGGGGTCCCGCCGGCCAAGGTGGTCGTGCTCGGGATGGGGGTCGCCGGCACGATGGCCGCCATCGGGGCCCGCGGGCTCGACGCTCACGTGACGGGCGTGGACGTGGACCTGCACCGGCTCTACGAGCACCACCTGGCGGGCAACCTCGATGCCACCCAGGCCAGTGAGCCGGCCCTGGTGGGCGAGCACGTGCGCGAGGCGGACCTCGTGATCGGGGCCGCGCTGGTGCCCGGCGCCCGCGCGCCGGTCGTGGTCACCGAGGAACAGGTCGCCTCCATGCGGCCAGGCTCGGTCGTGGTCGACCTCGCCATCGACCAGGGCGGCTGCATCGAGACGGCCCGGCCGACCTCGCTGTCCGAGCCGACCTACGTCGAGCACGGGGTCGTGCACTACTGCGTGACCAACGTGCCGGGACAGTTCCCGCGGACCGCGTCCAAGGCGCTGTCCGCTGCGGTCGCCCCGAAGCTGTTGCGGCTGGCCGACGACCTGGCGGCGGGTCGCGCCGGCACGGAGCAGGAGCACCCGGTGCTGCAGGGCGCCCGCAACGTCGACGGTGGCGCGATCCAGCACGAGGCGGTCGCGGCCGTGTTCCCCGACCTCCCGGCGGCCGCAGGCCTGGCTGGTGACGCGGCGTGAGGGCGCGAGCCCGGGCGGCGCACGCGGCAGGGTGTTACCTGCACGACACGTCCATCGGGCAGGATGCAGCGCTCGGGGTCGGGGTAGGAGGAGCATGGTGAGCGAGATCACGACACAGGCGGCGGTGTCACCGCAGGTCACGTCCCCGGCCGACACGGGCTCCGCGGTGACCCTGCAGGGGGTCAGCAAGCGGTTCCCCGGGGTCAAGGGCGCGGATCCGGTCGTCGCGGTCGACCACCTCGACCTCGACATCGCCGATGGCGAGTTCTTCTCCCTGCTGGGTCCCTCGGGCTGCGGCAAGACCACCACGCTGCGGATGATCGCCGGGTTCGAGTACCCCTCGGCCGGGTCGATCCAGATCTTCGGTGACGAGGTCGGGCTCGAGCCGCCCAACAAGCGACCCGTCAACACCGTCTTCCAGTCCTACGCGCTGTTCCCCCACATGACGATCGAGCAGAACATCGCGTTCGGGCTCGAGATGCAGGACCTGCCCCGCGCGGAGATCAAGCAGCGCACCGGCGAGGTCATCGAACTGGTCCAGATGCAGGGCCGCGAGCAGCGCAAGCCCAAGCAGCTCTCCGGTGGGCAGCAGCAGCGGGTGGCACTCGCGCGGGCGTTGGTGAACCACCCCAAGGTGCTCCTGCTCGACGAGCCCCTGGGCGCGCTGGACCTCAAGCTGCGCCAGGCGATGCAGGACGAGCTCAAGCGGATCCAGGAACAGGTCGGGATCACCTTCGTCTACGTCACCCACGATCAGGAGGAGGCGCTGACGATGTCGGACCGCATCGCGGTCATGCACGACGGCGTGCTCCTGCAGGTCGGCTCCCCGGAACAGATCTACGACGCGCCCCGGACCCGGTTCGTCGCCGACTTCATCGGGGACACCAACCTCGCCGAGGCGACGGTCGTCGACGCGGACCACGTCCGGCTCGCGGACGGCACGGCCATCCGCGTGTCCAGCGACCGGGCGCCGGACTCGCCGATCACGGTGGCCCTGCGCCCCGAGACCCTCGGGCTGCGCCAGCACGACGCGGAGCGAGACCAGCGCCTGGACGCGGTGCAGGGCGTCGTCGCCCGGGTGACCTTCCTCGGCAACGCCAACCGCTACGAGGTGGCCGCCGCCGACGGGGCACTGGTCTTCGACGTCCGCCAGGGCAACGCCCCGGGCGTGGAGCACTTCGCCGTCGGGGACCAGGTCCGGGTGCGGTGGTCGCCGTCGAGCGCCACCGTGCTCGAGGACTGAGGGGGCCCGCGGTGGCGAACGAGCCCGCAACCGTCGAGGCGCTCGAGCCTCCGGATCTCGACGGCAAGCCGCCCCAGCACGTGGCGGTCGCCGGCCTGGAGCACGACGCGGAGAAGGCCGAGTCCCGGCGTGGCTTCCTGATCGGGCTGCCGAGCTACGTCTACCTGGTGCTGTTCTTCGCCCTGCCACTCGCGATCGTGGTGGTCTACTCCTTCGCGACCCGGTCGGCCTCCGGGCTCACCGTGCTCGGCGACTGGAACCTGCGGTCCTACGGGCGCCTGACCGACGACCTCGTGCTCCTGATCACGTGGCGTTCGTTCTGGATCGCGACGGTCACGACGGTGATCTGTCTGGTGATCGCCTACCCGTTCGCCTACTACATCGCGACGCGGGCCCCGCGGGTCCGCGCCCTGCTGCTCGTCCTGGTGATGATCCCGTTCTGGTCCAACTTCCTGGTGCGCACCTACGCGTGGCGGTTGCTGCTGTCCACCGACGGCCCGTTCGTGCGCATCCTGGAGTTCATCGGCTTCAGCGACGTCCGCCTGCTGTTCACGCCGACCGCGGTCACCCTGGGGCTGGTCTACGGCTACCTGCCCTTCATGATCCTGCCGCTGTACGCGTCGCTCGAGCGCCTCGACCATTCCCTGGTCGAGGCCGCCAGGGACCTGTACGCCTCCGGGTGGGAGGCCTTCCGACGGGTGACGTGGCCGCTGTCGCGTCCCGGCGTCATCGCGGGGTCCATCCTGGTCTTCATCCCCTCGTTCGGCGCCTACGTTACCCCGGAGATCCTCGGCGGCACGGGCACGACGATGCTCGGTAGCTACATCCAGCGCCAGTTCGTCGGCACCGCGAGCGACTGGCCGTTCGGTTCGGCGCTGTCGGTCACGATCCTGTTCGTGATGATGATCGCCGCGACCTTCTACTTCCGATCGGGAGGGAAGGACCTGTGAGCATCCTCGACACCGGCGCTCCGGGCGCCGCCGCCGTCGCCGAGGACTCGGTCGCGCGTCCCCGCCGGACCGTGGACCGGCTCCTGGCGGGCAACGCCTGGATCGTGTTCGCGTTCCTGTACCTGCCGATCCTGGTCCTGGTCGTCTACTCCTTCAACGACAACAACCGGGTCGGGATCTGGACCGAGGCGAGCCTGCGCTGGTACGGCGAGATGTTCGGCAACGCCCGGGTCATGGACGCGCTGCGGACCTCGATCCTGGTGGCGGTGCTCTCCACCGCCGTCTCCACGGTGCTCGGGACGGCGGCCGCGTTGTCGCTGGAGCGGTTCCGCTACAAGGGCCAACGCGCGTTCGACGGCCTGCTCTACCTGCCGGTCATCATCCCGGACATCACGATGGCCGTGATGCTGCTGCTGTTCTTCGTGCAGGCGTTCGACATCATCCTGGTGCTGACCGGGGTGGGGCTGTCGCGCGGGCTCGGCACCATCACTCTGGCGCACATCGCGTTCAACATCTCCTTCGTGGCGCTGGTGGTCCGGGCACGACTGTCCGGGCTCGACAGCAGCCTGGAGGAGGCAGCGGCCGATCTGTACGCGACCCGGTGGCAGGCGTTCCGGCGGGTCACCCTGCCGTTGATCGCGCCCGGGGTCGCCGGCGGCGCGCTGTTGGCGCTGACACTGTCCCTCGACGACGTCGTGATCGCCGAGTTCGTCTCCGGTGCCGGGTCCACGACCCTGCCGGTGTACGTCTTCGGGGCGCTGCGTCGGGGGGTGACCCCGCTCATCAACGCGGTCTCCGTGCTGATGCTCGCGGGATCGATCCTGCTCGTGCTGGCATCGCTCGCGATCAGCCGGCGGCGCAGCGGGGAGGCGTGATGACGCGGGAGCGGTGCGACGGTGCCGTGGACACGAGGGAGCGGTCGCCCATCCTGGGCGCCGACGATCCGAGGTGGAACGTGACCTACGACGAACGAGAGAGGTGGCTCGCATGATGCGACGATGGATGGTGGCCGCGGTTGCGGTCTCGCTGGTGCTCACGGCCTGTGGCCGCGAGGTGGGCGGGGACGACCCGGCAGCGGGTGACGACACGGGCAGTGAGGACACGACCGACGACGGCGAGGATGGTGCCGCGTCCGGGGTGTCCTGCGAGGTCGACGAGATCGACGGCGACCTGCTGCTCTACAACTGGTCGGAGTACATGAACCCGGAGCTCATCGACCTGTTCGAGGAGACCTACGACGTCAGCGTCACGGAGGACTTCTACACCTCCAACGAGGCGTTGCTGGCCCAGATCCGTGCCGGCGGTGCGGACTTCGACGTGATCGTGCCCTCCGACTACATGGTGGAGATCATGATCGACGAGGGCATCCTGCTGGAGCTCGACCAGGACGCCATCCCCAACAGCGCCAACGTCGACGAGCTGTTCGCCACGCCGCCCTACGACCCGGACCTCGCCTTCTCCATGCCCTACCAGTGGGGCACGACCGGCATCGGGCTCGACCTCGAGGCCATCGGCGACGACGACCCGGCTGCGTCGTGGGCGTGGCTCTTCGATCCGGACGTCGCGGGTGCGCTGCCCGGGCCGGTCTCGATCCTCGACGACCCTCGTGAGGGCATGGCCGCGGCGCTGTACTGGCTCGGCTACGACCCGAACACCACCGACGAGGGCGAGCTCGAGGAGGCGGCCGACGTCATCGCGCAGGCGCGTGACTGGACGGCGACCTACACCTCGGACCAGTACTCGGAACTGCTGCTGACCGGCGAGACCGTGGCCGGGCACGGCTACAGCGGCAACTTCATCGACAACTTCTTCGGTGCCGACGATCCCGATCGCTACACCTACATCATCCCCGAGGAGGGTGCGACGATCTGGACCGACAACATGGCCATCCTCCAGGGTGCGTCCTCCCCGTGCACCGCGCACACGTTCATCAACTTCATCCTGGACGCGGAGAACGGTGCGGAGCTGACGAACTGGACGTACTACGCCTCGCCGAACGCGGCAGCGTCCGAGTTCATCGACGAGGAGATCACGGGCGACCCGACGATCTACCCCTCCGAGGAGGTCGAGGCGAACCTGTTCTTCCTGGAGAACACCGGGGAGGCCGAGATCCTCTTCACGGATCTGTTCACCCGTGCGCAGGGCTGAGGTCCACGCCCGCCGCGGGTCCTGACCCGCGGCATCCGCACCACGGCCGGGGCCGGCCCCGAGGCTCGGTGGCGGCCCCGCCCGCGCGGCCCCGCCGGAGGCCCCGCGCTGAGCGACCGTCCCCCCCCACCCGAGCCCGAGCGCCCGGGCCGAGCCGACGGTCCGCCGCGCACGATCTCGGCGGCCGGCAACGTCGGTCCCGTGGATGCGACGAAGGTGCCCCGCTACGGCGGCCCGGCGACCTTCGCGCGCCTGCCGCGGCTCGACGAGGTCGACCGCTGCGACGTGGCCATCCTGGGGGTGCCGTTCGACACCGGGGTCTCCTACCGGCCTGGCGCCCGTTTCGGTCCGAGCCACGTCCGGCAGTCGTCCCGGCTGCTGCGCCCGTACCACCCGGCGCTGGACGTGCACCCGTTCGGTGACCAGCAGGTCGTCGATGCGGGCGACCTCGGCGTCAACCCCTTCGACCTGCAGGAGGCGATCGCCTCCATCGAGACCGGTGCCCGCGACCTGATCGCCCGCACCGACGCGACCCTGTGCACGATCGGTGGCGACCACACGATCGCGCTGCCGCTGCTGCGCGTGATGCACGAGCGGCACGGTCCGGTGGCCGTGCTGCACTTCGACGCCCACCTCGACACCTGGGACACCTACTTCGGCGCGCCCTACACCCACGGGACCCCGTTCCGTCGTGCGGCGGAGGAGGGGCTCATCGACCGCACCGCCTCGTGCCACGTCGGGATCCGGGGCCCGCTGTACTCCCGTGCCGACCTGCGCGACGACGCCGGGTTCGGGTTCGAGCCCGTCCACGCGGACGAGTTCGAGCACCTCGGCGTCGCCGGGGTCGTCGAGCGCGTGCGCGACCGGCTCGGGGATGCGCCCGTCTACGTCTCGATCGACATCGACGTACTGGACCCCGCCCACGCCCCGGGCACCGGGACGCCGGAGGCCGGAGGGCTGACCTCCCGGGAACTGCTCGGGGTGCTGCGGGGGCTCGCCGGCCTGCGGATCGTCGGCGCCGACATCGTCGAGGTGGCTCCGGCCTACGACCATGCGGAGCTGACCGGCATCGCCGCGGCCCACGTCGTCTACGACCTGCTGTCGCTGCTCGCGCTGCGAGACGGGCGTGGCGAAGCGAGGTCGGGCGGACCGGCTGACTAGGCTCCGCGCCAGCGTCCGTCCCGACCCGAGGTCATGCCTTGTCCGCGATCAGCCTGTCCCGTCCGGTCCTCGTCGATGCGATCCCCGGTGGGTGGGTGCGCGATGCCCTGCTCGTCTCCGGCGGGACCCTGTTCGTCGCCGCGAGCGCGTTGGTGGTCGTGCCGCTCGGGTTCACACCCGTCCCGCTGAGCCTGCAGACCTTCGCCGTGCTGGTCGTGGCCGCGAGCTTCGGCCCGGTCCGTGCGGGCGCGTCGATGGCGCTGTACCTGCTGGTCGGCATGGCGGGCGTGCCGTGGTTCACCGACCAGCAGGCGGGCTGGCAGTTCGCCTCGTTCGGCTACATCGTCGGTTTCGTCGCGGCGGCGCTGCTCGTCGGTGCGCTCGCCCGGCGCGGCGCGGACCGCACCGTGGGCCGCTCGATCGGCCTGATGGTGGCCGGCAACCTGGTCATCTACGCCGTCGGGGTCCCTGGCCTGATGCTGTTCGCCGGGGTGGGGCTGCCGACCGCGCTGAGCCTCGGGGTGCTGCCCTTCCTCCTCGGCGACGCCATCAAGATCGCGCTGGCTGCCGGGCTCCTGCCCGCCGCGTGGCGCCGGGGCGGCGACGAGCGCGCGAGCCGCTGAGCGGGCGCGACGAGGCCGCAGCGGACGCGCTCGTCGGCGGGGCCGTGTGACCCGTCGGGGTCAGTCCTCGTCCTCGCCGTTCGCCTGTGCCACGAGGGCGGCGGGATCGACCAGCCCGCCGGCCGCAGCGAGTGCGCCGGCGGTCTGCACGGAACGCTCGTAGACCGCGGCGAAGTAGTGGCCGGCCAGGTGCTCCTGTCCGGGCAGCGGGGGCGTGCCGAGCGAGCGTGGCACCGCGGCCGGGTCCGCGGCGAGCTTCAGGTCGGTGGTGGGCTCCGGCAGGTCGGCGACCCGACCCCAGAAGGCCGCGGCGTCCTCGTTGGGCCCGCGCGCCGGCTTGCTGCGGCGGTTGCCGTTGCGGGCGCGGTTGTTGCCCTTCTGCTTCGAGCGTGCGGCCTTGGCTCCCGGCTGGTTGTTGCGGTCGTTGCCGTTGGCGCGGTTGCGTCGACGTGCCCTCATGCCGCGTCCCCTTCCTCGTCGTCCGTCGCTGGCCCGTCGAGGGCCATCGCCGCCTGGTCGGCGGGTGCGTCATCGGGTGGCGTGACGGTGCGCACACCGTTGGCGTCGACGTCGTCGGTCAGCAGCAGGTCGGGATCGATGCCGAGCGCCTGACGGAGCTGCTCGGAGTCGAGGTCCCCGACGGAACTGGACTTGGGCAGGGCGAGGTCGGCGATGCGGCGCTTGCCGGACACGACCTCCTCGACCCGCTCGTCGACCGTGCCGGGGCAGACCAGCCGGTGGGCGACCACGGTCCGGGTCTGGCCGATCCGCCACACCCGGTCGCGGGCCTGGTCCTCCACGGCCGGGTTCCACCAGCGGTCGTACAGGACCACGTGGCTGGCCGCGGTCAGGTTCAGTCCGGTCCCGCCGGCCTTGAGCGACAGCACCAGCGCACCGGGGCCCTCGCCGCCCTGGAACCGCTCGATCATCCGGTCGCGCGCACCGCGGGCGAGCCCGCCGTGGTAGCAGTCGATCGGGATCCCGAACCGCTCCGTGAGGTGCGTCGCGAGACGTTCGCCCCAGGTCGCGAAGTGCGTGAAGATCAGCATCCGCTCGCCGGACTCGAACACGTTGCCGACGATCTCCTCGAGCCGGGCCAGCTTGCCGGAGCGGTTCTCCAGCGGGCCGTCGTCGCCGGTGTAGGCGGCCGGGTGGTTGCAGATCTGCTTCAGCGCGGTGATCGCGGCGAGGATCGCGCCCTTCTTCTTGGGCGCATCCTCGTGGTCCGCGGTGTCGATGACCAGTTCGTCGAGCACCGCCTGGTACAGCCCGATCTGTTCGGTGGTCATCGGGCAGTGGTCGAGCGCGTCGATGCGGTCGGGAAGCTCCTGGGCGATGACCGGCTCCGCCTTCGTGCGACGGAAGACCAGGACCCCGTTGAGGGTCTTGAGCGCCGACTCCGCGGTGTCGCCCTTCTCCGCGGCGGCCTGCATCTGGGCGATGAAGGGGTTGCGCTCCCCGAGCAGGCCCGGGTTCACGAAGTCCATCAGGGCCCACAGGTCCCCGAGCCCGTTCTCGATGGGAGTGCCGGTCAGCACCATGCGGGTCCGGGCCTGCAGGCGCCGCAGCTGCTGTGCCGTCTCCGAGGTCGGGTTCTTGATGACCTGGGCCTCGTCGAGCACCACCTTGCCCCAGGCGATCTCGGAGATCGCCTCGATGTCGCGGACCGCGGTGCCGTAGGTCGTGATCAACACGTCGACGTCCGCGAGCTGGTCCGCGAGCTCGGCTTCGTCCACCCGATGCTGGCCGTGGTGGACGTAGACCTCCAGCTGCGGCGTGAAGCGCTGCGCCTCCGCCGCCCAGTTGCCCACGACCGCCGGCGGGGCGATCACGAGCGCCGTGCCGTGCTGGGTCGACTGGGCGAGGTGGGCCAGCATGGTCGGCGTCTTGCCCAGTCCCATGTCGAGGGCGAGGCAGCCGCCGAGGCCGGCATCGTCGAGGAAGTCCAGCCACGCGAGCGCGTTGGCCTGGTAGCTGCGCAGCTCGCCCTCGAAGCCCTCCGGCGAGGTCGGCGGTTGCTGCGGGATCGACCCGGCGCTGCGCAGCAGGTTCGCGGCCCAGCTGTCCCCGGCGACCGAGACGGCGCCACCGAGCCCGGACGATTCCAGTCCGAGTGCGTAGCGGAGCATGTCCGCGCCCGACAGCTTGGTCTGCTTCGCCCGCTCCTCGAGCGCCTTGGCGGCCGCCTCGAGGTCCGCGTGGCTGACCTCGACCCACCGGCCGTGCGAGCGCACGAGCGGCCGCGACTCGCCGGCGAGCTCCCGGATCTGTGCCGCGGTGAGTTCCACGTCGTCGAACACCGCGGACCAGCGCACGTCGGACAGCTGCTGCGCACCGACGGCCTTCGCCTGTTCGCCCACGGAGGTGATGCGCAGGCTGGGGGTCGCCTTCTTGCGCGACAACGGCGGGACCCGCACCTCGAAGCCGGCAGCGGTGAGGATCTCCCCGGTCGTGGTCATCAGGTCCCACGCCTCGTCCTGGCTGAGGATGACCTGGCCGCGCCGGGTGTCCTTGCCCCGCTGCAGCGGGTGGTAGAGCCCCTCGAGGCGCTCGAGCTCCCGCTTGAGGCGTTCCTTGCGTTCGTGGTTCGCCCGGGACATCGCCGCTTCGATCGGCTCGTCGGTCCGCTTGCCGTCGGACGTCAACGTGCGCAGCAGCCACGCGTCGCCCTCGTCGGGCGGGTCGAGCTGCACGGTCAGCGCGAACCGGGTGGCGCCGGTGATACCCGACGCCCAGGTGCGCAGCCCCTTGCGGATCTCCGTGCCCTGCTGGTGCGGCGCCTCGAACTCGGAGCCGTTGAGTCGGGCGAGCACCGTCTCCGCGACCTCCGAGGCGGACTGCGGGTGCGGCGGCGGTGCGGGCACCTCCAGCCGGCCGGCCGCGTCGCGGCAGATCGCGTCCACGAACGACCCGACGATGGATCGGGTGATCACCACGGTGTCGCGCCGTCGATCGAGCACCCGAACGGCACCCGGCATGGAGTCGGCGAAGCGCTGCAGCTCGTCCGCGTCGATCAAGGTGGGTTCCCACCGCACCGCGAAGAAGGAGCGGTTGCCCGGCGCGTCACCGACCTTCTGCAGCTGCGGTGCCATGCGCCCCTGGGCCACGAGCCGGACGGCGAGCCCCGCGGCCAGCCCCAGCCACGTCATGCTCGGGGCGACCTGGTCGTCGTCCCCGGTCGTGCCGAGCGAGACGAGCCAGCCCAGCGTCTGCGCGACCGGCGCGGTCACCGAGCGCGCCCGGCCGCGACCACCCGGGAGCAGGACCCGGTCGCCGGCTTCCCACCGCTCGCCGGCGCCGGCCTCCGACAGGCGGGCACGCACGTCCTCCTCGGAGCCCGGCTCACCCTCGACACCCGCGACCCAGGCGATGATCTGGCCCCGGTTCCACGACAGCTGGAGTTGCGGCTCGCGGACCTCCGGACCGGGCGCCTCGTCCTCGGCCGGCGCAGCCGGCTCCTCGGCCTCGGGTGCGGTCTCCGGCTCCGCGGCCTCCGGCTCCTCGACCAGGGTCGCGAGCGCCTGCTCGATGCGGTCGCGTTCGGCCTCGAAGTCCTCGAGCACCAGCGCCCGCTCGGGGCCCCGGACCTCGCGCCGCAGGCGATCCAGGGTCTCGTTGACGTCACGGTGC
The DNA here is from genome assembly GCA_020832455.1 of Nitriliruptoraceae bacterium. Lineage (GTDB taxonomy): Bacteria > Actinomycetota > Nitriliruptoria > Nitriliruptorales > Nitriliruptoraceae > PWLR01. The sequence goes on from JAFIEQ010000001.1 coordinate 60,323, forward strand.
AGCGCGCGCAGGGCCGCGGTCCAGTCCTCCTCGTTGGCGGCGAGGTCGGCGAGGTCGGCGTCGCTGGCGATGCCATCGAGGTGCGCCTGGGCGAGCCGCTGGAACTCCAGCGCGGTCACCGGGACGGGTCGGGTCTGCGTGGTGATGGTTGCCTCTTTCACTCCCACCGGCCGGTCGGACGGTGCGGGCGACGAACAGGTGGCGGCGTCCGGTCGGACACCGCAGGTGGGGCCCGCCGGTGCGCGGGCGTGGGGGCGGACCTCTGCGGCACGTCGGTGAGGTGACGCAGCGCGATCACGAGGTGTCCGAGACCGGTGCCACCGTCCCGCGCTGGCCGGTGCGGGTGGTGGGGTCGGTCGTCGTGTCCGTCCACCGTGTGCCGGTGGCCCGCGACGGCGACCGGTGTGGTCGGCGCGGCCCTGTCCCGATCTGCTGGTGGTGCTCGGGAGCCTGATGCCGGACCGTCGTGGTCGGCGATCAGGCGGCGGGGTGGACGGTTCCCCGGCGCACCCGAACCTCTATCCGGTGCACGGCGGCGAGCGTACCGGTCCGTGCACCGGGATGTCGTGACCCGACGCCGGCCTCCCGTCGCCCGGCGTCGAGGACGGGTGCGGGCCGGTCGGGGCGCGATGCGCCGAGCCCGGGACCTGCGGGCTCGTCTCCGGGCAGCCCACGGCCCGGGTGTGCGTGCCCGCGAGGCCCGGCGGTGTGCGCGCACCGATCCGGAGACACCGAGGTATCCGGATACGTTGCTGTATCTCGATGGCGTCCCGGGTCCGGGGTGTCGCCCCCGCTCCCCGACGGTGTCGCCGTGCCCACGATCCCGCCGCCCCCGGCCGTCCACGTCCGCGGGTCCCGTGTGGCCCGGCGACGGGCCGCGCGCACCGCCGCACGCGCCCGCCGCCGTCGTGGCATGCGTGCCGCGGGGCTGCTCGTCGCGGCCATGACCCTGCTGGTCGCCGACGTCCCCGGCGTGGCCACGTCGCTGGCCTGCGACGCGGCCACCGTCGGCGCAGCCGTCGTCGAGGTCGATCTCGCGGACGACGGCGAGGCCGCGGACGCCCGCGAGCGTCGGGTGACGGCGGACGGCGAGGCCTGCACCGCCGCGGAACTGGACGGCACCGCCGATCTGGCGCGCCTCGACGCGCGGACCGGCGTCCGGGTCGCGATCAGCTACCAGGACGAGGCCGGACGGTCGTTGGAGGCGGCGGAGCTCGCCCGGACCGATGGCGCGGTGACCACGCGTGTCGCCGTCCGGGACCGCAGCGCGGCGGATCGCACGTTCGAGGTGACCGGCCCCGACGGCGCGGTGGACGTCGAGCGCAGGATCGGGCTGCCGCGCATGGTCCACGTGGAGGTCCGCTTCCCGGCCGGCTGGCAGCTCGACACCCCTCGCGACCCGCGCGCGGCGCTGCGTGTGGAGCGGGACGCCAGCATCGTCAGCCGCAGCGAGCTGGTGTTCGTCCCGTTCACGCAGGAGACGGTCGAGCTCCACGTGGGTGCGACCCCGGGTCGCGGCGTCCCGGAGGTCGCGGTGACCACGACCCTGCTCGCCGGGCCGAACGGCTACGTGGTCCCCGACGAGGTCCTGGACCCCGACACCGCGGCCGTGCTCGGCGCGCTGAACGCCGTGACGCTGCGTGGCTCCGGGCAGCTCCTCGACGCCGTCGATGCACTGGCGGACGGCGCGGGGGAGCTCGCCGAGGGCGTCGGGACGTTGGCGGACGGCACCGATCAGGCTGCCGACGGCCTCGGGGCGCTCGCCGAGGGGACCGACGGGTTGGCCGGCGGCGCGTCGGAGCTCGCCACGGGGATCGATGTGCTCGGCGCCGGGGGACGTGAGCTCGCCACCGGGACCGGGGAGCTCGCCGACGGGACCGGTCAGCTCGCCGCCGGCGCCGACGAGCTCGCCCGGGGCGCCGACGAGGTCGCGGCCGGCGCCCGGACCCTCGCGGACGAGCTCGCTGTGCTCGGGGAGGCGGACGAGCTGGTACCGCGCGATCCCGGCGCGCTGGTCGGGGCGGTCGAGGAGCTCGGCGTCGGCATCCAGCAGCTCGCGGACGAGCTCGCCGGCGCCCGCGACCAGCTCGGCGCGTCGGTGCCGCCCGGGACCGACCCGACCGATCCGAGCGACCCGAACGCGGCGCTCGCCGGCGCGGTGGCCGTGCTCGACGGAGCGGCCCAGGGTGCGCTGGCGCTGGCAGCGGCCACGGAGGAACTCGCGGCGGGTGTCGGCCTGGTGCTCGACGGCCTGACCGAGGCCGCCGACGGCCTGGTGGCGGTGGCCGACGGGACCGCGGAGCTGGCCGAGGGTTCCGAGGCGGTGGCCGACGGCGTCGCCGAGTTGCGCGACGCGTTGACGGGCGTGGCGGCCGGGGCACAGCAGCTCGCCGCGGGTACGACGGAGCTCGCGGCCGGGTTGGACGGGTTGGGGGCCGGGGCGGGGGAGCTCGCCGCCGGTGCGGACGAGCTCGCGGACGGCGCGTCGGAGGCGGCCGCTGGTGTCGGCGAGCTGGCCGCGGGCACGCGCGAACTCGAGGACGGCGCGGGGGAGCTGGCCGCCGGCACCCGCACGCTTGCGGACGAGGCCGGCGCGCTGCCCGAGGCGCTCGAGGAGTCGGTCGGCATCGCGGATCGTGGGGTCCGCCGGGCGGCGATCGCCGACGCCATGATCGACGAGGGCGCCGCCCGGGCGGCGGAGGAGCTGGGCGACGAGGTGACGCTCAGCGCCACGCTGGTCGCCTCGTCGCCGCAGCCGCTGCCCGTCGCATCGCTGGCGATCGGTGGTGGCGCGCTCCTGCTGGCCGTGGTCGGTGGGCTACTGCTGGGACGACGTTCGCGCCCCGCGGGGGTGGGCGGATGAGCGGGCGTCGGAGCCGGGCCGAGCAGCAGGCACAGACGCGTGCCCGGTTGCTGGTGGCCGCGCGTGACGTGATCGTCGAGCACGGGCTGGAGGGGGCGGCCATCGATGCCATCACCTCGCGGGCGGGGTTCAGCCGGGGCGCCTTCTACTCCAACTTCCGGGACAAGACCGATCTGCTCGTCCAGCTCGGCGACGCGGAGATCGCGCGCTTCACCGCGGAGGTGCTGCCCGGGTTCCTGGCGATGGACCCCGAGGAGCAGTTGGCCGCCGTGGCGGCGTGGCTCACGCAGCGCCAGACCCCCACGGAGATCCTGCTGCTCATCGAGCTGTCCCGTTCCCGCGAGCGGGATGCCTCGACGGGTGCCGCGGTCGACGCCGTCATCGCCCGCATCGTGGACGGGGTCGAGGAGCTGATGACCGCCCCCGGCAGCGTGCTCGCCGGCCTGGACGCCGCGGAGCGACGCGTGCGCGCCCGCGCGTTGCTCGCCGCCATCCTCGGCGCCGATCTGATGGGACACCTCGGCCTGCCCCTGGACGAGCGGGCGGTCACGTGGCTGCTGGCCGGAGCGGTCGGCCCCGCCAGCACCGGGCAGGTGACCGCGTGAGCCGTCTGCTGGACGCCCTCGCCCGGCTCGTCACGGGTCGGCCGGCCATCACGCTGGTGGTGCTCGGGTTGCTGACCGTCGGGTTCGCCGGAGCCGCGACGCAACTCGAGGTGGACACCGGGTTCGACGGGTTCGCGCCCGACGACGGGGTCGCGGCCACGCTGGACGAGTTCGAGGACCGGTTCGGGACGGGGGTGTCCATCCAGGTCCTCGTCGACGACGGGCCCGGTGGGGACGTCATCACCCGACGGGCGCTGGCGGACGTGCTGGTGCTCGAGGAGGCGCTGCGCACCCACCCGGCCATCAGCCCGGTGCTGGTCGACGACCGCCTCGACGCGCCGGCGGTCGTGAGCTTCGCCGTCGCCTTCGAGACCGCCGTGGGGATCGCCGGGGCCGACGGCTTCGACGACCTCGACGAGCCGACCTTCCGCTCGATCGCGACCGGGGTGCTCGAGAACGGCGGTGACGAGGTCGCGGGGCTCTTCTCCGACGACCTCGGTGCCGATCCCCCGCGGGCTCGGGCGGGGCTGGTCGTCGTCGAACTCGACGCCACCGCGTCGAGCGCCGAGCGGGCGGACGCGGCCCGCGTGATCGAGGAGGTCGCGGCCAGCGTTCCCGTCGCCGACGCGCGCCGGGGGGCACTGAGCATCACCGCGATCGAGGACGGCATCGAGGATGCGCTCAACCGGGACCTGCCGGTGCTGCTGGGGGTCTCCCTGCTGCTGGTGCTCGGCGTGCTGGCCTGGATCTACCGCCGGGTGAGCGACGTCGCCGTCGGGTTCCTCGGGCTGGTCGTCAGCATCATCTGGATGATCGGGCTCGCGGCCATCCTGGGCCCGGGCATCCTCGACGTCCTCGGGCCCTTCAACCAGGTCTCGGTGGCCGTCCCGGTGCTGCTGGTCGGCCTCGGGATCGACTACTCGGTCCACCTCACCACCCGGTACCGCGAGCAGCGCCACCGTGGAGACGACCCCCGGCAGGCCTCGCGCGTGGCGCTGGCCACGGTCGGGGTCGCGCTGGTACTGGCGACCATCGCGTCGGTGGCCGGCTTCCTGGCCAACGCGGTGACCCCGTTGAGCGTCATCCGCGACTTCGGCATCTTCGCCGCCATGGGCATCGTCGCCGCCTTCGTGGTGCTCGGCACCGCCGTGCCGGCGGTGCGCATGCTGGTGGACGCCCGTGGTGGCCAGCGCGCCGCGACCCTGGCGCCGCTGGTCGGGGGATCGGGCCCCGCCGGCCCGACGGCGGATGCCGTGACCGCCGCCTCGGACGCCGCCCGTCCCCGCTGGTCCGCGGCGTTGGCCACCATCGCGACCCGCCGGCCCGGACTGGCGGTCGGGCTGGCCGCCGTCGTGGTGGCGATGGGTGCCGTGGCCGCGACCGGGATCTCCACCGAGTTCGACGAACGTGACTTCCTGCCGGAGGGTGAGCCGGTCCTGGCCACCCTGGACCGGCTCGATGCGCTGTTCGCATCCGGTGTGGCGGAGCGCACGTTCATCGGCATCGACGGCGATCCGAGCGATCCGGCGCTGCTCGCGGCGGTCGCCGGGCTCGAGGACGACCTCGCGGACCTCGGCGACGTCGACCGTGTCGACGGCGAGCCCGACCTGAACTCCGTGCGCTCGTTGCGTGACGGGGTGGTGACCGGTGGGCGCAACGTCCGCGATGCGCTCGCCGAGGATCTGCGCACCTACGACGATCCGGTCGGTGCGGCGCAGGACGTCGACCTGCCGGACCCCGACGACCTGGTGGCCTCGCTGGGCGACGAGCTCGACGACGCGCTCGACCTGCCCGTCGAGCTGTCCGTCGAGCTGCGACGACGGCTTCCGGCCGGTCGCGCCCCCCAGACGGCGCTCGCCGCGACCACCGATCCCGACGAGCTGCTCACCGAGATCCGCGCCGCGCTCGCCGAGGGGTTCGCCGAGGACCGTCCCGACGAGCTCGACGACGCCGGACTGGCCACCCTGGTCGCGTTGGACGCGGAGGAGCTGACGCTGGCGCAGCTGCGCACGGCCGGGTTCCCGCTCGACGGACTCGACGACGAGGATCTCGAACGCCTCGAGCGCCTGGAGGCCCTCGAGGAGGCCGGGGATCCGGATGCCCGTGACGGGCAGACCCTGGTCGCGCACCTCGAGGTGCTCCGCCGCGAGGTGCCGGAGGATCTCGCGGCCCTGGTGGACGACGACGGGCTGCTGCTGGCGGTGGCCACCTCCGCCGGGCAGGAGCGCGCCGATGCCCTGGCCGCGGAGATCGATGCGCTGGCGGGGCCGGTCCGCGATGCCGGGGGATCCGTGCGTCTGGCCAGCGAGCCGCTGGTCAACGCGGAGATCATCCAGGAGCTCGCGGACGCCCAGCTCCTCGCGATCGCCATCAGCCTCGCGGGTGCAGCCCTGCTGCTGGTGGTCGCGACCTGGTTCTCCGCACGGGCGGTCGGGTTGGGCCTGATCGGCATCGTGCCCAGCGTCGTCGCCCTGGTCCTGGTCCTGGGGTTGATGCGGGTGATCGGGCTGCCGTTCAACGCGTTGACGGCGACCGTCGCCTCCATCGCGGTCGGGATCGGGGTGCCCTACGGCATCCACCTCACGAACCGCTACCGGGAGGCGTTGGCGCGCGGCTTCACCGCGGATGACGCCGCCGACGATGCGCTGACCAACACCGGTCCGGCGCTGGTCGGCTCCGCGGTCACGACCGGGCTGGCCTTCGCGGTCCTGACCACGTCCAGCAGCCTGCCCATCCAGCAGTTCGGGCTGGTGAGCACGATGATGATCGTCACCGCCGTCCTCGGGTGCCTGCTGGTACAGCCCGCGCTGCTCGTGCTGTGGGGTCGTCGGCGGCAGGTGCGCCGCTCGCTCGGGCCACCGCCGGCACGGCCGTCGGCAGCGCCGGCCGCCCCTCCGACCTCACGCCGCTGAGCATCGGCGAGGTGCCGGTGGCGGGCCCGCCCCGCCTAGGCTCCGCTGACCCCGAGCGGGAGGACGAGCGCATGGGGACCACAGGCAGCGGGGGTGGGAGCGGCGCGGCCGAGGTGCTGTTCGTCGGCGGCGCGATCTGGCGCCCGGGCGCTGCGCCGGTCCATGCCCTCGCCGTCCGCGACGGCGGGATCGTCGCGTTGGGCGACGACGCGCGGGCGCTGCGGGGCCGACGGACCGAGGTCGTCGATCTGCGCGGCGGGAGCCTGCTGCCCGGGTTCCGCGACGGGCACCTGCACCCGCTGGCCGGCGGCACGGAGTCCCTGGACTGCGACCTGGTCGACAGCGCCGACGTCGACGAGGTGCTCCGACGCCTGGCGGCCCACGCGGCGGCACGGCCGGACGACCCCTGGATCCTCGGGTACGGCTACCCGCCGGAGATCCTGCCAGGTGGCGTCGGGCGTGCTGCCCTGCTCGACCGGGTGGTGGCCGACCGACCCTGTGCGCTGTGGTCGTCGGACCACCACATGGTGTGGTGCAACTCACGCGCCCTGCAGGTGGCGGGCATCGACGCCGCCAGCCCGGAGCCGCCCCGCGGCACGATCGTGCGCGACGAGCAGGGCGTCCCCGTGGGCACGCTGCTCGAGGAGGCCGAGCGGCTCCTGGAGCCGTCCATGCCACCGCGCGACGACGCCAAGGAGGCCCGCGGGTTCCGGGTCGGGTTGGAGCGGATGGCCAGCGCCGGGCTGGTGTTCGGGCAGGACGCCTGGACCGACCCGGGCCGGTACGGGTCCTACGCCCGCGTCGCCGACGAGGGGGCGCTGACGGCGGACATCGACCTCGCCTTCAAGGTCGAGCCGGACGGGTGGCGGGAGCAGCTCGACGCCTTCATCGAGACCCGTCGGCGCGCCGCCGCCGAGGTCGATCGCCGTCGCGCCGACGGGGTGCCGGGTGGGGCGTTGACCGCGACGACGGTCAAGTTCTTCGTCGACGGCGTCATCGAGGGCGGGACGGCGCACCTGCTCGAGCCCTACGAGCCCGGCTGGGGCGCGGGCCACCTCGACCCGGCCTGCGGTCACGACCACGGCATCGCGAACTGGACCGTCGAGGCGTTCGTCGAGGCCGCGGCGGCGTGTGACGCGGCAGGGTTCCAGCTGCACTGCCACGCCATCGGTGACGCGGCGATCCGGCGCACACTCGACGTGGTGGAGGCCGTGGCCGCGCGCAACGGCCCCCGGGACCGGCGGGCGACGATCGCGCACACGCACCTGGTGCACCCCGACGACGTCCCGCGTTTCGCGGCGTTGGGCGTCGTCGCGAACCTGGAGCCGCTGTGGGCGCAGCGCAACGTGATCATGACCGACCTCACCGAACCCCGACTCGGGCCGGCGCGCAGCCGCTGGCAGTACCCGATCGCCTCGCTGCTCCGCGCCGGCGCGCCCGTGTCCTTCGGCAGCGACTGGCCGGTCTCCTCCCACGAGCCGCTCCACGGCATCGAGGTCGCCGTGACCCGCCGCACCGCGGACGGGCAACCACCGCAGGGCTGGTTGCCCGACGAGCGGATCACGCTCGAGCAGGCGATCGACGCCTACACCCGCGGCAGCGCCTTCCAGGCCGGCCACGACCGCGACCGTGGCACGCTCGCGGTCGGCCAGCGGGCGGACCTCGTGGCGCTCCAGGCGGATCTGGACGCGGTCACCCCCGACGAGCTCGGGCACGTGCCGGTCACCGGTACGTGGGTGGCGGGCCGGCGGGTGTACGGCCCGGGGTGAGCAGGGTCAGGCCAGGGAGATGATCGTGGTCCCGCTCGACACCATGTCGTAGAGCTCGATCACGTCCTCGTTGAACATCCGCACGCACCCGTTCGACGAGGCCGACCCGATGGACGCCTCGTTGGGTGTGCCGTGGAACCGGATGAGGGTGTCGCCGCCGCCGGGCCGGTTCCAGTTCAGCGCCCGCAGGCCCAGCGGGTTGTCCGGCCCCGGTCCGATCCGTGCCGGCATGACCGCGCCCCACCGGTCCAGGGCCGGGTTGACCCAGGTCGGTTCGAACCGCTTCGCACCGACGAGGAAGGTGCCGGTCGGCGTCGGACTCCCGCCGGTGCCCACCGCGACCGGCCACGAGCGCACGATCTCGTCGCCGCGGTGCAGCTCCACGACGCGGCGCGACTGGTGCACGACCAGCACATCGCGCAGGGCGGCGACGTCACGCGACGGCGAGGTGGCGATGGTCGCCACCTCGACGGTGTCGGCCGATCCCGTCAGGGCGCGGTCGAGCGCGTCCGCGGTCGTGTCGCGGTCGAGCGCGCGGCCCGCGGTCCCGCCGGCACGCACCAGACGGCCGCCGGACCAGGAGACGCTGGCATCGGTCGCACGGATCGCGACGGCTCCCGCGAGCTCCTCGAGCAGGGCGGCGCGCGCCTCGGCGTCGACGCTCGGCTCGAGGAGCAGCGCGTCCGCGTCGGCGGTGCCGAGCGCGACCCCGATCGCCGTCGCCGCGAGGGCGTCACCATCGACGTCGGCACCCAGCTCGGCCGGGGTGGTCGTCCACTCGCCCACGTCGTGGACGAGGCGGACCTCGTGGTCGAGGGCGGCGCTCCGGGCGGTGGTGGCCAGGTGGCGTGCCTCCCGGATCACCTCGTCGTCGACCATCGGCAGCAGGACCGTGCCCGCCAACTCGACCGTCCCCTCGGTGCGCTCCGACAGGGCGGTACGCAGGGCGTCGACGGCGGCCGGCTGGTCCAGTTCGAAGCCCGTCGAGGAGGCGCTGGGCACGAACGTCGCCCCGTCGGCGACCAGCGTCGCGTCCACCGGGTCGTGGTCGGCGGCGTCGGCGAGCTCCGCGATGGCCCGCTCCAACCCGACGTCGTCGAGCAGGACCCCGGCGGACATCGTGCGGGGGACCGCGGACAGCAGGCGCACCTGGGCGAGGTCGAGCAGCGTGGCGTCCATGGTCGCCTCGAGCGCCGTGCGGACCACCTGTTCGACGTCCGTGCTCGCCCCGAGCCCGCGCGCGGTGAACGTGCCCGCGACCTCGTCGGCCACGACGTCGACCTCGTGGTCCAGGGCCGCGTCCAGCGCGGCCGAGACGGCCACGACGGCGTCGGTGGCGCTCGTGAGCGAGACGTCGACCCCCGCGATGCTGGTGCCGGGGAGCAGCATCTCGTCGGCGCGCAGGTTCGAGCCCCACACCGCGACGGTGGTCAGCAGCGTCCCGACGACGAGGACCAGCGACGTGGCCACCGCCGCGATCCAGCGCCACCGTCGGCGTCGCGGGGGTGTCGTCGGTGGCGGGCCCTCCCCGCTGTCGCGGGTGGTGCGTGGTGCGTCGATCGTGGTCATGCCCGTCCCCGTCGTCCCGCCACGGTCACGTGGTGGCGTGCGCTGCTCAGTGGTCACGCCGACGGGCCTCGCGCCACCATCGGGCGCCGGTTCGGGGCGTGCGACGCCGGGGTACGACCCCTCGGGGCGGCCACCGGCCGAACGGACCGTAGGACGTGCGGTGCGCGGACCTCGTCGACGGTCGCCTGCTGCACACGCGCGCCCGGTGCCGCGCGACCACCGTGCACGGAACGGACGGCCCGGTGGGGGGCGCCTCGGCGCGGTGGGCGTCGGTTACGAGCCACGCCGCCGTGGCTCCTACGCTGCCGGTCGCGTCCGGCACCGGTCCGGCGCGACGGTCGAGGAGGCCTGCGATGGCGGAGCAACTGGTCGAGACCATCGAGGTGGTCGGGGTCGTGGGGTGCGGCACGATGGGCGCCGGCATCGCCGAGGTCGTCGCGCGCAACGGGGTGCCGGTGCACTTCGTGGAACAGGACGACGCCGCGGTCGAGGCCGGCTACACCCGGATCCGCAGCTCGCTGGAGCGTCAGGTCCGCCGGGAGCGACTCACCGAGGACGAGCGTGACACGATCCTCGGTCGCATCGCCGGCTCGACGGACCTCGGCCAGCTCGGCACCTGCGACCTGATCGTCGAGGCCGTGCCGGAGCTGCTCGAGGCCAAGCAGCAGGCGTTCGCCCTCATCGACCGCCACGCCCGCCCGGATGCGATCATCGCGACCAACACCTCGTCGCTGCCGGTGATGGACATCGCGGTCCACACCGCGCGGCCCAACCGGGTGCTGGGGTTCCACTTCTTCAACCCCGCACCGGTCATGAAGCTCATCGAGCTGGTCCGCACCGTGGTGACCGACGATGCGGTCGTCGAGGTCGCACGTCGTTTCGCGGCGTCGATCGGCAAGGTCCCGGTCGTGGTCGGCGACCGACGGGGTTTCATCGCCAACCAGCTGCTGTTCCCCTACCTCAACCAGGCCGTGTGGATGGTCGAGGGTGGCTACGCGACCAAGGAGGACGTCGATGCGGCGATGCGTTTCGGCGCGGGGCTGCCCATGGGTCCGATCGCGCTGACCGACCTGGTCGGGATCGACACGTTCGTGGGCATCATGGACGCGATCCACTCGCAGTTCGACGACACCCGGTTCGCGCCGCGACCGATCCTCGGCCAGCTCGCCGACGCCGGGTTCACGGGCCGCAAGGCGGGCCGTGGCTTCTACTCCTACGAGGAGCCCGGCTCGTCGCGGACCCTGCCGGACGAGGACACGCGTCCGCCCGCCGACCCCGCCCTGGTCGAGGGGTGGCGCAGGATCGGTGTCGTCGGCACCGGGACCATGGCGGCCGGCATCGTCGAGGTGTGCGCGCGGGCCGGGTTCGAGGTGGTCGTGCGCGGACGCGCGATGGAGCGGGCCGAGGCGGCCATCGCCGGGGTCTCCCGGTCCCTGCAGCGGCTGGTGGACAAGGGGCGGCTCGATCCCGAGGAACAGCTCAAGGCGGTCGGACGGATCACCGCGACCGTGGAGCTCGACGATCTCGCCGACTGCGACCTGGTGATCGAGGCCGTCGCGGAGGACCTCGAACTCAAACAGCAGCTGTTCGCCGAGCTCGACCGCATCTGCCGTCCCGAAGCGATCCTGACCACGACCACCTCGTCGCTGCCGGTGGTCCGGTGCGCACGTGCGACCGATCGCCCCGAACGCGTCCTCGGCCTGCACTTCTTCAACCCCGCCGCGATCATGAAGTTGGTCGAGATCGTGACCACCGTGCGGACCGACCCGCAGGTCGAGGCACAGGCGCGCGCGTTCGTGGACCGGATCGGCAAGGTCGGTGTGCTCTGCGGCGACCGGTCCGGGTTCATCGTCAACACGCTGCTGTTCCCCTACCTCAACGACGCGGTGAAGATGCTCGAGTCGCACTACGCCACCGCGGAGGAGATCGACACCGCGATGAAGCTCGGCTGCGGCTACCCGATGGGTCCGTTCGAGCTCATGGACGTCGTCGGGCTCGACATCACGCTCAAGATCATGGAGCGGCTGAAGGCCGAGTACCGTCAGCCCTCCTACGAGGCCGCGCCGCTGCTGCGCCACCTCGTCGGGGCCGGCTTCCTCGGACGCAAGGCGGGGCGCGGCTTCTACGTGTACGACTGAGCGCGGTCGCGAGGACCCATGGACGACGAGCCCGGCATCGGGCCGACCCCGCCCGACCTCCAACGCCCGGAGGGCTGGCAGGCGATGCGTGCGGCGTTGCCGGAGATCGCCCGGTTGGTGTCGGAGCTGTCGCTCGACCGGCGGGTGCCCGTCCACGCCAAGGTCGTGGCGGCCGCGGCGATCAGCTACGCGCTGCTCCCGCTCGGGCGCACCCGGATCGGCCGTCTCCCCGGGATCAGCCGCGGGTTCGGCCTCGGAGCGGACGACGTGGTGGTCGCCTGGCTCGGGGTGCGCTACCTGATCGCCGCCGCCGGGTACGACCTGGTCCGCGAACGGTGGCGCGGCACCGACGGGGCCTTCGCGTGGTTGGTCGTCGTCGCCGGGATCGACGGGTGATCGGTCCGCAGCGCAGCGATCCGAACCTGCCCGTCCTCGACGGCTACGTCGTGCAGCGGGTCCCGGGGGCGCGCGCCGGCAAGGACTACCGCTGTCCCGCGTGCCATGGCGACATCCCGGCCGGACAGGGTCACGTGGTCGTCTGGCCGGACGGGATGGTCGACGAGCGCCGGCACTGGCACCACCACTGCTGGCGTCTAGCGGTGCGGCGGGGACGGATAGCCTGACCGACCACCCGGACCCGCCCGGCCCGCCCGACGAGGCGGCTGATGGCCGGGTCGCGCCCGCCGCGCCGGTTGCCCCGGCCGGTCCCCGCCGATGTCGAGGTTCCCGTGGCCAAGAACCGCAACGATTCTCCGCGCGCCCGCAAGGCCCGCGAGTCGTCCAAGATCGACCGTCGAGCGGCCCGGAACAAGGTCATCATCCTGGTCATGGCCGTCCTGATGGCCCTGTCGCTGCTCGCGGTCCCGCTCATCTCGCTGTTCGACAACCTCGGTGGCGGTGACGATCCGGCGGCGGACGGCGACCTGCCGGAGCTCGACGACCTCGATGCGCCCGAGGAGCCGATCGACCCCGAGGACGTCGACGACCCGTGTCCCGAGCCGACCGACGTCCCGGAGAACGCGGCGGAGATCCGGACCGAGCCCTACGAGCGGACCATCGATGAGGATGCGTCCTACACGGCGATCGTGGAGACGACCTGTGGGGACATCGTGATCGCGCTCGACGTGGAGAACGCGCCCGAGGCGGTCAACAACCTCGTCAACCTCGCCGAGGACGGCTACTACGACGGCGTGATCTTCCACCGCATCGTGCCCGGCTTCGTCGTCCAGACGGGGGACCCGGCCGGGACCGGGTGCGGCCGCGAGGACTGCTCGGAGGCGGCGCCCGACGAGGAGGGCTTCCCCGGGTACCGCTTCGGCGACGAGCTCGAGGCGGCGGAGGTGCTCTACGAGCAGGTGCGCGCGGAGCAGCTCCCCGCGATCCGCGAGGAGCTCGCCGAGCTCGAGGCGGAAGGCATCGACCTCGGGGAGATCGGGCTGAGCGAGGACGTCACCGACGAGGAACTGCTCGAGCTCATCCCCGGCGGCTACCCGCGCGGCATCGTCGCGATGGCGAACGCGGGACCCGACACCAACGGCTCGCAGTTCTTCGTGACGCTCAACGACCCGACCGGTCTGCCGGGACCGAGCTTCACGGTGCTGGGTGAGGTGGTCGAGGGCATGGACGTCGTCGATGCCATCGCCGCCTCGACGACCGACGCGACCGACCGGCCGGTCATCGCGCCCGTGATCCGTACGGTGCGCATCGAGGTCAGCTGACCTGCGTCGTGGCCGTCCGGCCGACGACGGTTCGTACGCTGGCGTCCGAACGAACGATCCCGATCCCGAACCCCGTCAGGAGGCCGCCCGTGGCCCAGCAGTACAGCACCCCACCCGAGCTCACGATCGACACCGACGCGGACTACCGCGCCACGATCAAGACCAACAAGGGCGACATCACCGTCAAGCTGTTCGCGTCCGAGTCGCCGAACACGGTGAACAACTTCGTCTTCCTCGCCAACGAGGGCTTCTACGACGGGGTGATCTTCCACCGCGTGATCCGGGGCTTCATGCTCCAGGGGGGCGACCCGACCGGGACCGGGCGCGGAGGTCCCGGCTACCGCTTCGCCGACGAGCTGCAGGCGGCGCGTGACCGTGGCTACAAGCTCGGCACGTTGGCGATGGCGAACGCCGGCCCGGACACCAACGGCTCGCAGTTCTTCATCATGCACGCCGACTACGGCCTGCCGCCGCAGTACTCCGTGTTCGGCAAGACGATCGACGGGCTCGACGTCGTCGACGAGATCGGCAACGTGGCCACCGGCGCGGCCGACAAGCCCGCCGAGGACGTCGTGATCGAGACGATCGAGATCACGACGGCCTGACCGGCGTCGCGGCTCCTGCCGCACGCCCCCGTCGGGCCCCCCCC
>JAFIEQ010000100.1 GCA_020832455.1 Nitriliruptoraceae bacterium
CCACCCCCCCCCGCGGCGGCGCCCCCCCGGGGGGCCCCCCCCCTGGTGGGGGGCCCCCCCGGCGCGCCCCGGGTCGCCCCGGCCGGCCTGGGGGACCTCGGCCCACAACGGGGGCGGACGACCCTTCTCGCCCCTGCGGGGGAGGAGGATGCTCGGTCACGAGGCGCAGCACGGCGCTGCCCCCCCCCCGGAGGTCCTGACGTGAACGGCCGAGCCCCCACCGCCCACCACCAGCCCGGCGATCCGTCGCCGTCGCGGCGCGACCGCACCCGGACCCGTTGGCTGCTGATCGCCGGGATCGCACACCTCGCGGTCCTGGTCCCCTTCACCATCGCGACCGGGCTGATGGTCCCGGGAGCCGGCATCGTCGTCCTGCTCGCGGTGTGGGTCGCCGCCGGGTTCGCCGGCCTGCGGCTGTCCGCCGTGCGGCCCGCACTGGCCCTGGTGGCGCCCGTGGTCGCTGCCGCGATCCTGGCCGCCACCGTCAGCGTCGGTCCGACGCTGTTCGGTTGGACCCCGTGAACCCGCGCTCGTCGACACGATGAGGGGCGCCCCGTGGGGCGCCCCTCATCGTGTGTCTGGCTCGGGTCACTGCTGTCCGGCGTCACCGGGGAAGTCGTCGTACCCCCACCCGGAGTCGAAGCCCCACGACCCGTCGCCCTCGTAGGACTCGGTCGAAGCGAGGAACTCCGCGATGTCGGCCGGCAGGGCCTGCTCCGGCATCTCGGTGTGGCCCACCTCGATGTCGCGGTAGCGCTGGATGCCCGTCCCGGCCGGGATGAGCTTGCCGATGATCACGTTCTCCTTCAGACCGACCAGCGGGTCGGACGCGGACTCCAGCGCGGCCTCGGTGAGCACGCGCGTGGTCTCCTGGAAGGAAGCCGCCGACAACCACGAGTCCGTGGCCAGCGACGCCTTGGTGATCCCCATGAGCATCGGCCGTGCCGCGGCGGGCTGGGAGCCCTCCGCGAGGACACGGTCGTTCTCCTTGGTGAAGCGCACCCGGTCGATCGTGTCACCCGGCAGGAACAGCGTGTCACCGGCGTCGACCACGTTCACCCGGCGGAACATCTGCCGGACGATGAGCTCGACGTGCTTGTCGTGGATCGGCACACCCTGCGAGCGGTAGACGTCCTGCACCTCCTTGACCAGGTGCAGCTGCGCCGTACGGACCCCGAGCACGTCGAGCAGCTCGTGTGGGTCGATAGCACCGACCGTGAGCTGCTGGCCCACCTCGACGTCGACGCCGTCGGCGATCTCGATCGAGCCGTCGTCGGCCCGGAAGAGCCGGGCGCCACGGGGCAGCTCGTGCTCGTCGAGCTGGTCGCGCGAGCCGTGGATCCGCAGGATCCGGCCCCCGTCGACCTCCTCGATCTCCACCCGACCCGCGATCTGGGCGATCTCCGCCTTCCCTCGCGGGCTGCGGGCCTCGAACAGCTCGACGACACGCGGCAGACCCTGCGTGATGTCGTCGGCCGACGCCACACCACCGGTGTGGAAGGTCCGCATGGTGAGCTGGGTACCCGGCTCACCGATCGACTGGGCCGCGACGATGCCGACGGCCTCGCCCATGTCCACCATCGCGCCGTTGGCGAGCAGTTCGCCGTAGCAGGAGCGGCAGACGCCGACCTCGGTGTCGCAGGCCAGCACGGAACGCACCACGATCGTGCGCTGCTCCGGGGTGTCGGCGGTGACGTCGAGCGCCTCACCGGTGTCCGGGTGGATGCCCTTGACCAGCACCGAGCGCAGACGACGGATCTCCGTGTCGACGATCAACGAGCCGGCGGCGAGCAGCACCTCGTCGGAACCCGGGAAGCTGACGTCACGCGCCAGCACCCGGCCGTAGGTCGTCTGCGAGTCGTGCTCGCCGACGATCGCCTCGACACCACGGTCGGTCCCACAGTCCTCCTCGCGGACGATGAGGTCCTGTGAGACGTCGACCAGGCGACGCGTGAGGTAGCCGGAGTCGGCCGTACGCAGCGCCGTGTCAGCCAGGCCCTTGCGGGCACCGTGCGTGGAGATGAAGTACTCCAGCACCGACAGGCCCTCGCGGAAGTTCGACTTGATCGGCCGCGGGATGATCTCACCCTTCGGGTTGGCCACGAGCCCACGCATGGCGGCGATCTGCCGCAGCTGGGTCATGTTCCCTCGGGCGCCGGAGTTGGCCATCATGAAGAACGGGTTGGTGGTGGAGAAGTTCTCCTCCATCGCATCCGCGACCTCGGTGGTCGCCTCCGTCCAGATCTCGATGAGCTCCTGGCGACGCTCGGAGTCGGTGATGACCCCGCGCGTGAACTGCTTCTCGATCTTGGCGGCGCGGACCTCGGAGGCCTCCAGCACCGTGCGCTTGAGGTCGGGCGTCTCCACGTCGGAGATGGCCACCGTGACCCCGGCGCGCGTGGCGTTGCGGTACCCGATGTCCTTGAGGGCGTCGAGGACCTCGACGACCTGCCAACGCGGGAACAGGTCGGTGCAGCGGTTGACGATGTCACCCGCGCCGGCCTTGGTCACCACCTCGTTGACGAACGGGTAGTCGATCGGCAGCGCCTCGTTGAAGATCGCACGACCCGCGGTGGTGATGACGCGGGGCCGGTAGCCGGCGGCGCGCGCCTGCTCCCACGCCTCCTCGTCGTCGCGGTACGCGGCCGGCCGCTGCTCGGGGTCGAGCTGCTTGCCCGGGTCGAGGCGCAGCATGATGGCGTCCTTGACGTGGACGTCACCGCTGTCGATGGCCCGCTCCACCTCACCGAGCGAGGCGAAGATGCTCAGCCCGGCCGGGTCACGGTCCGGAGTGGTGTCGGCCTCGGAGTAGGTCAGCCAGTAGATACCGAGCACCATGTCCTGGGTCGGCGAGGCGATCGGACGACCGGTCGCCGGCTGCAGGATGTTGTGCGGCGCCAGCATGAGCAGCCGCGCCTCGGCCTGGGCCTCGGCGGACAGCGGCAGGTGGACCGCCATCTGGTCACCGTCGAAGTCGGCGTTGAAGGCGGTGCACACCAGCGGGTGCAGCTGGATGGCCTTGCCCTCGACCAGCGTGGGCATGAACGCCTGGATACCCAGACGGTGCAGGGTCGGCGCACGGTTGAGCAGCACCGGGTGGTCGGCGATGACCTCCTCGAGCACGTCCCAGACCTGCGCGCGCGACCGCTCGACCATGCGCTTCGCGGACTTGATGTTCTGGGCGTAGTTGAGGTCGACCAGCCGCTTCATCACGAAGGGCTTGAACAGCTCCAGTGCCATCTGCTTGGGCAGCCCGCACTGGTGCATGCGCAGCGTCGGACCGACCACGATCACCGAACGACCGGAGTAGTCCACGCGCTTGCCGAGCAGGTTCTGACGGAACCGGCCCTGCTTGCCCTTGAGCATGTCGGACAGCGACTTCAGCGGCCGGTTGCCCGGACCGGTGACCGGACGCCCGCGACGGCCGTTGTCGAACAGCGCGTCGACGGCCTCCTGCAGCATCCGCTTCTCGTTGTTGACGATGATCTCGGGCGCGCCGAGGTCCAACAGCCGCTTGAGGCGGTTGTTGCGGTTGATCACGCGGCGGTACAGGTCGTTGAGGTCCGAGGTCGCGAAACGGCCACCGTCGAGCTGCACCATCGGGCGCAGGTCCGGCGGGATGACCGGGATCGCCTCGAGCACCATGGCGCCCGGACGGTTCTTGGTCGTACGCAGGGCCTCGACGACCTTGAGTCGCTTGGTGGCGCGCTGCTTCTTCTGGCCCTTGGCCTCCACGACGGCGACCCGCAGCTCCGCGGACTCCGCCTCGAGGTCGAGGTTGTCGAGCAGCTCACGGATGGCCTCAGCGCCCATGCCGCCGCTGAAGTAGTCGCCGAAGCGGTCCCGCATGTCGCGGTAGACCAGCTCCTCCTGGATCAGCTGCTTGGTCTGCAGCTTCTTGAAGGTGGCCAGCACCTTGTCGAGGTGCTCGACCTCGTTGTTGGCGCGCACGGAGACCGTCTTGAGCTGCTTCTCGATCTCCTTGCGTTCCTTCTTGACCACGTCGGGCTTGGCGCCCTCGGCCTCCAGCTCCGCGAGGGTGGCCTCGAGCTGCTGGAGCAGCTCCTGGCGGTCGACCTCGAGGTGCTTCTCGATCTCCGCCTTCTCGAGCGTGAGCTCCTCCTCGAGCTCCGGCAGCGCCTCGTGACGCTTGTCCGCGTCGACCGAGGTGATGACGTAGGCCGCGAAGTAGATGACCTTCTCGAGGTCCTTCGGGCTCATGTCGAGCAGGTAGCCGAGCCGCGACGGCACGCCCTTGAGGTACCAGATGTGGGTCACCGGGGCGGCGAGCTCGATGTGGCCCATGCGCTCACGACGGACCTTGGCGCGGGTCACCTCGACGCCACAGCGCTCGCAGATGATGCCCTTGAAGCGCACGCGCTTGTACTTGCCGCAGTAGCACTCCCAGTCCCGCGTGGGACCGAAGATCTTCTCGCAGAACAGCCCATCCTTCTCGGGCTTGAGCGTGCGGTAGTTGATGGTCTCCGGCTTCTTGACCTCGCCGTTGGACCACATGCGGATCTGGTAGGCCTCCGCGAGCGTGATCTTGAGCTGATCGAAGTGGTTCACGTCCAGCATGGGGGACGTCCTCCCTACTTCATAAACCCCCACCCGTGTCGGGCGGAGCCGCGGCCCCGGGGGGCCGCACGAATATCGGAAATCTCAGAGTCCCGAGAGCGTCCGGACGGCAGCACCGCCGCCCGTGGCCCGGGGAGCTGGTCGGGTCGATGGTCGATCGCTGCGCCTCTATGTCTTCCCGAGAAGCAGCGAGCGAACCAGCGACCCGACCAGCGGGAACGGACTACCCGTCGGCGGTCGGACGCTCCGGACGAGACAGGTCGATGCCGAGCGACTCCGCGGCCCGGAACGCATCGTCCTCGGACTCACGCAGCTCGATCTGCTCACCGCCCGCACCCAGCACCTCGACGTTGAGGCTGAGCGCCTGCATCTCCTTGACGAGCACCTTGAAGGACTCGGGGATGCCCGGCTCCGGGATGTTGTCGCCCTTGACGATGGCCTCGTAGACCTTCACGCGGCCGAGCGTGTCGTCGGACTTGATCGTGAGCAGCTCCTGCAGGGCGTAGGCCGCGCCGTACGCCTCCAGCGCCCAGACCTCCATCTCCCCGAAGCGCTGACCACCGAACTGGGCCTTCCCGCCCAGCGGCTGCTGGGTGATCATCGAGTAGGGCCCGGTCGAACGCGCGTGGATCTTGTCGTCGACGAGGTGGTGGAGCTTCAGGATGTACATGTAGCCGACGGTCACCTGCGCATCGAGGACCTGGCCGGTGCGGCCATCGATGATGGTCGCCTTGCCGTCGGTCCCGACGAGCCGGCGGCCATCGTCGGTGGTGTTGGAGTTGGCCAGCAGGTCGATGAGCTCGCTCTCGTCCGCACCGTCGAACACCGGGGTGGCCAGACGGACCGGCCCCTCGACGTTCGTGTAGTCGTCGGACCAGCCGATCTCCTCGAACCACTCCGGCTTGGTGTCGAAGTGCCAGCCGTTGGCGGCCGCCCACCCGAGGTGGGTCTCGAGCACCTGCCCGACGTTCATCCGGCTCGGCACGCCGAGCGGGTTGAGCACGATGTCGAGCGGCGTGCCGTCCTCGAGGAACGGCATGTCCTCCACCGGCAGGATCTTGGAGATGACGCCCTTGTTGCCGTGGCGCCCGGCGAGCTTGTCGCCCTCGGAGATCTTGGACTTCTTCGCGATGTAGATGCGGACCATGTCGTTGACGCCGGGCTGCAGCTCGTCACCGTCGGCGCGGCTGAAGCGCTGCACCCCGATGACGATCCCGCGGTCACCGTGGGGGACCTTCAGCGAGGTGTCACGCACCTCGCGGGCCTTCTCCCCGAAGATGGCACGCAGCAACCGCTCCTCCGGCGTCAGCTCGGTCTCACCCTTGGGCGTGACCTTGCCGACCAGGATGTCGCCCGGCTGCACCTCGGCCCCGATGCGGATGATGCCGTCCTCGTCGAGGTTGGCGAGCACCTCCTCGGAGACGTTGGGGATGTCGCGGGTGATCTCCTCGGGACCGAGCTTGGTCTCGCGGGCATCGACCTCGAGCTGCTCGATGTGGATCGAGGTCAGCACGTCCTCACGCACGAGGCGCTCGGAGAGGATGATCGCGTCCTCGAAGTTGTAGCCCTCCCAGGACATGAACCCGACGAGCAGGTTGCGCCCGAGCGCGAGCTCACCACGATCGGTGGACGGACCGTCCGCGATCGCGTCGCCACGCTCGACCCGGTCCCCCTCGGTCACCAGCGGACGCTGGTTGATGCAGGAGCCCTGGTTGGAGCGCTGGAACTTGGTCAGGTAGTAGCGGTCGATCTCGTCGTCGTCGGTCCGCACCACGAGGTGGTCGGCCGCGACCTCGACGACCACGCCGCCGTTGCGGGCGGTGATCACGTCACCGGCGTCGCGGGCGGCCTTGCCCTCGATGCCCGTGCCGATGAACGGCGACTCGGCGCGCAGCAACGGGACGGCCTGACGCTGCATGTTCGCACCCATCAGGGCGCGGTTGGCGTCGTCGTGCTCGAGGAACGGGATGAGCGCCGCGGAGATCGACACCGTCTGGCGCGGGGAGACGTCCATGTAGTCGACGTTCTCCGGCGGGATCTCGCGGACCTCGCCGCCCTTGGCCCGGACCAGCACCATGTCGTTGACGAAGTTGCCGGTCGACTCGTCGACCGGTGCGTTCGCCTGGGCGACGACGTAGCGGTCCTCCTCGTCGGCCGTGAGGTACTCGAAGTCGTCGGTGACCTTGCCGTCCACGACGCGGCGGTACGGCGTCTCGACGAAGCCGTACTCGTTGATCCGCGCGTAGGTCGCGAGCGAGCCGATCAGGCCGATGTTCGGGCCCTCCGGGGTCTCGATCGGGCACATGCGGCCGTAGTGGGACGGGTGCACGTCGCGCACCTCGAACCCGGCACGCTCACGCGACAGACCGCCAGGCCCGAGCGCGGACAGACGCCGCTTGTGCGTCAGCCCCGCCATCGGGTTGGTCTGGTCCATGAACTGCGACAGCTGCGAGGTTCCGAAGAACTCGCGGATCGCGGACACGACCGGCCGGATGTTGATCAGGGTCTGCGGGGTGATCGCCTCGAGGTCCTGGGTGGTCATGCGCTCGCGCACGACCCGCTCCATGCGGGACAACCCGATGCGGACCTGGTTCTGGATCAGCTCGCCGACCGAGCGCAGGCGCCGGTTGCCGAAGTGGTCGATGTCGTCGGTGTCGTAGCCGTCGAGCCCGGCGTGGAGCTTGACGAGGTAGGACATCGTCGCGCGCACGTCCTCGGAGGTGAGCACGTGCTCCTCGCGACGGCCGAAACCGAGCGCGTCGAACTCGTCGGTCAGCTTGCCGTGCTTGACGTGACCCTCGCCGTCGTCCTCGAGCCCGGAGATCTTGTAGCGACCGACCCGGGCGAGGTCGTACTTCTTGTTGGCGAAGAACATGCCGAGCAGCAGCTGGCCGGCCTGCTCCGCGTTCGGCGGTTCACCCGGACGCAGCTTGCGGTAGATCTCCTCGAGCGCCTGCGCCGGGGTTCGACCGGTGTTGTCCTTCTCGAGGGTCAGCGCGATCGACTCCGCGCCGCCGAAGAAGTCCAGGATCTCCTGGTCGTCGACCTCGGTGGTGAGGACCTCGGAGGGCGCCAGCTCGTACTGGCCGATCTCCGCGTTCCACTCGAACGCCTTGAGCGCGCGGTAGAAGACGCTGATCGGCTGCTTGCGCTTGCGGTCCACGCGCACCGCGACGAGGTCGCGCTTGTCGACCTCGAACTCCAGCCACGCACCGCGTGCCGGGATGACCTTGCAGCCGTAGACGTCACGACCGGTGGTCTTGTCGACGGACGCGTCGAAGTAGACCCCCGGGGAGCGCACCAACTGGGACACCACGACACGCTCCGTGCCGTTGATGATGAAGGTCCCCTTGTCGGTCATCACGGGGAAGTCGCCCATGAAGACCGTCTGGGACTTGATCGTGCCGTCTTCCTTGTTCAGGAACTCGGCGGTCACGAACAGCGGCGCGGCGTAGGTGTAGTCCTTCTCCTTGCACTCCTCGACGGAGTACTTCGGGTCCTCGAACCGGTGGTCGAGGAAGCTCAGGGCCATCTTGCCCTGGGAGTCCTCGATCGGGGAGATCTCATCGAAGATCTCCCCCAGGCCGCGGTCGATCAGCCAATCGAAGGAGTGGCGCTGGATCGCGACGAGATCGAGTTCCTCCACGGGCAACGCCTCGTGGATCTTCGCGAAACTGAGGCGCTCGGACGGGTTGACGGCGGTGCCGGCCAACGGGGACCTCCCCTACAGGACGTGGTGGTCGTATGGACGCCCAACGCACCGATGCAACGAGGCAAGGGGCGGGACGCGCGGGATGTGACGGGATCTTCGAGCAGGGCGTGCACGGCGAGACGTGCCGCCCGATGGTGACGACGGTGGTCGCTCGCGCACCCTCGCGCGCGGGCTCCCGCCGTGGGTCACCGCGGACGAGGCGGCGGAACGGACGAACGGGAGCGCGAGGTCGGCGCATGCGGACACCGCGTCAGCAGGGACGCGGTGCACAGGGCGATGACACGGACCTCGATCAACAGGCGGTCGGCCACGCGTGCGCGACGGCAGGACACACGGCGGCACGGCAGCGTAGCCACCACCATCGATGCGCGTCAACCGCCCCCGGCAGACCCGGGGGCGGTCGATGCGTCAGCGCCCAGGTGGCCCGAGGGGCCACCGGACGCACGCGTCACTTGAGCTCGACGGTCGCGCCAGCGGCCTCGAGCTTCTCCTTGGCCTCCTCGGCGGCGTCCTTGGCAACGCCCTCGAGGATGGCCTTCGGTGCGCCCTCGACCAGCTCCTTGGCCTCCTTGAGGCCCAGGCTGGTGAGTCCACGCACCTCCTTGATGACCTGGATCTTCTTCTCGCCGGCGCCGGTGAGGACGACGTCGAACTCGGTCTTCTCCTCGACCTCCTCGGCAGCAGCGCCGCCACCAGCCGCGGCGACCGCGACGGGGGCTGCGGCGGTGACCTCGAAGGTCTCCTCGAACTTCTTCACGAGCTCGGAGAGCTCCAGGAGCGTGAGCTCCTTGAACGCATCGATCAGCTCGTCGGTGGACAGCTTCGCCATCGTGGTTCCTCCTGGGGCCCGCAGATCCTGCGGGCCGGTGCTAGGTCGTTCGGTCGTGACGGGTGACGTTCGGGTGGCGCCGCCGTGGCGGCGTCAGGGGTGCTTCAGGCCTTGTCCTCGGCGGGCGCGTCCTCATCGGCCGCGTCCGCTGCGGGGGTGTCCTCGGCCGGCGCATCGCTGGCCTCGGGTGCCTCCTCGGCAGGCGCCTCCTCGGCCGGCGCATCGCTGGCCTCGGGTGCGTCCGCGGCAGGCGCCTCCTCGACCGGCGCATCGCTGGCCTCGGGTGCGTCCGCGGGTGCCGCGGCCTCGGCCGGCTCGGGCGAGAAGCCCTTGGCCTCGACGCCACCGGCGTCGACGAGCGCGGCCATGAGCCGGGCCTGCTTCTCGGTCGCCGCCTGCAGCAGGCGGGCGGTGTTGGAGAGCGCACCGTCCATGAGGCCGGCCAACTTGGCGAGCAGGTCCTCACGGCTGTCGAGGTCAGCGAGACGCAGGGCCTCCGCCTCGTCGAGGACCTCGCCGTCGAGGTAGCCACCGCGGATGATGAGATCCGGGTGGTCCTTCTGGAAGGCCTTGAGCGCCTTGGCGGGACCCACCGGGTCCTCGGCACAGAAGACGAGACCCGTGGGACCGACGAGGTAGTCGTCGAGCCCCTCGATGCCAGCGTCCTTGGCCGCGCGGCGGGTGAGCGTGTTCTTGACGACCCGCATCTCCGCGTTGGCCTCACGGAGCTTGGCGCGCAGTTCGGCCAGCTCCGTGACGGACAGGCCGCGGTAGTGGGTGAGCAGGGTCGCGGCGGCGCCGGCCAGATCTTCCTTGACCTCGGCGACCTTGGCGACCTTGTCCGGGCGTGCCACAGCTTCCTCCGGATGGTCGGCCGCGCGTGGCGCGGCGGGGTGTACGTGGGCTGGAGCCGAGGACGGTCACGAACGACGACGTCCCCCGGCGCACAGCGCAGGGGGACGGCACGAGGTCGGCGCGCAGGGCGCCGCGTGATGTCCGAACTCCTGCGCGGGACGCGAGGTGGCGCGTGATGCGCCGTCTCGACCTTCGGCGGTCGGTGGGCGGTCCCTGGGGAGCGAGGCTCCTCGGGCACCCGACGACAGCGTCCAGCGGTCTTCGGCTTCGGTAGGTCGGTGAGCGTAGCGGGGTGATCGGCGGGCGTCGATCCGCGGACGGGGACGCGCGCCTGGTGTGACGGGCGACTCAGGCCGCGGGAGCGGCCAGCCGGTCGATCTTGCGCAGCAGGGCGAACGCGGTGGCGGGGACGACGAGCACGGCGTCCACGCCGGGGGTGTCCACCGAGGCATCCTGTCCCCGGGGCACCAGCAACAGGGTGCGTACGGCGCTGGTCTCGGGCTCCGAACGCAGGCGCTCGAGCAGCGCCGGGACCATCTCGCCGAGCCGTACGTCCAGAACGAACACCTCCGGCCGCTGCTCGGCGACGGCGCGGACCCCGTCCTCGAGCCCCTCCGCGTCGATGAGGTCGAACCGCTCCTCGCCGACGGTCAGGCGGACGAAGGCCCGCGTCGCCGGGTCCGGGGACGCGACGACGACGCGAGCCCGCTCCGTCATGCCTCGTCGTCCTCCAGCAGGTCACGCGAGCGCGCCGGGTCGAGCGCGATGCTCGGAGACGCCGAGGTGGAGATCGCCACGGTCTGCAGGTAGCGACCCTTGGCCGACGACGGACGCTGACGGATCAGCTCGTCCAGGATGGCCGCGTAGTTCTCGACCAGCTGTTCGGTGCTGAACGACGCCTTGCCGAGCACGGCGTGGACGTTGCCGTTGCGGTCGGAGCGGTACTCCACCCGACCGGCCTTGATCTCGCTGATGGCCTTGCCCACGTCCATGGTGACGGTGCCGGACTTCGGGTTCGGCATCAGGCCGCGGGGACCGAGCACCTTGCCCAGTCGTCCGAGCTTGCCCATCATGTCGGGCGTCGCGATGATCGAGTCGAGCTCGTCGATCAGGTCACCGGCCTGCAGCTGCTCGACGAGGTCGTCCGCACCGACGTGGTCGGCGCCCGCGTCGCGGGCCTCGGTCGCCTTGTCGCCGCCGGCCACGACCGCGACGGTCACCGACTTGCCGATGCCGTGCGGCAACGCGACGGCGCCGCGGACCATCTGGTCGGCCTTGCGCGGATCGATGCCGAGGCGGAACGCGCAGTCGATCGTCGCGTCGTAGCCGGCCTGGTCGATCTCCTTCAGCAGCGAGAAGCCCGCCTTGGGGCTGTACTGCCGGTCGGCCTCGATGCGCTCGAGCGCGGCCCGGTACTTCTTGCCCTTCTTCGCCATGGAAGCAACCCCTCGTGGTCAAGCGACGGCGACGGCCGTCTCCCACCTAGGTAGATGATGATCTGGTGCGGTCCTGGAGCGGACCGCGCGATCCGTCGGGACGACGGACCGCTGTGGTCACGCGTTCAGCCCTCGACCGTGATGCCCATCGAACGGGCGGTGCCCTCGATGATCTTCATGGCACCGTCGATGTCGATGGCGTTGAGGTCGGGCATCTTCTTCTCCGCGATCTCCCGGACCTGGTCACGGGAGACCTTGCCGACCTTGGTCGTGTGGGGCGTCCCCGACCCCGATGGGATCCCGGCGGCCTTCAGCAGCAGCTGCGCCGCCGGCGGGGTCTTCATGATGAAGGTGAACGACCGGTCCTCGTAGACCGTGATCTCCACCGGGACGATGTCGCCCTGCATCGGGGCGGTCTGCTCGTTGAACGCCTTGCAGAACTCCATGATGTTCACGGAGTGCTGACCGAGCGCCGGACCGACCGGCGGGGCGGGGTTGGCCTGCCCGGCCGGGATCTGCAGCTTGATGAAGCCTGCGACCTTCTTCGCCATGGATGGTTCTCCTCGCGTGGTCGAACGGCCGTCTCACACGGCCTCCCACGATCGATGGGTGGTGCGCGACTGGGGGGTGTTGGGTGATCGGGTGGTGGTGCGCCAGACTGCGGACGGTGCGGTCCGCGGTGTCCCTACAGCTTGGCGACGTTGTCGAAGGGCAGCTCGAGCGGGGTCTCGCGACCGAACACGCTGACGAGCACCTTGAGCTTGGCCTGGTCGAGGTTGATCTCCGCGATGGTGCCGGTGAAGTCCGCGAACGGACCCCCGGTGACCCGCACGGTCTCACCGACCTCGAGGTCGATCTCGGCCACGACCTTCTCGGGCGTCGCGGGCTGGTCGCCGGCCTCGGCCTCGACCTCCTCGACGTAGATCTTGGGCAGCTTGAGGGTCGCGCCGACCTCGCGCAGCGGCAGCGGGACCGGCCGGGTCCCCGGCGAACCGACGAACCCGGTGACCGCCGGCGTGTGCCGGACGATGCCCCAGACCTCGTCGTCCATCTCCATGCGCACGAGCACGTAGCCCGGCAGGAACTTCTTCTGGGAGACGGTCTTCTTGCCCTTCTTGTACTCGGTGACCTCCTCGGTGGGGATCACCACCTCGAAGACGCGGTCGTCGGCCTCGAGGGCCTCGACGCGGTTCGCGAGGTTGTCCTTCACCCGCTGCTCGTAGCCCGAGTACGTGTGCACGACGTACCAGTCGCCCGACAGCCGGCCGAGCTCCTTCTGGTCGCGGACGTCCTCGAGCGAGCGGGGACGGCGACGCACGGGCGCGGCCGGCGCGGCCTCGGGCTCGTCGCCCTCGGCGGCCGGGGCCTGCGGCGCATCGCCGGTGTCCTCGGGGTCGGTGGTCGGCGCCTCGTCGGCGTCCGCACCGGCCAGGCCGAGCAGGTCGTCGAGGTCGTCGACGTCCCCCTGCGGCTCCGCGAGCCCGGGGGCGTCGTCGGCGGCCACGAGGGCCGCGTCCTCGACCGGCTCGTCGGCGGCCACGGGCTCCGGGGTGTCCGCGAGCGCGAGGCCGTCGGCGACACCGGCGTCCTCCGCCAGCGCGTCCTGCGGGCCAGCGCTGAGCTCGCCGGAGTCCGGCAGGTCCTCGGCGGATGCCTCCGGCAGGTCCGCGGCATCGGTGGCGAGCACCTCGTCCTCGGGGGCGGGTGCGGTGTCCTCGACCGACAGGTCGAGCTCAGTGGTCTCGTCGGGCACGTGGCTCATCCCAGGGTGTTGACGACGGCTTCGCGGAAGATGAAGTCCATCCCCCAGATCACGGCGACCAGCACCGCGGTGACGACGAGGACCACGATCGAGTAGCTGCGGACCTCCTTGCGGTCCGGCCAGGCCACCTTGCGCAGCTCGGAACGGACCTCCTTCAGGAACTCCATCGGCGGGGTACGCCCGTCGGTCGCCGCCTCCGAGGCAGCACTGGCCTGCTTCTCGGTCCGGCGTTCTTCCCGGTCGCGCGAACGATCATCCTCGCGGCTCATCTGGACTCCTGCCCGTTGCACGTCGGCGGGGCCGACATCGCGGGGTCGTTGTCGCGCTCGGCGCTCGCACGGGGCGACACGCCGGGGCGGGTGGATCGGTTCGTCACCGGCGTCGGGCGACCTCGACGGTGCTCGACGCGGGACGGGGGGTGGTGGTGGCGCTCGGCGCCGCCCGCAACCGGGGTCGGTGACGGGGTGGTCGGGTCGCACGGGAGGAGGGACTTGAACCCCCAACCGCCGGTTTTGGAGACCGGTGCTCTACCAAATTGAGCTACTCCCGTCCGTTGCTCGGTCCGGTGGTGTGGGGCGCCGGCACGTGAGCGTCGCTCACGTCGGGCGGCACCGTCACCGTTCGGTCCGACACGGGAACGCTGCCCCACGGGGAGGCAGCGTCTCGACAGGGTAACCCGCCGCCGACCTCCCCGACAACCGGCGCGATGTCTGAGCGCACGCGGTCGGTGGTCAGCGGGGCGTGGGCTCAGCCCGACTCGGCGCGGACCCGGATCCGGCCCGTGCCGCGAAGCACCCGGTCGCCGCCCTCGGTCTGCCCGACGAGCGACACCGTGGCCACGCCGTCGGCGATGGCGGTCACCTTGCCCCCGAAGGTGGCGCTCGTGCCGAGCGGCCAGGGACGCGTGAAGCGAACGGAGACCTCGAGCACGTGCTCCGGCCCGCCCGCGTAGGCGGTCAACGCGCGTGAAGCCAGCCCCATCGAGTACATGCCGTGCGCGATGATCCCGCCGGTGGGGCTGACGTCGGCGGCGAACGCCTGGTCGTAGTGCAACGGGTTGAGATCGCCCGACGCGCCCGCGTACATCACGGACGTCGTCAACGTCGAGGTGGCCTCGACCGCGGGGAGCTCGTCGCCCACCTCGATGCTGGTCATGCCGGCTCCTGCGTGCTGGGCTCGTCGTCGGCCTGCTGCGGCGCCGACCCGAGGAAGACGATGGTCATCTCCGAGCAGACCGCTGCCCGGTCGTCGTCGGCGAAGCGGCAGTCCACCGCGACCGTCAGGAACTCGTTGGCGCCGCGCACGCTGATGTCGGCGATGCGTGGGGTGCAGACCAGCACGTCGCCGGGCCGCATCGGCCGGTCGCCGTAGGTGTAGGTCTGCGACCCGTGCACCAGCTTCGGGTGCGCGCCGAGGCGCTCGTCCGCGAAGGCCGCCGCGGTGCCCTTCACGATGGTGAAGGATGCCGCGAAGGTCGGCGGGGCGACGCAGTCATCGCCATCGGAGAGGTAACGCGGGTCGGTCTCCCCGAGCGCCAGCGCGTACTCGTGGATCTTCTCGCGGGCGACCTCGTACCGGTAGGACGGGTACCTCGTCCCCACCTTGGTTCGATCCAGCGCCACGGACGATCCTCCCGGTTGGCACCAACGCCGACGCCGAGCCTAACCCCTCACCGCACACCGCCACGGGCCCACGACACGTCGACGCCCGTCACGGCAGTGGCCGGCGGGCGTCGACGTCGTGCAGGGTGCGGCTCAGCGCGTCTCGCGGTGGACCTGGTGCGTGCGGCACCGGCTGCAGAACTTGCGCAGCTCGAGGCGCTCGCGCTGGTTCACGCGGTGCTTCGAGGTCAGGTAGTTGCGCTCCTTGCACTCCGTGCAGGCGAGCGTCACGTGGGGGCGGTTGTCGTTCTTCGGCATGGCTCGGTTCCTTCTCCAGCTCGCGGGGCTCCCCGCGTCGCGGAGGCTTCGGTCCCTCGTTCGAGGATCTTCGGTCCCTGCAGCCGGTGCCACCTGGTCGGTGCGGTGCAGGGCGTGCGGTGGGTCAGTTGATGATCTTGGTGACGCGGCCCGCACCGACCGTGCGGCCACCCTCACGGATCGCG
>JAFIEQ010000101.1 GCA_020832455.1 Nitriliruptoraceae bacterium
CGCGCCCGGGCCCGCGTCGGCACCCCCGCGGCCCGCGCCTGCGCCGGCACCCGCGCCGCCCACGCCTGCACCGGCCCTCGCGTCGACACCCCCGCGGCCCGCACCCGGGTCGTCCCCGCCGCTCACGGTGCGGGCACGCGGCAGAGCGCGAGCAGGTCGAGGCTGTCGGTCAGGCCCCGCTCGTGCAGGTGGAAGTCCGACGTCGAGGTGGCGTGCACCTGCGCCCGCACGTGCGCGGGCCAGTCGTCCGGGGCCACCTCGCCGAGCAGACGCGGGAGGTCCAGGCCGTGCGCCGCCTCCAGACGGGCCACCTCGCCCGTGTGGTGCAGCCCGAGCAAGCGCTCGACCGCGAGCCCCGCCGCCTCCAACGCGGCGACGAGCTCGTCGGGGGCGAACTCGGTCACGTGGAACGGGTTGACCGGGGTGTCGGAGTCCGGGGTGAAGGTCAGCCGGTTGGGGGTGGCGATCGCCCCCCGGCCGCCGGGACGGGTCACCTGCGCGAGGACGGCGAGGTAGCCCGGGACGTCCCAGACGTGCTCGATGACCTGCAACGACACGGTCACGTCCACGCTCGCGGGCTCCAGCGGCAGCGCCCCGAACTCGGCGACGTGCACCTCGATGCGTGGGTCCGCCTCGGCGTAGCGTCGACGGGCGTGGGCGACGGTCAGCGGGTCGAGGTCCACGCCCACGACGCGCGACGCGCCAGCGTCGGCGAGCAGCGCCAGGCCGTAGCCCTCGCCGCAGCCCGCGTCCAGGACCCGGTCGCCCGGGCGGACCAGGTCGGCGGCGACGGCGAGGTAGGCGACCTCGTGGCGCACGAACCAGTAGCGCTCGTCGGCGATCCCGGGCAGCGTCCGCTCCCCGGTCAGGACGAGCTCGTCGTGCCCGGCGGCTCCGGGCTCGCGGGTGGGGTCGCAGCTCGGGTCGGAGGTGGGGTCGGCGTCCATGCCGCGAGCCTACGGCTCGGGCTGCGCACCGCCCCGCGCGGGAGGTCATCACCCGTTCGTCGGTACCCCTCAATTTGATTTTGAGCGTTCACTCAAGTTCCATGGGTGCACGATCCCCGGCCGCAGGTTCGCCGCCGGACGCCGACGGGAGCCGGCCCGGGATCCCCACACCGACGACGACGAGGGAGCGCCGGATGAAGGTCCTCGTGCCCGTGAAGCGGGTACCCGATACCGCAGGCGAGAAGAAGATCGACCCGAACGACCGCACGGTCGACCGCGAGTCGGTCGAGTCCGTGCTGTGTCCGGTGAACGAGTTCGCCATCGAGGAGGCCGTGCGCCTCAAGGAGCAGCACGGCGCGGAGGTGACCGTCCTGCTGGTCGGCCCGGAATCCGCCCAGCCGATCGTGCGCAAGGCGCTGTCGTACGGACTGGACGCCGGGCTGCAGGTGACCGACGACGGGATCGCCGGCTCGGATGCGCTCGGGACCGCCCGGGTCATCGCCAAGGCGCTCGAGGCCGAGGAGTTCGACCTGGTCCTGTTCGGCAACCAGTCGACCGATGCGCGCACCTGCCTGGTGCCCGCGGCGGTCGCCGAACTGCTCGACCTGCCGAGCCTGACCTACGCCCGCCACCTCGAGGTCGACGGCGACACGGTCACCGTCCACCGTGAGCACGAGGAGGGCTGGGACGTCGTCCAGTCCTCGCTGCCGGCGATCGTGTCCGTGGTCGAGGCCATCAACGAGCCGCGCTACCCCTCGTTCAAGGGGATCATGGCGGCCAAGTCCAAGCCGCTCGCGGTCAAGTCGCTCGCCGACCTCGGGGTCAGCCCGGAGGACGTCGGGTCCGGTGCCGCCGCCGCGACGATGTACGAGTTCGCCGATCGTCCGCCGAAGGAGGCCGGGACCATCGTCGAGGACGACGGCTCGGGTACCGCCGCGGCCCAGCTCGCGGACTGGATGGCCGAGAAGAAGTTCGTCTGACGGTCACCAGCCGACGCTGACGACGCGCCCGCCGAGACGCGGGCTGACGAGGAGACGTGCACGATGGCAGAGATGCTCGTACTGATCGACCACACGGAGGGTGCCCCGCGCAAGATCGCGCTGCAGATGCTCTCCGCCGCCAAGACGCTGGCCGAGGGATCGGGTGACACCGTCGCGGCGGTGTGGCTCGGCGGCGGCGCGTCGGACGCGGCCGCCACGCTCGGCGCGCACGGCGCGACCAAGCTCTACCACTGGGACAGCGAGGACGCGGCCGCGTACGTGACGCTGCCGCAGGTCGAGGCGCTGCAGGCGGCCTTCGAGGCCTCCGGCGCGGACACCCTGCTGTTCCCGTCGTCGAACCACACCAAGGACGTCGCGGCCCGGCTGGCCATCCGGCTCGACGCCGGGGTCATCACCGACTGCACCGGCATCGAGGCCGGCGAGGGCGGCCGCTGGATCGCCACCAAGGAGGTCTTCGGCGGTGACATGATCACCACCTCGAAGGTCGCCGATGGCAAGCCGCAGTTCCTCGGTGTCGCGGCCAACGCCTTCCCGGTCGAGGACACCGGTGGCGGCGCGCCCGAGATCGTCGCGCTCGACGTCTCGCTGTCGGAGGGCGCCACCGCGTCCAAGGTCGTGAGCGTGGAGAAGCAGGCCTCGGCCGACCGGCCCGACATCGGCGAGGCCGCGATCGTGGTCGCCGGTGGTCGTGGGCTCGGCGAGGAGTCCGGGTTCCAGCTCATGGAACAGCTCGCCGACGTCGTCGGCGCCGGGGTCGGTGCGTCACGTGCCGCCACGGATGCCGGGTGGTACCCGCACCGCTACCAGATCGGCCAGACCGGCCGGACGATCTCGCCGACGCTCTACGTCGGCAGCGGGATCTCCGGTGCGATCCAGCACCGTGCCGGGATGCAGACCTCCCAGCAGATCGTCGCGATCAACAAGGACCCGGAGGCGCCGATCTTCCAGATCGCGGACTTCGGCATCGTCGGCGACCTCTACCAGGTGGTCCCCAAGCTCGTCGAGGAGCTCGAGGCCCGTAAGGGCTGAGACCCGGCGCGGCGCGCTTCGGCAGCACCGCGTGCACGACACCACGATGCCCCGGCCGACACGGCCGGGGCATCGTCGTGGGTGGGACAGCTCAGCGCTCGTCGTCGCTGGACAGCGAGTCCTTGGCGGACTCGACGGCGCCCTTGGCCGTGTCCTTGGCGTCGTCCACCTTCTCCTTGAACTTGCCCTTGGCGTGCTGGCGCTCGCCCTCGTCCTCGAGTTCGCGGTCGCCCGTGGCCTTGCCGGTGACCTCCTTGGCCTTGCCGGCGAACTTGTCCTGGTTGCTCATGGTCGACTCCTCGTCGTGCGCGGGTCGGGCGTGGGCCGTGCGTGGGCGGTGTCCGGCGATGGTCGGACCGTCCGCGCCAGTGTCGCCAGCGGGCACGGAGCCGACCACCGCCAGCGTCCGCCCGGTTGGCCGGCTGGTCGAGCGGCCAGGGTCGGTCGTGCCCTCGTCGTCCGTGGCCGTCCGTGGCCGTCCGTGGCCGTCCCGACGGTGCGTGCGACGCTCGGCGATCCCGGGAGGTCCACGATGTCGAGCGCGCACGGCGACGGTCCCGCGGCCCCCGGGGCGGGATCGACTAGACGGGATCGGCGACGGCGTAGATCGGCCAGGTCCGCGCGCCGACGTGCTCGTAGACCACCGAGGTGTCGAGCCGGGCGACCTCGTCGCGGGTCGTGAACGCCTCCAGCGCCAGGTCCCGGAGGTGGTCGGTGTCCCGCACGGCGACGTGGACGAGGAAGTCGATGGCCCCGGTCAGGTGCGTGACGGCCAGGACCTCCTCGAGCGACATCGCGTGGTCGCGGAACGCGATGACCGCGTCGCGTGAGTGCCGCTGCAGGCTGACCTGGATCACCGCCTGCAGCCCGATCCCGATCGCCTCCGGGTCGAGGGCGGCGTGGATGCCGCTGATGACGCCGTCCGCCTGCAGGCGACGGACCCGCTCATGGGTCGCGGAGGTCGACAGCCCGGCGATCGCCGCCAGCTCCTTGATGGTGCGCCGACCATCCTCCTGCAGGGCGCCCAACAAGGCGAGATCCGTCCGGTCCAAGGTGCTCATGCTGGCTCCGATTCAGGAAAACATCCGATGGACGAGCAGTACCTCCGACGTTCATACTGAACGTAGGTGCTCTGACGGGACGGAGCACGACGGGTCGGATGCGGAGCCGACCGGGATCACCGTCGCACGCCGGCGGTCCCCGCGGTGGCGGCCGGTGACGGCCGAGCTCCCGATCCCGTGGTGGTCCGTCCCGTCGGCGCACCCCTGGGCCCACTGCCGTGTCCGGGACCTGCGGCGTCAGGAGCGCACCATGGCCGGGATCGACACGATGGTCGTCCACGGAGGTCGTGAGGACCTCACGGCGTTGGGGGTGCACGCCCCGCCGTTGGACCGATCGACCACCTACCCGCTGCGCTCGCTCGAGTCGGGCACCGCGGACCTGGAGCGACTCGCCCACGGCGAGGCTGCCCCGGTGGATTCGCCGGTCTACGCCCGGCTGTTCAACCCGACCGTGGCGCGGTGGGAGCAGGGCATCGCCGCGCTGGAGCACGCGGACGCGGCGGTCGCCTTCGGGTCCGGGATGGCGGCGATCACCGCGACGCTGATCGCGGCCGGCGCCATCGGGCGCCACGTCGTGGCGATCCGCCCGCTCTACGGCGGGACCGACCATCTGCTGTCCACGGGCCTGCTCGCCACCCGGACGACCTGGGCCAGCCCGCAGGGCGTCGCCGACGCGATCGAGGACGACACCGCGTTGGTCGTGGTCGAGACACCGGCCAACCCGACGCTTGACCTGGTCGACCTCGCCGCGGTGGTCCGCCAGGCGGGCGACGTGCCGGTCCTGGTCGACAACACCTTCGCGACCCCGATCCTGCAGCAGCCGCTGCGCCACGGGGCGAGCTGGGTCGTGCACAGCGCGACCAAGGCTCTCAGTGGGCACGGCGACGTGATCGCGGGGGTCGTGGCCACCAGCCAGACCCGGGCTGCGGCGCTGCGACAGGTGCGCGTGGTCACCGGGGCGCTGCTCGACCCCCAGGCCGCCTACCTCCTGCACCGCAGTCTGCCGACCCTGGCGCTGCGTGTGCGCGCGGCGCAGGACAACGCCGTGGAGCTGGCCAAGCGGCTGCAGGGTCGGTGCGGCGTCCTGGCCGTGCGGCACCCGAGCCTGCCCGACTGCGACCCGCTCGGGCTCGTCGACCGGCAGATGTCGGGTCCGGGCTCGCTCCTGACCGTCGAGGTCGAGGGCGGCGCGGAGGCGGCCGGTCGGGTGCTGCAGGCGGTCCGGCTGTTCACCTCTGCGGTGAGCCTCGGCTCGACGGACTCCCTGATCGAGCATCCTGCCGGGCTGACCCACCGCGTCGTCGACGCGGCCGCGCTGGCCGACAGCGGCATCCGTCCGGGGCTGCTGCGGCTCTCGATCGGCGTCGAGGACGTCGACGACCTGTGGCGTGATCTGGATCAGGCCATCGGTGCGGCGACCGGGAGCGGCCCGAGCGTTGGTTGATCCGGCGGGCGTCTCAGCGCTGCGCGATGTCCGCGACCGCGGCCTCCGAGGCCGCCAGCAGGGTGGCCGGCGTGAGCGGGAACACGTCGCTCGGGGTCCCCGCGGCGGCCCAGATCTCCTCGAAGCCCAGCAGGTCCTGGTCGCACACGACCGCCAGGGTCGCGGTGTGCCCGAACGGTGGGGTGCCCCCGATGGCGTAGCCGGTGGCCCCGCGCACCTCGTCGGCATCGGCCTTGCGCACCGTCGCGACCTCGAGCGCGGCGGCGAGCTTGCGCTCGTCGACCCGGTTCGCGCCGCTGGTCAGCGCCAGGATCGGGCCGTCGTCCCCGACGAAGACCAGGGACTTCACGATCTGGGCCACGTCGCAGCCGATGGCCGCGGCCGCGTCCCGGGCCGTTCGGGTGCCCTCGGGGAAGCGTCGAGGTGCCACGTCGATCCCCAGTGCGGCGGCACGCGCGGTGAAGCGTTCGACGGCATCGCTGGCCATGGGGTCCTCCGGGTGGGGCTGCAGTTCGGTCGGTCGGAGCCGGGGCGGTCGGGGCTCGGTCGGTCGGGGCTCGGTCGGTCGGGGCTCGGGCGGTCGGTGGGTGCGGCCGCGCTCACGCCGGGTCGGCGGGCAGGGTCACCCGACCGACCAACGGCTCGCTGTCGGGGGTGACGCGGACGGCCACCTCGAGTCGTGCGCCCGGCGCCGGTGACGGGACCAGCCGGACCTCACCGTTGGAGAAGGCGCGGTCGCCGCGGCCGACGGCATCGAAGACGTCCAGGTCGTGACCGTCGGCCCGGACCCGCCACGCCTCGGCGGGCGGGACCCGCCGCGTCAGCCGGCTCGTCGCGCCGACGTCGACCCGCGCGAAGCGCAGGTCCGCCCAGCCGTCCCAGCACTCCAGGCTGAGCAGCGTGAGCCGGTGTCCGGCGGCGACACCGAGCTCGAGGTCCAGCGGGACCACCCCCCGGTGGACGGGGGGCAGTGGTGCGCCGTTCGGGAGGTGGGGTGCGGTCAGGGTCGGTCTCCTCGCGTGTCCGGGCGGGCGCCGTGGCGTCTACCCGGCGGACGCTACCGTCCCGGTCGTGATGACCACCTACCTCGACCATGCGGCCTCCAGCCCGCCACGTCCCGTGGCGCGTGCCGCCCTGGACGCCGGTCTGGCGTCCGCGAACGCCTCGGCGGGGCACCTGGCCGGACAGCAGGCCCGCGCCGCGGTGGAGACCGCCCGCGAGCAGGTCGCCACGGCCCTCCGGTGCTCCCCGCACGACGTGGTCTTCACCTCCGGCGGCACGGAGGCCGACAACCTCGCCATCAAGGGGGTCGCCTGGGCAGCGCAGCGCCGGACCGGTCGGATCCCCCACCTGATCACCACCGCGGTCGAACACCCGGCGGTGCTCGAGGCGGTGCGGTGGCTGGTCACACGAGGCGAGGCCACCGCCACCGTCGTCGCGCCCGCGCCGGACGGACGCGTCGAGGTCGATGCGGTCCTGGACGCGGTGTGCGAGGACACGGTGCTCGCGAGCGTCATGACCGCCAACAACGAGCTCGGCGCCGTCAACGACGTCGCGGCGATGGCCAGGGCGCTGCGCGAGCGCGAGGTGGCGCTGCACACCGACGCGGTCCAGGCCGTCGGGACCCTGGACGTGGACGTCCAGGGGTGGGGGATCGCGGCGCTGGCCATCTCGGCGCACAAGTTCGGCGGACCCCAGGGCGTCGGGGTCGCGGTCCTGCGACGCGGGTTGGCCGTGGAACCGCTCAGCCACGGCGGTGGTCAGGACCGCGGGGTGCGCTCGGGCACCTTCGCGGCCGCGTTGGATGCCGCCTGCGGGGCAGCACTCGAGGAGGCGGTCCGTGACCGCGAGGCGTTGCGCCGGCGGTGCCGGTCGCTGAGCGATCGCCTGGCCGCGGAGCTGATCTCGCTCGATGGGGTGCACCGCAACGGTCCCACCGACCCGGCCCACCGGCTCGCGTCCATCGTCCACCTCAGCCTGGACGGGGTCGACCCCGATCGGCTGGCGTTGGAGCTCGACCGTGCCGGGCTCGCGGCCTCCGGGGGTGCGGCCTGCGGATCCGGAGCCAGCGCGGCCTCGCCGGTGCTGCAGGCGACCGGGGTGAGCGGCACGCCCCTGCGGTTGTCGCTCGGGTGGACCAGCACGGCCGCGGACGTGGACCGTGCGCTCGACGTGCTGACCACGGTCATCCCGCGGCTGCGGGCGGGCGCCGGCACGCGACCCGGCGTGGCGGCGCGCCCATGAGCCGGGTGCTCGTCGCCATGTCCGGCGGGGTCGATTCCGCCGTGGCGGCGGCGTTGCTCGTCGAGCGGGGCCACGAGGTCGTCGGCGTGCACCTCAAGCTCGCCGACCTCCCGCTCGAGGAGCAGGTGCCCGGCCACGGCTGCTGCACGCTCGATGACGCGCAGGACGCTCGCCGGGCCGCGCAGGTGCTCGACATCCCGTTCTACGTCTGGGACCTGCACGAGACCTTCGAGGCCGCCGTCCAGGCGCCGTTCGCCCGCAGCTACGCGGCCGGGGCGACCCCCAACCCGTGCGTGACCTGCAACGAGCGGGTGAAGTACGCGACGCTGCTCGAGCGGGCGGTGGCCAGCGGGTTCGATGCGCTCGCGACCGGCCACCACGCGCGGCTTCGTCGCGACGGCCGTCCGGTGACCGCCCCGGGGCCGCGCACCCGGCTGGTCCGAGCCGCAGACGCGCGCAAGGACCAGACCTACGTGCTCTACGTCGCACGTCAGGAGCAGCTCGACCGCACGCTGCTCCCGGTCGGGGAGTGGTCCAAGGACCGCATCCGCGCGCGGGCGGCCCAGCTCGGCTTCCGCGTCGCGGACAAGCCGGACAGCTACGACGTGTGCTTCATCCCCGACGGGGACACCGCCGGTTACCTCGCCGATCGGCTGCCCGTCACCCCCGGCCCGATCGTGGACGTCGACGGTCGCGAACTCGGGTCGCACGACGGGGTCTGGCACTTCACGGTCGGCCAGCGCCGCGGGCTGGGGCTCGACCACCACGAGCGTCGCTTCGTCGTCGACGTCGACGCGGTGCGCAACACCGTGGTGGTGGGTCCTCGCGACGCCCTGGCGTGCGCGTGGGCGGAGCTCGAGGCACCGACCTGGACCACGGGCGCGCGTCCCGACGGGGACCTGCGTGCGCAGATCCGGGCCCACGGCGCCACCGTGCCGGCGACCCTCGAGGTCGCCGCGAGCTCCGAGCGGGTCCTGGTCCGCTTCGATGAGCCGGTCCACGGGCTCGCCGTCGGCCAGGCGGTCGTGCTCTACGACGCGGCCGACGAGGTCTGCCTCGGCGGCGGACGGGTCCAGCGTGCGCAGCGTCCGGCTCGCCTCCCTCTCGTGACGTCCACGACGAACGGCTGACGGCCATGCCGGGCAACGACACGACCGGCGGCGCGCTCGCACGCCGGCTGACCCTCAACGACGCCGTGGTCCTCGGGCTCGGTTCGATGATCGGTGCCGGGGTGTTCGCCGCCATCGGGCCCGCGGCCCAGGCCGCGGGTGCCGGGCTGCTCGTGGGGTTGGCGCTGGCCGCCATGGTGGCCTACGCGAACGCCACCTCCTCGGCGCAGCTCGCCGCGCTCTACCCGCAGTCGGGGGGGACCTACGTCTACGGCCGCGAACGGCTCGGGCCGTTCTGGGGCACGCTGGCCGGCTTCGGGTTCGTCATCGGCAAGACCTCGTCCCTCGCGGCCATGGCGCTCACCTTCGGTGCCTACGCCGCTCCGGAGTACGCGCGCCCGATGGCGGTGGCGGCGGTCGTGGCGTTGACCGCCGTGAACGTCGCGGGGGTGCGCAAGACCGCCGGGTTGACCAAGGTGATCGTCGTGTCCGTGCTCGCGGCGCTCGCGGCGGTCGTGGCGGCCGCACTGGGCGGCGGCAGCGTCGAGGTGGGCAACCTCGACGGTGTCCTGCAGGCCTCACCGACCGGGGTGCTGCAGGCCGCGGGGCTGCTGTTCTTCGCCTTCGCCGGGTACGCGCGGATCGCGACGCTGGGCGAGGAGGTCATCGACCCGGCGGTCACGATCCCCAAGGCGATCCCGCGCGCGCTCGGGTTGACCCTGGTCGTCTACGTCATCGTCGCGGTGACGGCGCTGCTGGCCGTCGGCCCCGAGGAGCTGGCCGCCTCCTCGGCACCGCTGGCGACCGCGGTGGAAGCCGGTCGGTTCGCCGCCGGGGCGCCGCTGGTGCGTGTCGGCGCGACCATCGCGGCGGCCGGGGTCCTGCTGTCGCTGATCGCCGGGGTGAGCCGCACCGGGTTCGCGATGGCACGGGACGGCTACCTGCCCGCCGTGCTCACCAGTGTCCACCCCACGCGCAAGGTCCCGCACGTCGCCGAGTTGACCGTCGGCGCGATCGTGATCGTGCTCGTCCTGCTCGTGGACCTGCGTGGGGCGATCGGGTTCAGCTCCTTCGCCGTCCTG
Source organism: Nitriliruptoraceae bacterium (assembly GCA_020832455.1). Classification (GTDB taxonomy): domain Bacteria; phylum Actinomycetota; class Nitriliruptoria; order Nitriliruptorales; family Nitriliruptoraceae; genus PWLR01. The sequence continues at coordinate 9,918 of JAFIEQ010000101.1, forward strand.
ACCTACTACGCGATCGCCAACGCCTCCGCGGTGACGCTGGAGGGCGAGGAGCGCCGCTGGCCCCGCTGGATCGCGATCGGCGGGGTCGTCGGCTGCGTCGTGCTCGCGTTCAGCCTGCCGGTGGTCGCGGTGGTCGGTGGGGCCGCTCTGCTCGGGGTGGGCGCGGTGATCCACGTGGTGGTTACCCGGCGTCGCCGTTGAAGCCGCCGTCGAGGAGCCCGAGCATCTGGTCCTCGCCGCAGCCCGAGGTGTCCGATGTCCGTCGCGGGTGCCCGACCGTCGGTGGCCCCGCCGGCACGTCGCGACCTCGGCTGCTTGACTCGGCCCCGACCGATCACAGGCTCCGCGCGATCGCGGGGCCGAGGAGGCGTCCGTGGCGGACCGGCTGTTCCTGGCCTCGTTGGAGCCCCGTGCGGGCCGATCGCTCGTCACGCTCGGGCTGATGGAGTTGCTCACCCGGCGGCTGGGCTCGGTGGGCTACGTCCGCCCGATCGTCGCGAACGCCGATCGGCCGGATGCCCGGATCGAACTGGTGCGCCGGCGCTACGGACTCGAGGCCGAGGCCACGGAGCTCGCCCTGATGGGTTCCGACGAGGTCGCGGAGGCCATGGCGACCGGGCACACCGACGACGTGTTCGCCACCATCCTCGACCGTGCCCGGCGGCTCGAGCAGCGCTTCGACGCGGTGCTCTACGACGGCACCGACTACACCGGGACCGCCGCCGCGCTGGAGTTCGAGGTCAACGCCCGGATCGCGACCGACCTGGGCGCCCCCGTCATCGCGCTGGTCAACGGCGCGGACCGTCTCCCCGAGGACACCATCGACGCGCTGCGTCTCGCGCGGGAGTCGCTGCTGGGGGAGGGCTGCTCCATCGCGGCGATCATCGTCAACCGCGTGCCGGAGCGCTTCCTCGCCGATGTCGTCGCGCGGATCGACGACCAGGGGTTCGACGAGCCCGTGTGGGCGCTGCCGGAGGTACCGCTGCTGCGGATGCCCACGGTGCGCGAGATCGTCGACGAGCTCGACGCCGACGAGGTGGCCGGTGAGGAGGCGGACCTCGACCGGGAGGTGACCTCCCTGCGCATCGCCGCGATGAGCCTGCCGAACATGCTCAGCCACATCGACGAGGGCTCGCTGCTGATCGCACCGAGCGACCGTCCCGATGTCATCGTCGGCGCCCTGGTCAGTCGCATGGCGACCAACTTCCCCAACCTCGCCGCACTGGTGCTCACGGGCGGGTTCCCCCTGCACGACAACGTCATCAAGCTGCTCGACGGGCTCATCGGCGCCCAGGTCCCGATCCTGGCGGTGTCGACCGACACGTTCACCACCGCGCAACGCATCGCCGCGGTCCCGGCGGTGATCCGCGCGTCGAGCACGCGCAAGATCGAGACGGCGCTGGGCATCTTCGAGTCCCACGTCGACCTCGACGCGCTCGAGCAGCGCATCCAGGTGAGTCGCACGGAACGGGTCACGCCGCTGATGTTCGGCTACGACCTGTTGCAGCGGGCCCGCGCGGACCGCAAGCGCATCGTGCTGCCCGAGGGCGAGGACGAACGCATCCTGCGCGCGACCGAGGTGCTGCTGCGCCGGGACGTCGTCGACCTGACCCTGCTCGGTGACCCGGACCGGGTACGCGCCGCGGCGGACAGCTTCGGCGTCGAGCTCGGTGACGTGACCATCATCGACCCGGCGACCGACCCGCTGCGTTCGCGGTTCGCCGCGAGCTACCACGAGCTGCGCGCACACAAAGGCATCTCCGAGGAGTTCGCCTTCGACACGCTCGCCGACGTGAGTTACTTCGGCACGATGATGGTGCACGAGGGCGTCGCCGACGGGATGGTGTCGGGCGCGGCGCACACGACCCAGCACACGATCCGCCCCTCCTTCGAGGTGATCCGCACCGCGCCGGGCGTGTCGGTCGTGTCCTCGGTGTTCCTGATGTGCCTCGCCGACCGGGTACTGGTCTACGGCGACTGCGCGGTCAACCCGGAGCCCGATGCCACCCAGCTCGCCGACATCGCGATCAGCTCCGCCGACACGGCGGCCGCGTTCGGGATCGACCCACGCGTGGCGATGCTGTCGTACTCGACGGGGGAGTCCGGCAAGGGACAGGCCGTCGAGAAGGTCCGCGAGGCCACCGCGCTGGTGCACGAACGACGCCCCGAGCTCGAGGTCGACGGGCCGATCCAGTACGACGCCGCGGTGGATGTCTCCGTCGGGGCCGCGAAGATGCCGGGGTCCAACGTCGCCGGGCGGGCCACGGTGTTCATCTTCCCCGACCTCAACACCGGCAACAACACCTACAAGGCGGTGCAGCGCTCCTCCGGTGCCGTCGCGATCGGGCCGGTCCTGCAGGGGCTCAACAAGCCCGTCAACGACCTGTCCCGCGGGTGCCTGGTCGAGGACGTGGTGAACACGGTGGTGATCACCGCGATCCAGGCCCAGCAGGTCGCCGAGCGGGCCGAGGCCGCATCCGAGGCCGCATCCGAGACCCACGCCGCGCTCGGCAGCGAGGCGTCGTCGTGAACGTCCTGGTGCTCAACTCCGGCAGCTCCTCGATCAAGTACCAGCTGCTCGACGTCGACGACACGGTGCGTGCCGTCGGCCTGGTCGAGGGGATCGGGGAACCCTCGTCGGTCGCGACCCACACGCTCGTGGCGTCGGACGGGACCGAGGACCGCCGGGTCGAGGACGCGGCGCTGCCCGACCACGCCGCCGGGTTCGCGACCATCGTCGCGGCGCTGGAGGGCACCGGGCTCGCGGACGACCTCGACGCGATCGGCCACCGGGTGGTCCACGGCGGCGCGGCCTTCTCCGCCCCCACCGTGATCGACGACGAGGTGGTCGCCCGCATCACCGAGCAGGTCCCGTTGGCCCCGCTGCACAACCCGGCCAACCTCACCGGCATCGAGGTGGCACGCGCCCTGCGCGGCGACATCCCCCAGGTGGCCGTCTTCGACACGGCGTTCCACGCGAGCCTGCCCGAGCACGCCTGGCGTTACGCGATCGACCGCGAGGTGGCGGACGCGCACGGCATCCGCCGGTACGGCTTCCACGGCACCTCGCACGCCTACGTCGCCCGGCGCGCGGCGGCGTTCCTCGGCCGGCCGATCGAGGACTGCAAGCTCATCACCTGCCACCTCGGCAACGGCGCGTCGATGACGGCGATCGACGGCGGCCGCAGCGTCGAGACGAGCATGGGGCTGTCGCCGCTGGAGGGCCTGGTGATGGGCACCCGGTCCGGCGACGTCGATCCGGCCGTGGTGTTCCACCTGATCCGCCAAGCCGGCATGGACGTCGACGAGGTCGATGCGCTGCTCAACCGCCGCAGCGGGCTGAAGGGGCTGTGCGGCGAGAACGACCTGCGCCGCATCGAGGCCCGGGCCGAGCAGGGCGATGGGGCCGCCGCGGTGGCCCTCGACGTCCACGCGCACCGGATCCGTCGCTACCTCGGCGCCTACGTGGCCGTGCTGGGCGGGCTGGATGCCCTGGTGTTCACCGCGGGGGTGGGCGAGAACGCGGACCGGGTGCGTGCGCGGGTGTGCGCCGGACTCGACGTGCTCGGGATCCGCCTCGACGAGGAGGCCAACGCCGGGCTGCGGGCCGGGCAGACGTCGGACGGCATCGCGGCCGTCCAGGTCCACGACGCCCCGGTGGCGATCCTGGTGATCGCCCCCCCCCCCGGGCCCGGGCGCGCGCCCCCAACCCGCGCGGGGCGGGGGGGCGGCGGGGCCGCCCGCGGCCCCCCGCGGGGCCGCCCTGGCCCACCACGCCCGGGGGGGTATCGTGGTCACCCCCACCGACGAGGAGCAGGAGATCGCGACCCAAACGCGCGCGGCGCTGCGGGGCGCCGGGGCAGCCTGAGGCACCCTCGCGGTCGTCGTCCCGGGCCGGTCAGCTGGCCGTCGGTTCCCGGCGCAGCGGCTGCCAGGCGCGGTAGGTCCAGGAGCGCCACAGCCACTCGACGGGCCCGAACCGGGCGACGCGCAGCCACGCCGGGCAGGCCACGAGCAGCACGGCCCAGATGGCCACGGCGATCCCGAGCGCCTGCGTGGTCGAGACGGCGTCGTACAGGCCGAACCCGATGAACAGCACCGTGGTGATCAGCGACTGGGCGAGGTAGGCGGTCAGGGCCATGCGGCCCGTGGCGGCCAGCGGACGCCAGGCGCCGACGCGTAGCGCGAGCAGCGCGATGGCGGCGAGGTAGCCCGCGGCGAGAACGGGGGCGCCGATCATGGTGTTCACCGACGCGGCGATCTCCAGCCACAGCCCCTGTCCGGTGTCGCCGGCACCGCCCGCGGACGCGCCCAGGGTGCCGACGAAGGCACCGGGCAGGTTGAGCGGCAGGCCGACGACGATGCCGATGAACGCGATGCGACGCAGCAGCGGGCGGTGGCCCTCGAGGTCGGTGAGCACCCCGCTGCGGTGGAGGGCGAACCCGGCGAGGAACAGGGCCAGGAACCAGGGCAGCAGCAACAGCTGTGAGGACTGGATCAAGCCGGCCTCGATGGCGCGGGCACCGAGGACCGCCCCGAGACCGCCCTCGGTGTAGGCGCCCACGGCCCGCTCCCCGAGGTCCGAGAACATCGTGAGCATCGCCTCGGCCATGGGATCGTCCCCACCGTCGACGGCGCCCTCGAACGCGGCGCCCAGCGCGACGAACCCCGCCAGCAGCACGGTCATCGCCGCCAGCAGGCCGGCGCTCCAGCGCAGCGCGATGCCGGGCCGCACGTGCACGAACGCGAGGAAGACGAACCCGGTGACGGCGTAGACGAACAGCACGTCACCCGGGAAGAGCAGGATCATGTGCAGCAGGCCGAACACCAGCAGCAACGAGTAGCGCCGGGCGAGCAGCCGCCGGGGGTTGACCCCGTCGCGCAGCGCCCGGGCGACGAGGAACCCCGCCCCGACCCCGAACAGCAGGGAGAACGACGACACGAACTTGCCCGCCACGAGCCAGCCCACCAGCGCGTCGACGACGCGGTCGGACCCCTCGCGGACGATCCCCTGGCCAGCCAGCAGGGTGTAGAGGTCCGGGCCACGCATGAACTCGATGTTGACCAGCAGGATCCCCAGCACCGCGAAGCCGCGCAGCAGGTCGAGCACCGGCTCCCGCTCGCGGGCGCTGGTCGGCGCGGTGGCGCGCACGTCGCCGGCGAGCACGCGTGTGGTGTCCGGTGGGGCCGGCGCCATCGGTGGGGGGGC
>JAFIEQ010000102.1 GCA_020832455.1 Nitriliruptoraceae bacterium
GGGGGGGGGGGGGTTGCGGGGTTGGTTGGGGGGGGGGGGGGGCGCGGCCAAACGGTGGTGGGGGGGGCGGGGGGGCCCCGGGCTCGCCGATCGACCGCCGCGCGGTCAGTAGTAGTAGCGACGAGGACCGACCGATCGATCGAGCACCCCCAGCACCGCGAGGATGAGGCCGATCACGGTCAACACCCAGCCGATCTGCCACAGCACGGGGATGTCGAGCAGCAGGTGGAGGATCAGGAGCAGGACGCCGAGGGCGAGCATGGTGGTTCCTTCCGAGGTGGGGTGGGCGGCGCACGTCGGATCCGGCCCCGCCCGGGAGGTCGTCCTCGACCCTGACACGTCCCGCGGCCGGCGATGCGGCCGCACCCCCTGCCGAAGGGACGGATGGCCGCAGGGCCCCGGTCGGCCACCTCCCCGGCCACACGCTCACCCGAGGAAACGCGCCGGGTCGACCTGGATGAACAGCGCCTGCGCGCGAGCCACCGGTTCCCCGGCCACGGTCGCCTCCGCCGAGGTGGACAGCTTGCGCCCGTCGCGCGCGACCACCTGGGCACGCACGCGCACCGGCACACCGATCGGCGTCGGCGCCAGGTAGCGCACCTGGAGTTCCCCGGTGAAACCGGGCGCGTGCTCCACCGACAACAGGTACCCGAGCACGTCGTCGAAGATCGCCGCGACGATGCCCCCGTGCGCACGCCCCGGGCCCCCCTCGAACGCCGCCCCGAGGGTCACCTCCGCGACCACCCCTTCGCCGTCGCGTCGGACCTCCATCGCGATGCCGAGCGGGTTGAACGGCCCCGAGACGAAGCACTCGTCGAAGTGGACGAAGCGCTCCCCGTCGCCGACCGGCTGGTCGAACATCCGTCGTTTGGTGTCGGCGAGGTCACGGACCCGGGGGGCGCCGTCCTCGACGAGCGCCGCGACCCGCTCGGCCGCCTCGGCGACCTCGAGCAGGAGTCGCTCGTCCGCCTCGTGGGCCATGAGCGCGTGCCCGAGCCGTCGCAGGGCGGCCGCCGCACGACCGCGTGGATGCGCCAACGCGGCCTGCACGGCGGCGTCCACCCCCGTCGGTTCCCGTTGGTCCTCGGCTCGGGTCACCGCAACGCTCCCTTTCGCCCGACGTCGCAGCCCTCGGGGTCGCGACCGCCCACCGGTGCGCCCGTGGCGCGGCGTCCACCCTACGAGCCCCGCCGTCGCCGTCCGGCATCCGCCCGACCGCCACGCAACGGCTCCGGCGCACGGACCTCGACGTCACCGGCCCGGCGTCCGTCGAGCGTGCGGACGCGCACCAGCCACCCGTCCGGGGTGCGTGCCTCGTCGCCGGCCTCCGGGAGCCGTCCCAGCTGCTCGACGATCCAACCGGAGATCGTCTCCGTCTCCCCACCACGCAGCGCGAGCCCCGCACGCCGCTCCAGCTCGTCCCGGCGCATGGTGCCGGAGACCACCCAGGTGCGCTCCTCCGCCGGCAGGGACGGATCACCGTCGTCGAACTCGTCGTCGATGTCGCCGACGAGTTCCTCGAGCACGTCCTCCAGGGTGAGCAGGCCAGCGGTGCCGCCGAACTCGTCGACGACCAGCACCGCGTGGCTGCCGTCGTCGAGCATCTCGCGCAGCAGCCGCTCGAGATCGCGTCCCTCGTCGACGGCCGGGATGGGACGCAGGACGGCCTCGACGGTGCGTCCATCGGTCGCGACCAGCAGGGCGTCCTTGACGTGGACCAGCCCGACGACGTGGTCGAGGTCGTCGTGGAACACCGGGATCCGCGTGTACCCGCTCTCGTGCGCGACGTGCAGCACGTCGTCCACGCTGGCGGTGTCCGGCACGGCGGACAGGTCGACGCGCGGGGTCATGGCGGCGCCGGCGGTCAGGCTGGACAGCCGCAACGCCGCGGCCATCACCCGGGCATCCTCGGCGGAGATGGTCCCCTGCCGCTGGGAGTCGGCCAACGCCAGCGCGAGCTCGTCCGGTGTGTGCACCAGTTTGGCGGGGTCGACGCGCTCGAGCCGCACCAGCCGCAGCAGCGCGTCGGTGACGACGTTGAGCCCGCGGATCACCGGCCCGAACAGCAGCAGGTAGCCGCCGAACCCGCGGGCCAGCGCGATGGCGACCGGTTCCGAGCGGGCCAGGGCGAGGTACTTCGGCACGAGCTCGCCGACCAGCAGGTGCACCACGATGACCGCGGCGAACCCGACCAGGACCGCGGTCACCAGCGACGGACCCGCGGGCACCCCGACGCTCGTGAGCCCCTGCACCAGCGGCGTCACCAGCGCCGGCCAGACCACGATCCCGAGCCCGAGCGAGCACAGCGTGATGCCGAGCTGCGCCCCCGTCAGGGTCACCGGCAGGCGTGCCAGCGCACGCAGTGCCCGGGCCGCCCGGGCGTCGCCCGCGGCCGCCGCCTCCTCGATGGTGCCCCGCCGGGCGGCGAGCAGGGAGACCTCCGCCGCGACGAAGGCGCCGTTCGCGGTGACGAGGGCCACGACGAGCAGCAGCGCGGTGAGCGGGGTCATGCGTGCCCCCGGCGCGGACCGTCGGTGTCCGGGGCCGGTGGTGGTCCCCCATCCCCCGCCGCGGTCGCGTCGGTCCCACCCGGCAGGGACCCCTCGGACCCCTCGGACCCAGCTCGCGACCGACGCACCCGCAGCTCGGTGATCCGCATGTCGTCCACGGCGGTCACGGTCAGATCGACCGGGCCGTAGGACACGGTCTCCCCACCCTGCGCGATCCGCCCGAGGCGCTCCAGCACGAACCCGGCGATGGTCTCGTAGGGCCCCTCGGGCAGCTCGACACCGAGCACCTCCTGCGCCCGGTCGAGCCGCAGGCCGCCACCGAGCAGGTGCTGCCCGGCCCCGATCCGACGCACCAGTCGGTCGGCGCGATCGAACTCGTCGGTGATGTCCCCCACCAGCTCCTCGAGCACGTCCTCGACGGTCACGATCCCGGCGGTCGCGCCGTACTCGTCGACCACCAACGCCGAGGTGCGCTGTTCGCGACGCAGGTCGGTCAACAGCGCACGCAGCGGCTCGGACTCCGGCACGGCGAGCATGGGGCGGGCGAGCGAGGCGACCGGGGTGGTCGCGTGCTCCGCGACCGGGACCGCGAGCAGGTCCTTGATGTGGATGCTGCCGACGACGTCGTCCTCCGTGGCTCCCTGGACGGGGAAGCGGCTGTGGCCGGTCGTGCGGGCGGCGATCCGCAGATCCTCGAGGCTCGCGTCCCGCGGGAGGAACGCGACGTCCGGACGCGGGATCATGATCTCCGAGGCCCGACGGTCGCCGAGCTCGACCGCCCGCAGCAGCAGCGTGCGTTGCTCCGGGGTGAGGCTGCCCTGCTCGCCCGAGGCCGCGATGATCCGTGCGAGGTCATCGAGGTCGTGGCCACCCGACGCGCTGGCGGCGTCGGACACCTCGCCCCCGCCACGGGCGATCCACCGCGCCAGCGCATCGAGGGGACGCACCAGCGGGCCGGCGCAGGTGACCACGACGCGCATCACCGGTGCCAGGGTGAGCGCGACGGCGAGCGGACGGGCCACGGCCAGGTTCCGCGCGAACAGCTCGGCGACCACCAGGTGCAGCACAGCGGCCAGGGCCAGGGCGATGCCGATGGCGAGCGCCGAGGTCCACCGCTCGCCCAGCCCGAGCGCCGCCAGTTGCGGTGCCAGGGCCGGCGCCCCGAGGGCCCGGACCGCGAGCGCGCCGAGGACGACCGAACTGACGGTGATGCCCAGCTGCGCGACGCCGAGGGCCACGGGCGCACGGTCCAGTTCGTGGGTGACGAGCCGCGCGGCGCGACTCCCCCGCGCCGCCCGCTCGCGCACGGGGTCGTCCCGCAACGAGGCGAGCGCGAACTCCGCCGCGACGAAGATCGCGCCCACCAGCACCAGGAACACGACGGAAAGCGCACCGATCGTCGGGCTCACGAGCGTCGTCCGGTCCGGTGCGGGTCCTCGTCCACACCGGCGAGCCTAGCCCGCCCTCGGGGCTGGTCGGCCTCAGCGCTCCGGCTGCAACCGTGGGTCCTGCAGGACCCGCTGGGCGTGCGCCCGCATGTCGAAGCCGGGGTCCATCAGGGCGGTCATGCCGAGCCCCGTGAGGGCCGCCAGGGTCACCTCGGCGCGGTGCTCGGCCTCGATGGCGTCCAGCCCGGGTTCGTGCCGCTGCCAGGCGTCGGCGAACCGCTCCACACGACGACGGTGGCTGCGCAGGACGCGGGAGGCGATCGCCGGGTCGGTCAGCCCGCGCCCCGCGAGCTGCAGGTAGATGCGCGCGATCGGCGAGGAGCCGGTCATGAACGCCACGAACGCGTCCACGAGGTCCTCGAGCGAGTCGGTGCCGGCGCCGGCCGGGTCCGGATCGACCGCCTCGACGGCCTCACGGACGACCTCGAACACGGCGTCGTCCTTGGAGTCGAACAGGTTGTAGAAGCTGCCGGCCCCGACCTTCGCCTGATCGGTGATCGCCTTGAGCGTGACCCCCTCGATCCCGAACTCCGAGAGCAACCGTCGCGTCGCCGCGAGGATGCGCTCGCGGGTCTCGAGCCCGACCCGGTACCTCGCCACCGCTGCCTCCGACGTCGTGTCGCCACCGGGGGTGACGCTAGCGGTCCGCACGGCCCGCGAGCCGCTGCCGGGACCGCCGGGCTTGCAAAAGTGGAACGGACACTCCAATATGTAGCATACGTTCCAAGATGGAGCATCCGCTCCAGCTTGAGGTGCGTCGTCACCGGGAGCCGACGACCCGCCGCGATCCGCTCCACTCGGAGTTCCGGGAGGCGTCATGAGCCACTACAAGAGCAACCTGCGCGACATCGAGTTCAACCTGTTCGAGGTGCTCGGGGCCGACGACTACCTCGGCTCGGGGCCCTTCGCCGCGGTCGACGGTGACCAGGCCCGCATGCTGCTGCGCGAGATGGAGCGCTTCACCCGCGAGTCGATCTGGGCGGAGTCGTTCGTCGCGTCGGACCGGATCCCGCTGGAGCTCTCCGCCGAGGGCGACATCACGATCCCCGACGAGCTCGACCAGGCTCTGAAGGCCTTCTACGAGGCCGGCTGGCACCTGATGCCGCTCCCGGAGCACCTCGGTGGCTACGGCGCACCCCCCACGATCCGCTGGGCCGGCACGGAACTGCTGGCCGGTGGGAACGCCACCGCCAGCCTGTGGCCCATCGGCGCCCTCATGGGCAACATCATCGACCGCATCGGCACGGAGGGTCAGAAGACCCGCTTCGGTCGGCCGATGATCGAGCGCCACTGGGGCGGCACGATGGTGCTGACCGAGCCCGACGCCGGTTCCGACGTCGGCGCCGGGACCACCAGGGCCACCTTCGTCGAGGCGGCCGGTGACGACGACCTCGGCGACGTCTACCACCTTGAGGGCATCAAGCGCTTCATCACCTCGGCGGATGCGCAGACCCACGAGAACACCGTCCACCTGGTGCTGGCCCGTCCCGAGGGCGCCGGTCCCGGCACCAAGGGGCTGAGCCTGTTCATCGTGCCCAAGCGCCACGTCGACGCCGATGGCGTCGTGGGCGAGCGCAACGGCGTGCGGGTGTCCAACCTCGAGAAGAAGATGGGCATCAAGGGTTCCGCCACGTGCGAGCTCTCGCTCGGGCAGGACGGGGCGCCGTGCGTGGGGTACCTCGCCGGCGACGTCCACGACGGCATCAAGCAGATGTTCCTCGTGATCGAGTACGCCCGGATGATGGTCGGCACCAAGGCCATGTCCACGCTGTCGACCGGGTACCTGAACGCGCTCGAGTACGCCAAGATCCGCGTCCAGGGCGCCGACCTGACCCAGGCGGCGGACAAGACCGCACCCAAGGTGGAGATCATCAACCACCCGGACGTGCGCCGGCTGCTGATGATGCAGAAGGCTCACGCGGAGGGCATGCGCGCGCTGGTGATGTACGCCGGCTGGATCCAGGACCAGGCCGTCGTCCACGGTGAGGACGCCGAGGAGCACGGGCGCTGGATCGCCCGCGAGGACGTCCTGCTCCCGTTGGTGAAGGGCTACTGCTCGGAGAAGGCCTACGAGCTGCTCGGCCAGTCGCTGCAGGTGTTCGGCGGTTCGGGCTACACCCAGGACTACCCCGTCGAGCAGTACATCCGCGATGCGAAGATCGACACCCTCTACGAGGGTACGACCGCCATCCAGGCGCTCGACCTGCTGTTCCGCAAGATCGTCCGTGACCAGGGCGCGACGCTGAACTGGTTCGCCGAGCAGATCCGCGAGTACGTCAAGGCCGGCGGCGAGCACGACACCTTCGCCGCCGAGCGGGCCGCGCTCGGCACGGCGCTGGATGCCGCGCAGCAGCACCTCGGCACCCTGCTGACCCACGCCATGGCCTCGATGGACGAGACCAAGCGCACGGAGATCTACAAGGCCGGCCTGCACTCGACCGCCTTCCTCGAGTCGCTCTCCGAGGTCGTCATCGGGTGGCTGTTGCTGCGTCACGCGGAAGTCGCCCAGGACCGGCTCGACGCCGACGCGCCCAACGACCCGCTGTCGTCGAACGACCGGGACTTCTACACCGGAAAGGTCGCCAGCGCCCGCTACTTCGCGGCGCACGTGCTGCCCAAGATCGGGCTGCGGGCCGAGCTCGCCGCCATCGAGGACGGCGACGTGATGGACCTGCCTGCCGGCGCCTTCTGAGCCCCGTTCGACGCGGGCCCCCCCCCCCCCCCCGCCCGCCGGGGGGGGGGGGGGCCGGGGGGGGCGGGGGGGCCCCCGGGGGGGGCGGGGCCGGCGCGCGGCCCCCCCCCGCCCCGCGGGGGCGGGGGTGGGGGGGGGGTCGCCTGCGTCGGCGGTGGTCCCCGTGGCGGTACCGTCGGGAGCTTGATCCCCCACCCGTCGGCGGGCGTGAGCCCCACCCACGGATCAGCGCACCAGAGCTGGTCCGCGACCACCGAGAGGGCCCCGAACGATGGCCTCGCGTTCCACCCGCGGCGAGCGCCGCGTCTCCCCGAAGGCCGCACGTGACGCGCGCCGGAGCCGTCGGCGCCGGATGCGCAACGCCCTCATCGGCGTCGCGCTCGTGGGGCTGGTCGCGGTCGGCGGGATCGCGGTCCTCGGCTACTTCCTGGTCTTCTCGTCCATCCCGCTGCCCGACGACATCGCGGCCGCATCCTCGACCGTGTACGACGTGGAGGGGACCGAGGTCGGCGGGCTCGCCTCGGAGATCAACCGCGAGGACGTCCCGTTGGACGAACTGCCCGACGCGGTCGCCCAGGCGGTGCTCGCGGCGGAGGACCGTGGCTTCTACGAGCACCGGGGCATCTCGTTCACCGGCATCCTGCGTGCGGTCTACACCAACGTGCGCGCCGGCGAGGTCCAGCAGGGTGGTTCCACCATCACCCAGCAGTACATCAAGAACGCGGCCCTGAGCCCGGAACAGACCTACACCCGCAAGGTCGAGGAGGCCGCGCTCGCGATCAAGCTGGAGCAGGCCTACGAGAAGGACGAGATCCTGTCCTTCTACCTCAACACGATCTACTGGGGCCGCGGCACCTACGGCATCGAGGCCGCCTCCCAGGCCTTCTTCCGACGCTCCGCGCGGGAACTCGAGCCCAACCAGGCTGCGACGCTGGCCGGCATCATCGCCGCACCGGAGGCCTTCGACCCCTTCGAGAACCCCGAACGCGCGGACGGCCGTCGGGTGTTCGTCCTCAACGGCATGGTGGAGACAGGCGCGCTGAGCCGGGCCGAGGCCGACGGGCTGATCGCGGAGGGCCTCCCCGAGGTCGAGGAGCGCCGCGCGATCGAACGCGGCCCGAACGCCTACTACGTCGACGCCGTGCGCCGTGAACTCGCCGCCCGACCGGAGTTCGCCCAGGGCGAGCTGTTCCGGGGCCTGCGGATCTACACCGAACTCGACCAGCGCCTGCAGGCCGCGGCGCAGGACACGGTGACCCGCGCAGTGGCCGACGGGCCGACCGACACCGGCGCGATCGTGACCATCGACCCGGAGACCGGCGGGGTGCGTGCCCTGGTCGGTGGCCCGGACATCGGCGACCAGCCGTTCAACACCGCCGTGCGCTCGGTCCGTCAGGCCGGCTCGACCTTCAAGGCGTTCACCTACCAGGCCTTCCTCGAGGCCGGCAACCCGCCGGGCAGCCGCTTCGACGCGCCCGCGGAGATCGAGATCGACGACGCGCAGCAACCGATCCGCAACTTCGGCGGCTCCAGCTTCGGCGAACAGACCATCGAGCAGGCCATGGCCTCCTCGACCAACACCGTCTTCGTCCAGATGCAGGAGGAGGTCAGCCGCGATGCCGTCATCGACGCCGCCGGTCGTGCCGGGTTGCCGCGCGACCGTTCGGACGAACCCTTCCCGACCGAGCGCGCAGCCGGCGCCACGATGCAGCCGCTGGCCGGGTTGACCCTCGGCCAGGACGGGTTCAGCCCGTTGGAGCTCACGAGCGCGTACGCCACCTACGCCGCGGAGGGACGCCACGTACGACCACGCCTGGTCGTCCGGGTAGAGGACGCGGAGGGGCGCACCATCTACGAGCCCGGTCCCCGTGACCGCACCGACGTGGACCTCGAGATCGCCCGCGCGGTCACCCAGTCGCTCGAGGGCGTGGTCACCTCCGGGTCCGGCCAGGCCGCCGCGCTCGGCGAACGTCCGGTCGCCGGGAAGACGGGCACGACCAACGAGGGCCGCGACGTGTGGTTCAGCGGCTACGTGCCGCAGCTGGCGACCACCGTGTGGCTCGGCAACCTCGACAACGAGCCCATCGACGCGGAGAACGCCACCGGGGGCGGCCTGGCCGCGCCCGTCTGGGCCGAGTACATGACCGAGGCGGTCGACGGGCTCGAGGTGCTGTCGTTCACCCCACCGGACCTCGACCTCGAGTCGAGCGCCGACGACGACGCGGCCTGCCCGGCGGGGTACTCGTTCCAGACGCCGCCGTCCTCCGCGGACGAGGACGGGTTCTTCCCGGACGTGCTGGTCGACATCACCGACGACGAGGGGCGTCCGTGCGTGGAGCAGAAGCCGGAGCTCGAACCCTGCCCGGCCGGTTTCGAGTTCGCGCAGCGTCCCACCGGCCCGGACGAGTTCGACCGGATCCCGCAGGTCATCGACGACATCCGCGACTTCCAGGGTCGCCCCTGCGTCGAGGTGCTCGAGGAGCCGGAGCCCGACCCCGAACCGGAGCCCGAACCCGAACCGGAACCCGAACCGGAGCCCGAACCGGAACCCGAACCGGAGCCCGAACCCGAACCGGAGCCCGAGCCCGAACCGGAGCCCGGTGAGGGCGACGGGGACGGCGAGGACGACGGCGGCGAGGACGACGACTGATCATCCCCGGCGCGGCGCCCCTGGCGGGACGCCGGCCCGGCACCTTCAGCCGACCACGCCCGCCGCGCGCAGCGCCCAGCGTGCATCCGCATCGACGCCGATCTCCTCGAGCACCTCGTCGGTGTGTTGCCCGGGGCGCGGTGCGGGGCGGGTGACCGCACCGGGGGTCCGCGACAGCCGCGGGGCCGGTGCCGGTTGACGGGCGCCGAACGCCTCGGTGTAGGTCCCCCGGGCGAGGTGGTGGGGATGGGTCGGCGCCTCCTCGAGGTCGAGGACGGGGGCGACGCAGGCATCGGTGCCCTCGTAGATCGCCTCCCACTCGTCGCGCGTCCGCGTGGCGATGAGGGCGGCGAACCGCGCCCGCTGCTCGGGCCACCGTTCCTGGTCGTGCTGCGGCTCATCGGTCGGGTCGAGCCCGAGGCCATCGAGGAAGGCGGCGTAGAAGTCCGGCTCGAGTGCCCCGACCGCGAGGAACCGGTCGTCCGCGCAGCGGTAGGTGTCGTAGTAGGGGGCGCCGCCGTCGAGCAGGTTGCTCCCCCGCTGCGTGCTCCACCCGCCGATGGCCAGCAGCCCGTGGAGGAAGGCCGTCAGCGACGCCGTCCCGTCGATCATCGCCGCGTCGACGACCTGACCCTCACCGGATCGCTCCCGCTCGAAGAGCGCGGCGAGCACCCCGAGCGCCAGGAACGCGCCGCCGCCGCCGAAGTCCGCCAGGTAGTTCACCGGCGGGGGCGGCGGCTCATCCGCGCGCCCGATCGAGTGCAGTGCCCCGGTCAACGCCGCGTAGTCCAGGTCGTGGCCGGCCCGCGGCGCCAACGGCCCGTCCTGGCCCCACCCGGTCATCCGCGCGTAGATCAGCCGGGGGTTGCGCGCCCGCAACGGCTCCGGACCGACGCCGAGACGCTCGGCCACCCCGGGTCGGAACCCCTCGACGAGCACGTCCGCACGGTCGACGAGTCGCTCCACGACCTCCACCCCCGCAGCGGCCTTCAGGTCCACGGCGATGGAGCGGCGGTTGCGTGACAACCCGACCATGCTCGCCTCTGCTCCGAGCGACCCCCGCGCCGCGGCGGCCCGGTCGACCCGGATCACCTCGGCACCCAGGTCGGCCAGCAGCATCACCCCGTAGGGCGCCGGACCGATCGCGGCCAGTTCGACGACCTGGACCCCTTCCAACGGACCGGCCACGGCGGACTCCTCGGGCGACGACGACCGCGGCCAGCACAGCGGCGACCGCGGCGCGCAGCCTACGACCTCGCCGCGGCGACTCAGGTGCCCAGCACGAAGGGCACGACCGTGTCCTCGTAACGGACGGGATCTTGGTCGGGGAACCCGTGTCCGAGCCCCTCGAAGGACACGAACCGGGCGGCCGGCAGGCCAGCGGCCAGCGCACGCGAGCCGCTGCTGGGGATGACGGCATCGGCGGAGCCGGCGAGCACGAGCGCCGGGGAGCGGATGGCGGACAGGCGATCTGCCGCCTCGTGGGTGCAGCAGGCGTCCGTCAGGCGCCGGTGCCGCTCGACGAGTCCCAGGGGCGGGTGCGGTGGCGGGTCGGCCCGGACCTGCGCGAGCCGCTCGGTGCGTGCGTCGCCGGTGAACGAGTGGCCCACCGCATCGAGGACGAAGTCGTCGAAGCGGTGTGCGGCCACCAGCGCCTCCCAACCCCGCAGCACGCGCACGGTGCTCGCCTCCACCGTCGCCGTCGTCGCCGACAACACGACCCGCGCCACGAGTTCCGGGCGGTCGGCGGCGAGGTGCTGGGCCACCATGCCGCCCATGGAGTGCGCGACGAGCACCGCCGGCTGCTCGAGCACCGCGTCGAGGACCTCGCCCAGGGCGCCCGCGAGGTCGCGCGTGGTCGTGGCCGGTCCGAGGTCCCGGGCGTAGGAGACGACCAGCCCACGGATCCGATCGAGCGGGAGTGGCACGTCGGCCAGCAGTTCGCGCGTCCGTGGCAGCCAGACCGGACCGAGGCCGTCGGTCAACCCCGGGATCAGCACGACCGGTCGGCCGGCGGGCGACCCGACCTCGAGCATCGGGACCTGCCGGTCGCTGGCGGTGACCACCCGTCGTCGCACCATCGCTGCCTCCGGAGGCCGACGCTACCGTCGGGTCCGATGGCCACCACACCCCGCTCCGAACCCGACCCTGGCCCCGATCGTCGAGCAGACGCGCGGCGCGACGTGCGACCGGCCAACTCGGGCCCCGTGCTGCTGGCACTGGTCGGCCTGGCCTGCCTCGCGGTGGTGCTCGGGACCGGGATCCTCGCCCTCGGGCTCGTGGGGGAACGCACAGAGGGATCGTCCGGCCACGCCGTCGTGCACGAGGGCGCCAGCGGTGACGGCTACGCGGTCTGGGAGCGCAACGACGACGGCACGCCGGTCCGGTGGGATGCGTGTAGCCCGATCCCGCTGGTGATCGACACCGACGGCGCTCCCCGTGGCTTCGCGCAGGACCTGGCGGAGGCGATCGAACGCCTCGAACGGGCCTCGGGCCTCCGCCTGGAGGTCGAGGCGAGCACCGAGGAGCGCCCCACGGGTCAGCGGCCGCCCTACCAGCCCGAACGCTACGGCGAGCGGTGGGCGCCGGTGCTCGTCGCCTGGGCGGCCCCGGGCGAGTCGGGCTTGCCGCTGCGCGACGTCGATCGCGGGCTGGCGCTGCCCGTCGCCATGGGGCCGGACGGCGACCGCACCTACGTCACCGGACAGGTGGTGTTCAACCGCGACCGGGCGGACCTGCGGACCGGCTTCGACGACCGCGCGGACTCGTGGGGAGCGACCATCCTGCACGAGCTCGGGCACCTGGTCGGGCTCGCTCACACCGACGACCAGGACGAGTTGATGGCGACCTATCCGGGTGAGGGGCCCGTCCGGCTCGGTCCAGGGGACCGCGCCGGGCTCCGGGCCGTCGGCGCACCCGCGGGCTGCCGCGCGACCCCACCGGCCGGACCCGTCGAGGTCGAGCGGCGCGGGTGAGCCGGACCGGCGGTCGGCTGGCGACGGTGGTCAGACGACGTCGTTGATGGCCCTGGCGAGCGCGACGTCCTTCTGGGTGATCCCACCGGCATCGTGGGTCGTCAGGGTGATGTCCACGCTGGCGTAGACGTTCGCGAGCTCCGGATGGTGATCCGCGGCATCCGCCAGGTCCGCGACCCGGTTGATGAAGGCGATCGCCTCACGGAAGCCGTCGAAGGAGAACGAGCGGTGGATCGCCTGATCGCGTCGCTCCCACCCCTCGAGGTCCTCGAGCGCGGTACGGATGGTGTCGTCATCGAGTGTGTTCATGCCGGGCACCGTAACCGCGGACCGGCCGGGGCCGACCGTCCAGATGGCCACGGGTCGGCGATGCGCCGTCATCCCGAACGGCGGCTCATCGGGACCGACCCGGTCTACAGTCGGGTGCGAACCACCACGGCGACGGCCGCGCCTGCTGCTGACGGGCGACCGGTGGCCTCGTCACCCCACGTCACTACCGAGCGCCGGATCGGTGCTGGAGCCATCCGTGCCCACCCTTCCCATGTTCCCCCTGGGGACCGTCCTGCTCCCCCACATGGTGCTGCCGCTGCACGTGTTCGAGCCCCGGTACCGCACGATGATGCAGGAGCTGCTCGAGGGCGACGCGGAGTTCGGTGTCACCCTCATCGAGCGCGGTCACGAGGTCGGTGGTGGCGACGAGCGCATGGACGTCGGCACGGTCGCCCGGTTGATCCAGGCCGAGGAACTCGACGACGGCCGGTGGCTGGTCGTCGGCGTCGGCACCCGCCGGTTCGTCGTCAAGCGGTGGTTGGACGACGATCCCTACCCCCGCGCCGAGGTAGAGGACCTCCCCGTCGAGCACGTCGACGAGCACGAGACCCAGGGCAAGCTCACCGAGGTCATCACGTTGCTGCGCCGGGTGCTGGCACTGCAGTCGGAGCTGGGCGAGGACGGGGTCGAGTCCACCTTCGAGCTCGCGACCTCCCACGACGTCGCCTGCTGGCAGGCGGCCGTGCTCGCGCCGATCACGCCCTTCGACGCCCAGCGCGTGCTGAGCGCGGACGGCAACGCCCACCGTCTGGCGCTGCTCCAGGAGCTGCTCGAGGACGCGGAGCGCACGCTGCAGTTCCGCCTCGAGTTCCCGGTCGACGACGGCCCATGAGTCCGTCGGCCCGGCCCCGTCCCGAGGTGCGTGCCGCGCGGCCAGCCGATCTGCCCCGTATCGCCGCCCTGACGCTCGCCAGCTACGACACCTACGGCTCGATCCAGGGCACCTACCGCGAGGCGCTGGCCGATCCGGGCCGGCGCATCGCCGGCTCCAGCGGCCTGTGGGTCGCGGAACTCGATGGACAGGTCGTCGGCACCGTGACCTACGTCCGACCGGGTGACGCCGAGTGGGAGGGACGCGCGGTGCCGGAGGGCGACGCGGGCTTCCGCGTGCTGGCCGTGGACCCGACCAGCGAGGGACGCGGTGTCGGCCGGGCGCTCGTGGGCGCGTGCCTCGCCCGTGCACGGGCCGACGGCGCCCACCGGATCGTGATCGTGTCCATGGCGTGGATGCACCGTGCCCACGGCCTGTACGAGGGACTGGGGTTCGCGCGTCGCCCCGACCTCGACGTCCGGTTCCCCGGCGGCGAGGGCTACGTGTTCACGGCCGATCTCACCGCCGATGCGGCCACCCGCTTCCCGCCGCCGGGGCCCGTCCCGGACCGGCCACCCTGGTTCGAAGAGGTCTGGGACCCCGAACGAGATCCGGACGCGGACCGGACGAACACGGGCTGAGGGTCAGGACGGGTCCCGCATCAGGACAGGGAGACCAGCTCGCGGAACGCGCCCACGGCCATCGGGAACAGGTAGGCCAGCGCGACCGCCCCGACGATGGTCACCACCAGCCACCGCCCGGTCCGACGCGGCGGCGTGTCCTGCGGCCAGTGGGCCTGCGCGGTGACCTCGTCGGGCGCGTGGGACCCGTCGACGGTGACCTCGTCGGGCGTGGCCTCGTCCGGCTCGTAGGACCCGTCGCCGGCGTGGGTCGCGTCGTGCTCGGCTCCCGCCGTGACGGGGCCCGGCTCCGCCACCGCGGGCGGTTCGAGCGTGTCCGCGACCAGACGCGCCGCCGTGCGCTCCTGGGCGCCGTCGGACGGGGCGGCCACGAACAGGGCATCGGTCGTCGACGACGGCGTGGCCGGGTCGTCCGGCCCCTCGGGCGCGTGCGCCGGCCCGGGGTCGGCCTCCGCGGCCGGGAACAGCGCGGCGGTGACCGCATCGTCCCCGGCGCTCTCGTCCAGCCCATCGCCCGGCTCGTCGTCACCGTCAGCGTCGCCGCCATCGTCGAGGGCCGGCGTGTCCGGCGACGTCGGCGGTGCCTCCTGCAGGGTGCGCTCGTGCTCGGCGAGGACCTCGTCGAGGATCCGCCGGGCGGTCTCGGCCGCGGGGGTCTCCAGCGCCCCCGTCGCCACGCCGGCAGCCGGCGGTGGGGACACCTCGATCGCCGGCTGCGGCGAGGGCACGCTCCCCGCGCGATCGGCGGGCTCCGCGGCGCCGTCCCCCGGTCCCGGCACGGTGACCGGCTCCTGGGCACCCGTACGCCGGGCACGCTCCTCGGGACCCGGCGGCGGCGGCG
>JAFIEQ010000103.1 GCA_020832455.1 Nitriliruptoraceae bacterium
TGGCGGCTCGCGCGCCGAGGGGAGCCGCTCCGGCGGTGGCCGCTCGGGCGGCGGTCGCGCCAACGGCGGCGGCTCCAGCACGCGGACCCGCGCCAAGGGCGGCGCTCGGCACCCCTCACGGCGGAGCTGAGCCACCTCGGTCGATCGGCCCGCGGTGGGCCGGCCCGCGACGGGTCGGTCCCCGCGGCGGAGCCGGAGTCAATCACGCGGTGCGTGCCACCCCGGCGTCGTCGCCGAGCGCGGCGTGGACCGCCGCGGGCAGCGCCCGCGCGAGCGGTGCGTCGATCCGCAGGCTCGCGAGGTGGTCGGCCCGGGTCACCCCCCGGGTGACGATGGCCACCGGTAGGCCGCGGCGCGCTGCCGCGGTCGCGAACCGGTAGCCGGATCCCACCATCAACGACGATCCGAGCACCAGCAGCGCTCGGGCGCGGTCCAGCGCCTCGAGCGCCGCACGCACCCGGTCACGGGGGACCTGCTCCCCGAAGTAGACGACGTCGGGCTTGAGCAGGCCGCCGCACGCCCGGCAGTCCACGACCCGGAAACCCTCGATCGCCGCATCGTCGAGGTCGACGTCCCCATCGGGTCGCAGCGCGCTGCGCTCCGCGGTCACCCGGGTCCGGAACCCCGGGTTCACGCAGTCGAGCCGGAGGCCGATCTCCAGCCGCGGCCGCCGTGACCCGCACCCGAGACACACGACGCGGTCGAGTCGCCCGTGCAGGTCGATGACCTGCTGGCTGCCGGCCCGTTCGTGCAGGCCGTCGACGTTCTGGGTCACCGTCCCCGTCAGCACGCCCGCGGCCTCGAGGTGGGCGACGGCCCGGTGGGTCACGTTGGGCCGCGCCGCGGCGATCCTGGCCCAGCCGAGGTGGCTGCGCGCCCAGTACCGCCGGCGGTCCGGCTCGGAGCCGACGAACGCCTGGTAGGTCATGGGCTGGGCGTTGCGGGCCCGTCCGTCGGGGCCCCGGTAGTCCGGGATCCCCGAATCGGTGGAGACCCCGGCGCCGGTGAGCACCAGCACCTCGCCGGCAGCGAGCAGCGCGGTGAGTCGCGCGAGGTCGCCGGGGCGTGGGTCAGCCATGCCCCGGAGGGTACGGCGACGCGCGCGGAGCGCCGCCACGATGCTGGGCCCCGCCGGCCTCGTCCTCGCTCGTGTGCCCGCCCGGATGCTGGGAACGGTCCGAGAACCACTCCTATATCCTCGCGCGCGCGGTGCCGGACCGGCCCGTCACGTCACCCGTGGAGCGGCGGCGTGCCCACCGTTCCACGGGGACCCGAGTGACGACCACCGCGACCGCTGCGCCCGTCCGTCGGGGTGACGAGGTGGGACCGGCCCGTTCCGTGCCGGTGCTCGGGACCATCTTCGTCGTGTCGGGCTTCGCGGCCATCGTCTACCAGGTCGCCTGGGTCCGGGAGCTCGGCCTGCTGTTCGGTTCGACCGCGCAGGCCGCGGCGATGACGATTGCCATCTTCTTCACGGGACTCGCCAGCGGGGGCTGGTTCTGGGGACGCCGAGCCGCGCGCCTGCGCGATCCGCTGCGCACGTTCGGCCTCGTCGAGGTCGGGGTCGGCGTGACCGCGCTCGGCTACTTCCTGCTCGTCGACCTGTACGTCGCGGCCTACCCCGCCATCTTCGCGGCCGTCGGGGACTCCGCGGCGTTGGACACCCTGGCCAAGGCGGTGATCGCCGCGTTGGTGCTGCTGCCCTCGTCCTTCCTGATGGGTGGCACGCTGCCACTGCTCGCGCAGCACCTGATCCGCGAACGCGAGCACCTCGGCCGCACCGGCAGCGTGCTCTACGCCCTGAACACCTTCGGGTCCGCGGCGGGCGCGATCGCGGCCGGGTTCGTGCTCCCGCTCGCGCTCGGGTTCCGCAACGCCTACCTGCTCGCCATCGGCCTCGACGTCGCCGTCGGCATCACCGCCATCACGATCGCAGGGCTGGCGCGCCGTCGGGGCGAGGCAGCACCGGTCGCGTCCGGTGGAGCGGACCCCGGACCCGAGGGGGTCGCGGACCCGCGCGAGCCCCGCCGCCCCGGGGAGGTGCCGCTGCGGCTGGTCTGGGTCATCGCGGCGCTGTCGGGGGTCACGACCCTCGCCGTCGAGGTCGTGTGGACGCGACTGTTCGCACAGGTGCTGCAGAACTCGGCCTACACCTACGCGCTGGTGCTCGGCACGTTCCTGGTCGCCCTCGCGCTCGGCGCCGTGGTCGCCAACGGGCTCGCCCGGCTCGAGC
This sequence comes from Nitriliruptoraceae bacterium, assembly GCA_020832455.1. Taxonomy (GTDB): domain Bacteria; phylum Actinomycetota; class Nitriliruptoria; order Nitriliruptorales; family Nitriliruptoraceae; genus PWLR01. The sequence continues at coordinate 2,234 of JAFIEQ010000103.1, forward strand.
GGGTCTCCTCGGTCCACATCGTCGGTGCGCTGTTGGCGGCCTGCGGGGCGGTCACCGCTGCCTCGCCGTGGCTGTTCTTCCGCGTCACCGATGGGCTGACCCTGTTGGGTGCCCAGGCGGACTTCGCCGGCTACGTCTGGGCGGTCGTGTCCGTGGCCGCGGTCGTGATGCTCATGCCCGGCATCGTGCTCGGCGCGCTGCTGCCGACGTTGCTGCGCACCCTGCAACAGCGTCGTCGTGCCGCCGGGGACACGATCGGTCGGCTGGTCGCGGTCAACACCGTGGGCGGGATCGTGGGCTCGCTGCTCGCCGGGTTCGTGCTGCTGCCGGTGCTCGGTGCGTGGCGCTCCCTGTTGGTGCTCGCCGCGGTCTACCCGTGGCTGCTCGCCGCGACGCTGTGGTCGACCCGCCGGGACGATGCGCCGGCCCGCGCCGGCCGCACGTCGGGCCGCGGTCGCCGGGCCACCTCGGCGCCCCCGGCTCGCGTGGCCGTGGTCGCGGCTTCGGTCGTGCTCGGTGCCGTCGCGCTCGTGATCAGCCCGAGCTCCCTGGACGTCGTGCGCCTGCCCGCGGACGGCAGCCAGCAGCTCGTCGAGGTGATCGAGGGCACGCAGGCGACGACCTCCGTCATCGCGGACCGCGACGACCTGTTCCTGCGCGTCAACAACTTCTACACGCTCGGTGGGACCCGCGCCTACAACGCCGAACGTGACCAGAGCGCCCTGCCGCTGCTGCTGCACCCGGACCCCCGGGAGGTCTTCTACCTCGGCATGGGCACCGGGATCACCGCGGGTGCCGGCCTCGCCCACGAACCGGACCGCATGGTCGTCTGCGAGCTGATCGGCGACGTGGTGACCCTGGCCGAACGGCACTTCGGCCCGTGGACCGACGCGCTGTTCACCGACGACCGGGTGGAGATCCTGGCCGAGGACGGGCGCACGTGTCTGGCCCGAACCGACGACCGCTACGACCTGATCATCTCCGATCTGTTCACCCCGTGGGAGGCCGGCACCGGCAACCTCTACACCCGGGAGCACTACGAGATCACCCGGGACTCGCTGGCCGAGGGCGGGATGATGGTCCAGTGGGTGCCGCTGTTCCAGGCCAGCGACACCGAACTGGGCATCATCGCGCGCACCATGGACGAGGTGTTCGACGAGGTCACCGCCTGGCGGGGTGACTTCTTCGCCGAGCGCTCGGTGGTGGCGTTGATCGGGCGGATGGACCCGGAACCGTTCGATCCGGCCACCCCGGTCCGGCAGGGGCGGGCGTTGACCGGCGAGTCGCTGCCCGATGCCTTCTTCGAGGCCTTGGTGTTGCGCCACTACCTCGGCAACATCAGCGCCGGCGGGCACTACGCGGACCGTGACGTCAACACCGACGCCCGGCCCCTGATCGAGTTCATCGCGCCCCGCACGCAGCGGGCCGCGCGTGCGGGGGAGGCCACGTTCCTGACCGGCATCGCCCGCGAAGTGCTCTACGACGAGCTCATCGAGGCGATCGACCTCGCCGACGATCCGTTCCTGGCCCGGCTCGACGAGCGCCAGCGCGGCTACGTCCTCGCCGGCCGCAGCTACAGCGCCTTCCGCCTGCTGAACGCCCGTGGCGAGGATGCCGACCACCTGCTCGACGACTTCCTGGAGCGCTCGCCGCCGGAGGCCTCCGGGGTGGGTGACCTCTCGCCGGCACGACGGCTCCTGGACCCCATCGTCGTCCCGGCCCCGCGTCCCTGACGCGGCAGACGCAGGGTGCAGGGTGCGTCAGTCGAGGCGTCGCACGATCGCCCCGCCCTCGTCCCAGGCCAACGGGCGGATCGAGAAGCGGTGCGGGGTCCTCTCCCCGTCGTCGGGCTCGACGTCCTGCAGGCCCCGCAGCAACCGCTGCAGGTCGCGCAGGAAGCGTGCTGCCGCGGGGTCCTGTTGACCGTGCTGTCGCGCGACCGCCGCGAGGTCGTCGCCGACACGCACCGCGAGGAGCGGATCGTCGTCTCGCCCGCCACGGGCACGCCAGGCTGCGTTGGTCAACAGCACGGTGCCCTCGGCCGAGGTCACCGCGATCGGCTCCGGGAGCGCGTCGATCACGCTCGAGGCCAGCGCATCGCGGCGATCGAGCTCGGCGTGGGTCCGGACCCGCTCGCTGACGTCCTCCAGGGCGACGCTCACCCCGATGACCGTGTCGTCGCCCACCGACAGCGGGGCGATGTCCAGGCTCAGCCAGGCCTGGCCGACGGTGGGACGCAGATCGATGCGGTGGGCACGCGCGGTGGTCGTGACCTGGCCGATCACCTCCCGCAGCAGGTCCGCATCGTCCCGTGTCAGCCGGTCGGTCAGCCCTGCGCCGAGCAGCTCCTCCGCACCCGTGTCGAGCATCTCCGCGGCCCGCGGATCGGCGTAGACGCACCGCGCGGCGTGGTCCAGGTGCAGCAGCCCGGTGGAGCCGAGGCCGGCCTGCTGGTGCAACGCGGCGCTCACGTCGCGCTCGACCGCGACGAGGTGGGTGATGTGCCCGCACGCGTCGCGGATGGGACTGATCGTCGCATGCGTGGTGCGCAGCCGGCCGTCCCGCCGCCGATCGACGAGCTGGCCCCGCCAGACACGACCCGACAGGACCGTGTCCCACAGCTCGGCGTAGAAGGCCTCGTCCTGCAGCCCGGACGACAACATCGCGGGCGAGGAGCCGATGGCCTCGCGTCGGCTGTAGCCGGTGACCCGGACGAACGCGTCGTTGACCTGGACGATGACCCCGTCGCGGTCGGTGACGATGACCGCGTCCCCGCCGAGGTCGACGGACGTCAGGTCGATGACGGGTGCGTCGGTGCGCGCGGGGTCGTCGCTGCGCGCGGGGTCAGGGGTGGATCGCTCGGTGGTCATGGGCCTCCCGGTGCGCGCGAACTCCCATCCTCGCGTACCGACGGCGGGAGGAGAAGGGTCCGCGGGCCCCGGGCCGAGAGGACCTTCGTCGACCCTGCGGGGGCGCGTAGGGTGGATGGCACGGGTCGAGCGCGCATCACCACCTCCCGAGGAAGCGGGCCGCCCATGCGGACCTCGATGGATGATCCACCGGCGCTGGAACGTGCGGCGTTGTCCCGCTACGTCGTCCGGTGGGTGGTCATCGGGGGGACGGCGGGCGTGGTGCTGGCGGTCCGCCTGCTCGCGGAACGTCCGGAGCCCGACCGGTGGGCGCTGGTCGGTGTCGTGGCCCTCGTCGCGCTGCTGTCCTCCCTGCCACTGCGGCTGCACCTCGGGAGGCGATCGCTGACGCTCGATCTGACCGAGGCGTCCGTGGTGGTCGCCGTCGTCGTCATCCCGCTCGCCTGGGTGGGCCCTGCGGTGCTGACCGGATCCGCGCTCAGCCTGCTCGCCGTGCGACGGGTCGACCGACAGCGGCTGGGGTTCAACCTGGGGGTCATCGCCACGTCGTTGCTCGTGGTGGTCGTGGTCCTCGACCTCGTCGGCGTCGATCGGCTGGTCATCGACGATCCCGTCCATCTGCTCGCGCTGATCGTGGGGCTCGGCGGCTACGTGCTCGTCAACACCGCGGCCACCCTGGGGCTGTGGCGGCGGCTGTCGATGGTGCTACCGAGCGGCCGTGCCGGGCTGCTGGGCGCGACCGCGTTCGGGACCTCCGTGGCGGTGTGCCTCGCCGTCGTGGCGGTCGGCTTGATCGCCACCGTGCCCGTCCTGCTGCCGTTCCTCGTCGCCCTGGTCGTGATCGTCGGTGCGTCACTGCGACAGGGCATGGAACACCTGGACACCGAACTCCGGGGCCACGAGCGGCTGGAACGCGTCGTCGCCGGCGCCTCGGACGGGATCGGGTTGCTCGACGACCGGGGTCGACTGGAACTGGCGAACCCCGCGATGCGTGCGCTGCTCCGGATCGACCAGGAACTCGAGGGACACCGGTTGGCCGACGTCCTCGCCGATCTGCCCGCCCCGTCGCAGGTGCCCCCGACGAGGACCACCACCGGGCCCCAGCCGCTCTCGCCGGCGGAGGCCGCAGCAGCCCTGCGCGCGTGGCTCACCCGTCCCGATCGCGAGCGTCCGCAGCGCCGGATCGACGTGGTCACCGGCGAGGCCGTGCTGGCGCTGGAGCTGACGGCCAGTGCCGGGCCCGGCGACGTCCCTGCGGGCGTCGTGGTCCTCGCCTACGACGTCACGGCAGCGCGGGAGGCGGAGGCGCTGCGCGCGGACCTGGTCGCTCGGGTGTCCCACGAGCTGCGGACCCCGTTGACCTCGATCATCGGGTTCGTGGAGGTCCTCGAGCACCGTGACGACCTCGAGGGAGCCGACCGGGCGACCTACCTCGCGATCGTCGCGCGCCAGGCACGGCGGCTCCAGCGCCTCGTCGGCACGCTGCTGTGGTCCGCCCGCATCGACGCCGGCCTCGGGGGCCAGACCCGCCCGAGCGACATCCACCTGGCGACGCTGGTGCGCGACACGCTGGACGCGCTCCCGCCGGCGGGACCCGAGGGCGCGGAACTCGTCGACATCCCGGACGGCGTCACGGCCAGGGCGGACGTGGACCACGTCACCCAGATCGTGGAGAACCTCGTGCTCAACGCGCGGACCTACGGAGCACCGCCCGTGTGGGTCGAGGCGGCGGTCGATCCCCGGGACGACGCGCAGGTCGTGTTGACGGTCAGCGACGCCGGTCCCGGGATCCCCGCCTCGTTCGAGCGCGCACTGTGGGCGCCCTTCGAGCAGGCCTCGTCCGGTGATCGGCGCACCGCGACGGGCCTCGGCCTCGGCTTGTCGATCGTGCGTGCCCTCGCGCACGGCAACGACGGGGAGGTCCGCTTCGTCCGCCGCGACGCGCGCAGTCGCTTCGAGGTCCGCCTGCCGCGTGGGGGAGCGGTGGACCGGTCGGGGGGCGACCCGGGCGGGCGGTGAACCGTGCGCACACGTGGACGCGGCGCCACCGGTGGACGCGGCGCCACCGATCCGGGTCTCACCCGATCGCGCGCAGCGGTCCGTACTCGGGTTCGTCGGTCGAGGTCGGCCACAGGCTCGGGGTGTGGCGCAGCGCCACCACGGGCCCGCCGAGCTTGACCAGGTGGCGCAGGTCGATGGCGCGGTGCAGCCACGGGACCAGCCGCGCGCTCGGACCGAGCCCGATCGACAGCGGTCCGATGCGTGCCACGCCGTTCGCGCCGAGGTCGACGACCCGTCCCAGCTCGAACAGTCGGGCCGGTCCGGGGCGGTCGCCGGTGGCGATCGCCGCGGCGGTCCGTCCCGCATGGGCTCCCGCCTGCAGCGCGGTCTGGGCGGACATGGCCAGCGACCGCCCGAGCACGTCACGGTGCGCGGCGAGGTCGCCGGCGGCGAGCACCCTCGGGTGGCCCGGCACGGTCAGATCGGCGTCGACGACGACCCGGCCGCCCTCGAGGGCCGCGCCTGGCAGCAGCCGGCCCGGCTCGGCCTGCCATCCCCCCGCCCAGACGACGGTGCCCCGGCGCGTGGTCCCGTCAGCCAGACGGACGAGGTCACGCTCCACGGCATCGACCGCCGTGCCGCGTACGACCTCGACACCGGCACGCTCCAGCAGCCGGGTCACCCACCGTCCGAGGTGGCGCGGTTCCGTGGGCAGCAGACGATCGCGCGCCTCCACCAGCGTCACCGCGAGCTCCGGTCGCACGGTCGCGGCCTCCGCAGCCAGCTGCACCCCGGTTGCGCCGCCACCGACCACCACGAGCCGGTCGCTGGTCCGCAGCTCGGCGCGCAGGGCCAGCGCGTGCGCCGGGGTGTGCAGCTGCCAGGCGTGCACGTCGACGCCGGGGACCGGCGCGGACGCCGGCGCGCCGCCGGTGGTCACGACCGCCGCGTCGTAGCGCAGTCGGGTGCCGTCCTCGAGGTGCACGGCTCGCCCGGCCACGTCGAGGTGGGCCGCGACGCCCGTGAGGACCGGGACGTCGACCAGCGCGTCCAGCGGTGCGTGGGCATCGGCGGCACGGAGCCGACCGGCCGCGACCGCCGCGAGCCGGGGGAGGAAGCCGTGGAGCCCGTCGGGGTCCACGACCGTGACGCGCACGCCCGTGGCACGGGCAGCCGACGCGGCGTGGGCGCCCGCGTAGCCCGCACCGAGCACCAGCACGTGGGGTCGGTCGTCCGGGTCACGGGATGCCACCATCAGCTCCCCGCGCGCAGGGACGGGCGTGGGGTGAGCAGCTGGTCGACGGGGGCGTGATCGTCGACCAGCACCTCGGCGTCGCCGACGAAGTCGTCCAACGCCGGACCGTGCAGCAGCTCGTCGTCCGCCCCGCGCCGACGGTTGGCCGCCTCGATCGCGTCGAGGGGCAGGGGCGCGTCGGAGGCGATCAGCACGTAGTTCCCACCGACGTCGCCGCGGGCCTGCCGGTCGAACGAGCCGCGCCGGCCGAGGACCGCGACGTGCTCGAAGACCGCGTCGAGCGTGGCGATCTCCGCCCGCAGGAACCGGCGCGGTCCGTAGTCGATGGCGTTGAGGGTGTAGACGCCGTCGTCGGTCATCCGGGTCCGGATCAGCTCGGTGAACTCCCGGGTGGCGAGGTGCCAGGGCACCGCGACCCCCCCGAACGCGTCGCCGATCACCAGGTCGTGCACGTCGGACGCGCCGTCGTCGATCGTGGTGCGGGCGTCACCGACGCGGACCTCGATGTCGTCGCGCAGCTCGAGGCCGAGCTCCCGCTCAGCGAGTTCGACCAGCAGCCCGTCGACCTCGAGCACCTCGCTGAACGATCCCGGGTGCTCCGCGCGCAGGTAGCGGGGCATGGTGAACCCGGCACCACCGATGTGCAGCGTGGACAGGGGCTCACCCTCGGGGGCGATGCCGGCGATGACGTCCCCGAACCACCGGGTGTAGGTGAACTCCAGGTAGCTCGGGTCCTCGAGGTCGACGTAGCTGTGACGCAACGTGTCCAGCCACAGGGCGCGGCCCGACTCCCGCTCCTCGTCCTCGACGATGTAGGCGCAGTAGTAGGCGGTCTCCTGCTCACACGGGTGCGCAGCCGCGAAGGAGAACAGCCCGGCGGCCAGCACGGCGGCAGCGCCCCCGAGGGTGACGGTGCGCTGGCGACGGAAGGCCAGCGCGGTGACGAGCCCCATCACGATGAGCAGGACGGCGACCACGCGGATCACGGGGCGCGTGGGGAACGCCGCGACCAGCAGGAAGCCGGTGAGGAAGGTCCCGACGATCGCGCCCGTGGTCGACAGAGCGGACAGGCGGCCCACCACCCGACCGGTCTCCTCCAGCGACTCGAGCTGGATCTTGATGACCGCGGGGGTCACCGCGGACAGCACCGCGGCGGGGGCGAAGAACGCCATCGTGGTGATGATCGTCGTGGTCGCCGCCCCGGCACCGCGCAGGCTCACGCCGAGTCCGTCGATGATCGGGATGGCGGCGAACGACAGCGCTCCACCGACGATCAGCAGCGGCGCCAGCAGCCCCTTGGGGTCCCGGATGTCCGCGGCCTTGCCGCCCAGCCACGAGCCGGCCGCGATCCCGGCGAGCACCACACCGATGATGGCGGTGTAGGTCTCCAGGGTGTTGCCGACGTAGGGCGCGAGCAACCGCGCCGCGAGGATCTCGAGGACCAGGACAGCGGCGGAGGACAGGAACACGAGCGCGGCGGCGGCGAGTCGATGCATGACCGCGCAGGGTACGTCGCCGCGTGGCACGCTCCGCACGACCGACCCCCGGGAGGTACCGACGGTGTTCAGCGTCCTCGATCCGCCGTGGGGGGCGCTGCGTCGCCTGGCGCCTCGACTGGAGGCGACCGGCGTCGTCTGGCGGCTCGGCGGCAGCGCGCTGCAGGCGGCGCTCGGCGTCACGGACGAGGTCGGCGACCTCGACATCTGCGTGCCCGGGGACGCGCTGGTGACCGTGCACGACGCGCTGGCCGACCTCGGGTCCGAGCTGAAGGTGGGAACCCCACCCGACCCGTGGTGCAGCGCCGGGATCGTGCGGTGCCGCCTCGATGACGTCGAGGTGGAGGTGATCGGCGGGCTCTGCGTGGTCGCGGACGGCCGGCGGGTGACGATCCCGCTCGACCTCGGCGGCACGCTGGACCTGGAGGGGGTGACGGTGCCGCTGGCCGATCCGGGGCTGTGGTGGTGGCTGTACCGCACCTACCGGCCCGCGGCGGCTGCCCGGCTCGAGCCACTCCTGGACCCCGAGCGCCGCGCGGCGGTCGAGGCTCGACTCGGTCCACCTGGCGCCGCCGTCGACCGCCCGTGAGCAGCGGAGCAGCGCGCGACGTCAGGTCGTGGCCGGCTCGATCGGGATGGTGACCACCAGGCGCGCGCCGCCGTCGGGAGGTGACTCCACCCGCGCCTCGCCGCCGTGGAGTCGGGCGAACTCCGCGACCAGGGTGAGCCCGATCCCCGTGCCTGGTTGGGGGTGCTCCTCGTCGGCTCGGTGGAACGGCTCGAAGACCTGCTGGTGCTGGTCGGCCGGGATGCCAGGGCCGTGGTCGCGGACCGCGAGGCGCACGGCACCGGCCTGCTCGGAGAGCGACACCTCGATCGGTCCGTCCGGGGCGTACTTGGTCGCGTTGTCGAGCAGGTTCACGACGATCCGTTCCACCTGGACGCCGTCCGCGATGAGCGAGCACGTGGTCGGGCTCTCCAGCGTGATCCGGGGCGCGCTCGGGTGCTCGGCCGTGACCTCGCGCAGCAGGCGCCCGAGATCGACCCGCTCGATGTGGGCGCGCAGGGCCCCACGGGTCATCCGGTCCACGTCCAGCAGGTCGTCGAGCAGCAGGCCGAGGCGCTCCGCCTGCTGGTGCAGGGCGGCGCGCAGGGTGCTGGCCGCGTCGGCGGGCAGGTCGTCGCCGATGCGGTCCAGGGTCTCGGCCATCCCCCGGACGACCGTCAGCGGCGTCCGCAGTTCGTGCGAGACCGCGCTGAGGAAGGCGGTCTTCGCCCGGTCGAGCGCGCGCAGCTCCTGTGCGGCCCGGCGCTGGAGGTCCGCCAGTTCGGACTGGCGCAGCCGACTGCGCTCCAGGGCGATCACGATGTCGCTGAGGACCTCGTCGCGCAGTTGGTCCCCGGAGCGCGACGGCGGGAACCGGTCGAGTGCCCGGTCGATGCGCCCGGCCACGTCCGCATCGAAGGTGGCGACCTCGTCACGGATGAAGCTGGCCACGGTCGTGACCACCTCGGGGTCGAAGCTCCAGATGGTCCGGAAGAGGCGTTCGAGCTCCGCTCGGTCCTCGGCCGCGGTGTCCGACGAGCTGCCTGAGGCTGGACTGCCTGCGGGCGAGGTGGCGGCCGGCACGTCGTCGGGGTCGGCGGTGGCGGGTCCGGTCGACCGCCCATCCACCGACGTGTCCGGCTCGGCCTCCTCGCCGATCAGCACCGCGCTGAAGGCCGGTGTCAGCACGATCAGGAACCACTCCTCGACCAGCGGGCTGTCCTCGGCGAGCTCCACCTTGACGATGTCCTCGTGGCCCATCGTCGCGACGTTGCCGGCGGCGAACACCGCGACCGATCGGGCGCGCGGTTCCACGAGCCGCTCGTAGCGGGCGAGCGCGCGCAACCAGTTCGTCGAGCGCTGGAAGCCGGTGAAGACGGCACCTTCGAGGTCGTGCTCGATGACCGCGTTCTCCAGCACGTGGCTGAGCTCGGTCAGGGTCGCCTTGCTGAGCAACCGGGGTGTCAACGTCAGCTGACCCGAGGCCATGAGCCGCCGGAACACGTGCGGTCGGGTGGCGGGCACCCGCGTTCCTTCCCGAGGCCGTCCCGCCCCATCGATCGTGCCCCCACGCGGAGTCTACGACGCCGCTCCCACCCTGGCCGGCCACCGCGGCGAGGGGGCTAGCCTCGGCAGCCGTGCGCAACCTCGCCGATCGCGACCGTGGAGCCACCTGTGGCCGAGTACTGCTACGTGATGAAGGGCCTGACCAAGACCGTCCCCGGCGGCAAGGAGGTCCTGTCCAACATCTGGCTGTCCTTCCTTCCCGGGGTCAAGATCGGCGTGATCGGCCCCAACGGCGCCGGGAAGTCGACCCTGCTGAAGATCATGGCGGGGGAGATCACCGACTTCGAGGGTGAGGCCTGGCCGGCCAAGGGCTACTCGGTCGGCTACCTGCCCCAGGAGCCGGAGCTCGACCCGGACAAGACCGTCCGGGAGAACGTGCTCGAGGGCCTCGGGGAGATCGCACAGCTCGTCCCGCGCTACAACGAGCTGACCGCCAAGCTGTCCGAGCCGCTCGACGACGACGAGATGCAGAAGGTCTATGAGCAGATGGGGGAGGTCCAGGACGCCATCGACGCCGCGGACGCGTGGGACCTCGACCGCACCATCGAGGTCGCGATGGACGCCCTGCGCGTCCCCGACACCGACGACGTCACCGTGCTCTCCGGTGGCGAGAAGCGTCGCGCGGCGCTGTGCCGGCTGCTGCTGTCCAAGCCCGACATCCTCCTGCTCGACGAACCGACCAACCACCTCGACGCGGAGACCGTCGCCTGGCTGCAGCGCACGCTGCGGGACTACGCGGGCATGGTCGTGGCCATCACCCACGACCGCTACTTCCTCGACGAGGTGGCGGAGTGGATCCTGGAGCTCGACCGCGGGAAGGGCTTCCCGTTCGAGGGCAACTACTCCGGCTGGCTCGAGCAGAAGCGTGAGCGGCTGCGTCAGGAGGAGCGCGAGGAGTCCGCGCAGCAGCGCCAGCTCGCGGAGGAGGCCGACTGGGTCAAGCAGTCGCCCCAGGGCCGGCGCACCAAGGCCAAGGCGCGGGTGCAGGCCTACGAGACGCTGCTGAACCGCGAACGCCCGAAGCAGGTCACCAAGCCCCAGATCATGATCCCGGACGGGCCACGGCTCGGCGACGTGGTCGTGCAGGCCGACGGCGTGCTCAAGGGCTTCGGGGACAAGCTGCTCTACGAGGACCTGACCTTCTCGCTCCCGCCCGGCGGGATCGTCGGGATCATCGGTCCGAACGGGGCCGGCAAGACCACGTTGTTCAACATGATCGTGACCGCCGCGGGGCAGGCCGGGTCGCTCGAGCGCCCCATCGAGCCGGACGAGGGGGCGCTGCGGGTGGGCGACACCGTGCAGCTGTCGTACGTGGACCAGTCCCGCGCGGCGCTCGATGCGTCCAACAGCGTGTTCGAGGAGATCACCGGCGGGATGGACTGGGTCCAGCTCGGCAAGACGGAGATGGCCTCGCGTGCCTACGTGGCCGCGTTCGGGTTCAAGGGCGGTGAGCAGCAGAAGAACATCGGGTCCTGCTCCGGCGGTGAGCGCAACCGGGTCCACCTCGCCAAGCTGCTGCAGAACGAGGCGAACCTGCTGCTGCTCGACGAGCCGACCAACGACCTGGACGTCGACACGCTGCGCGCGCTGGAGGAGGCCATCCTCGACTTCGCCGGCTGCGCGGTGATCACCTCCCACGACCGGTGGTTCCTCGACCGGGTGGCGACCCACATCCTCGCCTTCGAGGGCGACTCGGAGGTCACCTGGTTCCCGGGCGGCTACTCGGAGTACGAGGAGGACCTCAAGGCCCGCAAGGGCGAGGACGCCCTCAACCCGACCCGCATCAAGTACAAGCCGCTGACCCGGAGGACCTCGTGAGCGACGCCGAGGCAGCGGACCCCACGGACCACGGCGCGGACGCCGCCGGCAGTGACCGCGTGTCCGGCGGTGACGACGCGGCCGGATCGCCGGACCGGGCGGACCTGCTGGCGGTCTACGCCTCCGCACAGCTCGTCGAGTCCGATGCCGAGGTCGGCGCGATCGGGTTCGACCCCGACGATGCCGGCCGGCCGCTCGGCGATGGTCGCGAGGTCTCCGGTTGGAGCATGTTCACCGGCGAGGAGTCCGACGAGGAGCTGACCGACGCGGAGCTGGTGCGGCTCCCGTCGTTGCGCTGGGTGCTGTCACGTGACCCGGCGGTGGCGTTCGTGACCAGCGGCCACGACGGCACCCGGGGCTACTGGACCCGCGCCGGTGATCGCGGGGACGGTCTCCCGTCCTGGGAACGCATCGTGCCCTAGGAACTCGGAGCGGAGCTGGGAACGGAGCTCGTGCCTGGGGTGCGCGTGATGGGCGCGCATCAGTCGTTGTCGTCCTGCGGGGCGAAGACCAGCATCTCCTCGGGCCCCGTCAGTGTCAGGCGACGGTCCTGTCCCGGATCGGTCCCCGGCTCGCTGACGGACGCCTCCGTGACGCGGAGCAGGGCGTCGAGGTAGCGGCGCTCGATCTCCATCAGGATCTCCGGCTCGCAGCCCATCTCCGTGACGGCGAACCCCTGGACGATCGCGACGCTGCCGTCGTCTGCGACCTCGACCTGGCCGTCGTAGGTGTTGCAGGCGGCGGTGCCGCCCCAGGCGTCCGGTTCCGCACGCAGGGTGACCTCCGCCTCCGGCGGGAGGGGCACCGTGCCCCGCGCGTCCTGTGCGTCCTGGAGGACCCAGTCGCCCGCGATCGCCGCGGCGCGATCGTCGCTGCCCACCCCGTCCACGTCCCCGCAACTGGCTGCGAGCAGGGCGACCACCGCGACCACCGCGGCCCGCGCCGCGGTCCACCGCCGGGGGCGGGGCCCGAGGCCCGCCCCCCCCGGGGGGGGGCCCCGGGGGGGCGGGTCGGGGGGCGGGGGGGGCCATGCCGGCGGCGCGGGGGGGGGGGGGGGGGGGGTGGGGCGGGGGGCGGGGG
>JAFIEQ010000104.1 GCA_020832455.1 Nitriliruptoraceae bacterium
ACCAACCGGTTGGAATCCAATAGCCCGAGCCTCCACCGAACCCAGGGTGGATCACTGCGTGGTGTACGCCTGGCGGGTTCCCGGTGACGAGTAGCTGGCGACGAACGCGATCGCAGCCCAGCTGGCCAGGTCCTGCTCACCGCATGTGGGCAGGACCAGGGTGGATGTGGTCATGAGAGGAGCTCCCGTTCTGCGCCGCGAGATCGGCGCAAGGACAGCGTTCGCTCGTGGTACCTTAAGGACAACCGTAAGGTTCGGAGGTCTGCCATGACAGAACGGTTCATCGGCGTGGAACAGGCACGCGGGCAGCTCGGCCGCCTGGTCGACGACGTGGCCAGCGGGTCCGAACCCATCTCGCTCACGAAGCGCGGACGCCCCGTCGCGGTCCTGGTCAACCGAGACGAGTGGGAAGCGCTGCAACAGATGGTCCGTGCCGACGCACGCGAGGAGTTGCGGCACCGGTTGACGCAGGTGCGTGAACGCGTCACCGACGCTGGTCTGGATCCGGCCACCGTGGACGAGGCGATCGAGGCGGCACGGAAGGTGTCGTGACCCGCGCAGTCCTCGACACCAACACCATCGTGTCGGGGATCGGGTGGGGCGGGACACCGGGAGCCGTGCTGGACGCCGCCCTGGCTGGCCACTTCGAGCTCGTCACGAGCCCGGCTCTGCTCGCTGAACTACGGCGCGTACTCGCCTATCCCAAGCTGCATGCGGTCATGGGGGATGCGGACGAGCTCATCGAGCTCCTGGCCCTCGCGGCCATCGTGGTCACCCCCACCGAGGCCGTCGAGATCGTCCGCGACCCCGACGACAACCGCCTCATCGAAGCCGCCCAGGCCGGCCAGGCCGACGTCATCGTCAGCGGCGATCAAGACCTGCTCACCCTGGTGCACGTCGGGCAGATCAGCATCCTCACACCCCGCGAGTTCCTCGAGTCGCTCAACCCGGGCAGCTGACTCCCGCCATCCAGGAGCGAGACCAACTATGTGCGGTTACGGCCGCGGCCGTAACCGCACATCATCACGGTCTCGAGCGGCGTCGTGTATCGCGCGGCCGTCTCGGTCATCGATCGGCGGCCAGCGGGCGTTGCAGCCCGGCCTGGGCCAGCGCCCAGTGGTGACTCCCGGGCGACGTCGGTCAGCTGCCGATGCTCTTGAGGACTTTCGCCTCGGTGTCGGGGGCCAGGCCGAGTGAGAGGTCCGAGCGGAGTTCCGGAGCGCCAACCTCGCGTAGCCACTGCCAGGTGTCCTCGACCGTTCGCCGCAGGTCCCGGGTGACGAGGCCCGCTGATCGGGCCTTGGACGTGTCGACCATGTGCATCGCGTCGTGGATCTCGCCAGGCGGCAGCCAGATCGGCAGCTCGGTCCAGGGCTTGATCCCAGCCGCCTCGATGACCTTCGGCTCGGCCCAGCGAAGAATCGCGTTGGACGCCGTCGCGTCCACGCACGCCTGAAGCAGATCCTGCATGGTCCACCGCCCCATAGGCGAGACGAGGTTGTAGGCCCCTTCGAGCGCAGCCAGCCCGGCAGCGAGACACCAGCCGGCAAGGTCTCGGTTGTCGATCGCCTGGATCGAGATGTCCGGTGGGCCCGGAGCCAACACGTGTCCGCCCGCGGAGATGCGGTCCAGCCACCACTGCAACCTGCCGACGTTCGACCATGGACCAAGGATCAGGCCAGCACGAGCGAGCACCGTGGGCCCGTCGAACGTCTCGGCCGCCAGCTCGCCCCCACGCTTGTTGCCGGCGTAGTCAGTGGGTCCCTCAACCGCATCCACCTCTACGACCGGGAACCCTTCGTCGGATCCGGCGGGCGACGGGAACCGGTAGACGGAACCGGACGAGACGTAGACGTACGCGCCGGCACGTCCGGACAGCAGCCGGGCCGTGTCGGCGACAGCGGTCGGAGTGGCGCTCCAGGTGTCGACCACCACGTCCCACTCGCTTCCTGCGAGGGCGTCGAGGTCGCCAGCAAGCCGGTCACCGGTCAGCTGTGTGACGCGCTCTAGGGCCGGCCGAGTGCCACAGTTGAACACCGAGACATCGGCGCCGCGGTCGAGCGCGTCCTGCACCAGGGCGCGACCAACGAATGCCGAACCGCCCAGCACCAGGACACGCATGACTACCCGCTTCTCGACCGCCCTGTTCTGGCAACGCTATCCGGCGTTCCTTCAGCCCGTCGCACGGCGCCGCACTGCTCGTTGTGCGCTGCCGGCCTCCCTCGGCATCGCGCCCGTAGTCACGGCTTCCGTGCGTCGGGTTCAGCTGGCGTGAGCGACGACCTCGCGGTCGAGCCGGTCGCCGAGGCGATCGGCCTCGATGTCGAGTTCGTACTGTGCCTGGAGGTTCAGCCAGAACCGTGGCGTGGTGCCGAAGTAGCGGGCGAGTCGCAGGGCAGTGTCGGCGGTGACGGCCCGCTTGCCGTGCACGATCTCGTTGATGCGTCGCGGTGGGACGCTGATGTCCCTGGCGAGCCGTTACTGCGACAGCCCAGTGGGCTCGAGGAACTCCTCGAGCAGCACCTCGCCCGGGTGACGGGGGGGAGCTTCGCTGTCATGACCACCCCTAGTGGTGGTCCACGATCTCGACGTCGGAGGCGTTACCGGCATCCCAGCGGAAGCAGATCCTCCACTGGTCGTTGATGCGGATGGGATGCAGGCCTTGACGGTCGCCCTCGGGTCGTTCGAGTCGGTTGCCGGGAGGGACCCACAGGTCGGTGAGTTCCTCGGCGGCGTCGAGAGCCACACCAGGATCATCACGGTGATGGCGTCGTCCAGCGGGGATCGATTGCGGGTGCGAGTCCAGCCGGCGCTCGATCGGCCATCTCGCTGACGCGTTCCAGCGGGATCTCTCCCATCGCGCCCGGCGCGTCGGCGCAGATGCCGGAGCCGTCGGGCGCTGCGCGACGCGATCGCGGCGACCTACCCTTGCCACCCGACGGGTACCGCGGTGGCGGGTCTTCGCTGGGAAGGACGGGGCGGCGTGACGAACGGCCAGGACGGGAGCTGGACCTTCCTGACCAACCACAGCCATGTCCTGATCTGCCTGGTCCGTGATCCCGAGCAGCGGGTCCGGGACATCGCCGAGCAGGTCGGGATCACCGAGCGGGCCGTGCAGAAGATCCTCGGGGAGCTCGAGGACGGGGGCTACATCGCCCGGACCCGCGTCGGTCGACGCAACCGCTACGAGCTGCACCCCGGACGACCCATGCGCCACCGGGTCGAGCGTGGCCACACCGTGACGGAGCTGCTGGACGTCATGGGACGTCCGGTGGAGGCGTCGACCGACGATCGCTGAGCCACCGCGGGGTGGGGGCCTGGTCCGTGGCCGGTCAGCTGAAGTACTCGGGCCGACTGACCTGCGTCTCGTTGACGAACACGACGCCGTGGTGGTCATCCAACAGGCGCCGTATGCCGGCGACGAGTGGCTCGACCTTCTCCATCGGGACGACCGTGATCAGCATCGCGAGACCGGCACGGTCGTTGAAGTGCAGGCGACCCTCGTGGTAGCCGCTGTGCCCGAAGCCCGACACCCCGCCGAGCGCGGTGTAGCCGGTCGCGCCAGCACCGAGGAACAGGTCGCGGACCGCGGGGACCTGGTCGCCGCCGACGACGACCTCGATCTTGGCCATGGGTGTGAGTCCCTGCCAGTTCATGTGACCTCCAAGGTGACGTCGGTGGGTTCGCGCGCGTCCTCGGCCGGCCACCATGTGGCCCAGGCTCCCCCCGGGGAGCGCACCGACCATCGCTCGTCACGGTGGGAGCGACCGACGACGTGGATCCAGCCGCCGCCGATGAGCTCGCGCAACACGTCGTTGCGCCCGATGATGGCTTCGATGCGCTCCAACGGTGCCTCGATGACCGCGAGGAGACGGAGAGGCTCGTGGACCCGGTGAGCTCCGACCGCGACGGACTGGAGAGGCAGGCCCACCTGGAGGTCCCCCGATTCGCCGAGCATCACGCCGATCCCCCCGACCGGATTGTGCAGGGTCTTGTCGCCGGCACCGAAGACGTCCTGGTCGACCGTCGAGAAGTAGTACTGCGCGGAGATCCACTGTCCGACGACGAGCGGTGCCGTCATGATCGTCTCGAGCGCGGCACCATCAGGGTCCTTGTCCGCCTCGTAGGAGTGCAGGAACACCCGACTCGCAAGATCCAGGTCAGCCGTTGTCGAGCGGGGCCCGATGACGAACGCCGCGTTCCCGGCCAGGCCCCACTCCGGGCGGACCTGGGCCCAGTCCGAACCGCGCTCGCGGATCTTGGACGGATCGCCGGGAAGCCGCCGGGCCCGCTCATCGGCGAGTCGTCGCCCAGCGATCGCGAAGTCGTGCTCGAGTTGCGTCAGCGCGGACAGGTGCCCCTCCGGGACGAGCGCACGGTCCAGGATGGTCACGGTGTCCGATGCCGTGTCGTGTTCGGCGGCGACGAACCACGTGTCCGCCGGCAGGGACAGGCCACGCTCCCCAAGCCGCCCGCGGACCTCGGGGTCGTTGAGGATCGCCGCGGCGACGCGTGCACTCGCGCCGCCCGGAGCGCCGCCGCAGGCACCGCAGTCCAGCGACGAGGCGTGCGGGTTGTTCACCGTCCGACTGCCGTGCCCGCACAGCACCACCAGGGGGGCGAAGCGCTCCATCCCCATCGTCCGCAGGATGGTCTCGGCGAACAGCGCCCGCTCGTCGAGTGAGAAGCCCGAACCGGGGTCCTGCTCGGCACGCACCGACGCAGCGGTGGCGGGTCGTTCGGTCGGGTCGGTCCCATCGATGCCCGGGCGACGGATGCCGGGCGCCAGTGTCCGCAGTGCCGCCATGGGCCCCGCGAGCCAGCCGGAGGCCTCGGCGAGCGCGAAGGGGGAGCCGACGCCGCGCTTTGCCGCGTGGAACGCCTCGGCGGCCCCGTTGGCCACCCGGCGACGTGCGAGGTAGCTGGCGGACGCGTCCGGGTCGATCCCGGGGCGTTCAGCGACCTCGTGTCGGGGCACCACCAGCACGGGGGCTCGTGCTTCGGCCACGGCCGAGCCGAGTCCGCGCCAACGCATGGGGACGCCGAAGAAGCCCGCGAAACCCAGGGTCTCGTACGCACCCAGCGACTCGAGGTGCCGGCGCATCCCCTCGGATCTGACGTCGATGCAGAACACCGCCTGCGCCGCGGGCCGTCGGGGCTCGGGACCAGGCTCCCGTGGCGGCATCAGGGCGAGGAGCCGGTCCCGGAAGTTGTCCTCCTGGGCGGCGAGCCACACCGCGGCCCGATGATCTTCGGGGAACAGCTCGAGGACCTGTCGGACACCGGTCGCGATCACGGGATCGTCCGCAGCACCGAGCCGATCGAGTACGACGGTCGTACGCGCATGGATCGTCGACGCCTCGGCGTGGCGCTCGTCGGCGAACTGCTCGGCGCGGACCGGGGCCGCGCCGGCGCGCTCGTGTCGGTCGGCGACGAGCGCAGCCTCGAGCGTGACACGCAACGCGAGGAGTTCGACCGAGCGGAAGGCTGCGCCGGGATGATCCGCCGGGGCCCACTCGTCGTACCAGTGTGCGTACCCGGCCCAGCCCGGGACCCGGGCCAACTGCGCCCGCAACTCATCGACGCGGCGATCCTCGTCGACGCCGAGCGTCTGCAGGCCGCGGTCGAGCGCGTGCTCGGCCCGCTCGGGCTGTTCGGCGATCCAGGCCCGGCCCCGTCGTCCCACCAGCCGAGTCAGACGCCGGTCGTGGGACGCGACTGCGTGCCACGCGCCGAACAGTCCGCGGTCGCGGTCGGGGGCCTGCCAGGCGGCGACGGCCTCATCGACGTGGACCGCACACCACGAGCCGAGGTAGGCGTCGATGGCATCGGCTGCGTCGTCGGTCACGCCGAGCTCGAGCCGTTGGCCCGCGGTCATCTCGCGTCGTGGAGTCGGGGCCGACGGTCCGTGCAACAGATCGAGGAGGACGAGTTCCGTGGGGCTGACGGAGCGCCCGTCGATCTGCACGCCGGGGACCGTGCCGAGGCGCGGGTCGGTGGCCAGGATGGCCCGGCGCAGGTCGGTGTCGGTGGTCCGGCCCCGGGCGTGGTCGGCCCGGAACTCCTCGAGGCGGAGATGGGTGCGCGCACCGAACCAGCGCCGCGCCGAGCGCGTCGCCTCCTCGAACGACGAACGCTGCAGGCCACCGAGTGGGTTCACGGCGACGAAGGCCGTCAGGGGCCAGAGCGGGGCGACGACATCGCTGGCTCGGGACACGTCCGCGAGCAGTCCGACGGAACGACCCGTCGTGTCGTGGTCGATGGTGCTCACCCTCGTACCTCCTGCTCGTGTCCGGCTCCGGGGCGGGAACCGGCGTCCGACTGCTCGGTGGACGACCGCGACATCACCGGGGTGGGCTCCGCCTGACGCGTTCCGCGCGCTGTCCGGGCCACGGGCGGGACGGGCGCGCTGAACGCGAGGAGCTGGGCGTAGACCCGACGTCGTAACGCATCACCGGTGTGGCCGGACGCGAACCGGATGCCCGCGAGGCCGATCGCGATGAGGACGAGCGTGCTCGTGAGCACCGCCGTACCGACCGCGGTTGGCGCGGCGGCGGGAAGCGCGGGGTCGACGAATCCCTTGAAGGCCGCGAGCCCGCCGAGGTAGCCGAACGACGCGACGCCCGTGACGCTCGCCCCGAGCGCGACCGTGGGTCCGGTCCCCAGCGGCGACGCATCCAGCCAGCCGCGCAGCGCACGCGCCCCTGTCGCCCAGGCGAAGACGATGACGAGGATGCCTGCCGTCGTGTCCAGGTCGGGATCGATGATCGCGTACGCGAGGGCGAGCCCGGCGGCGGGGAGGACGAGGGCCAGCGAGCGCCGCAGCGCGATCCCGATCGTCGGCTCGAGGTGCAGGTGGCGGCGGTGCTCGAGATGGGCGGAGATCGCGTTGCCGGAGCCGAGGAACAACGCGGCCTTGTACATGCCGTGACCGATGACGTGGAAGAGCGCCGCGGCGAACGCGCCGACCGCGCACTGGACCACCATGAAGCCCATCTGGCCTGCGGTGGACCAGACGAGGTTGCCCTTGATGTCGGCCCGGATGAGCATGACCGCGGTGGCGATGAGGGCGGTCGTCACGCCCAGCGCGAACGCGACGTGGGTCGCGACGGCGGACGCCCCGAAGATGGGGGCGAACCGCACGAGGAGCACACCCGCCCCGTTCACGACCCCGGCGTGCAACAGCGCCGAGGTGGGGGTGGGCCCCGCCAGGGTGGCGGGCAGCCAGCGGTGGAACGGGATGATCGCCGAACGTGAGAGGCCCGCGACGACGAGCAGCAGGGCCACGACGCCGAGGATGCCGAACGGTCCCACCGAGGCCACCTCGGCCTGCGCCAACGCCGTGGCTGCCTGTGGTGTGGCACGGAGGTCGAGATCACCGGCGACGATCCCGGCGATCACCAGACCCAGGATCAGTGCGGTGTCACCGAGCACGAAACTCCGCCGTACGCGGCGACGTGCCTGCCGCGCCGGCTCCCAGTCACCCCGGTGGGCGACGAGAGCCGCCAGACTCACGCCGGCGACGATCCAACCGAGCGCGACACCGGATCCGGTCGCGGAGGTCGCCACCAGGGCGGTCGCGGATGTCAGCAGGGATGCGAACGCGAAGAACCGTGTCGTCCGCGGGTCACCCGCGAATGCCCGGCGCGCGAACGACTGCACGACGAGTGCGACGCCGCCGGTCAGCAGCGCCAGGACCGAGGTGGCCCGGTCGCCGACCAGGCCCACGACGGCTCGACCGTCACCTGTGGTCAGGACGACCTCGACCACATCTTGCGTTGCCGCGAGGACCAGGACGAACGCGGCCACGGCCGTGGCGCTGCTGGAGCGGATCGCCCAACGTGCGGCCACGTCCCCGGACGGGCGCAGAGCACCGATCGCGCCCGCGGCGAGCAGCGGCACCAGCGGCACGGCGAGCAGGGCGAGGACGCCCGACACCGTCACCGCTCACCCGCCTGATGCGGACCCGTCGACCGCGACCTGCCGGTGACCAGCGGGTGTGGGTGGTCGCCCGTCGGGAGGGGCATGGCTGACTCCGAGTCGTTGGATGTGAGCGAGACGTCGCACATCATAAGAACTCGGAAACAGGATTTCTTGTTCCCTTATTTTTCCCCACCGGACCCGAGCCCACGACCGAGGTAGCTGCCTCCATCGGACCCAGGGTGGATCAGACCACGGTGATGCCCTCGTTCGGCGAGGAGCCATCCCGTTCCCCGTCGATGCTCAGGTGATGGTGGTTGGGTAGGGGCGGTCGATGACGAGGTTCTTCATCACCAGGGTCGAGTTCAACCGTTGCACCCCGGGAAGTGTCGCGAGCACATCGTCCTCGAGTTGGGCGTAGGCATCGAGGTCCTTCGTGCGGACGCGCAGGAGGTAGTCGGGGTCGCCGAACAGCCGCTGCGCCTGCAACACGTTGGGGATGGCCGCAGCTGCCTCCTCGAACCCCAGCAGCGTGGCGCGGTCCTCCTGCCTCATCGTGACGAACACGAGCGCCTCGAAGCCGAGCCCCAGCACCTTCGGATCGACGATGGCGCGGTAGCCCACGATCGCACCGGAGGCCTCGAGGTCCCGGAGACGTCGATGGGTCGGCGACACGGTCAGGCCGACCCGTGCCCCCAACTCGGTCACGCTCAGCCGACCATCGACCTGCAGCTCCGCAAGGATCTTCCGATCGATCTCATCCATGGCACGGAACCTACCCAACTGACGGGCGTTCCAGCGTAGATACGCGAACACCTCCCGGCCGACTCCTCGTAGCGTTGCTGCAGCCGAGGAGCAACGCAATGGAACTCGCCACCGTCACGAGCTTCGCCGCGATCGCGGCGACGCTGATCGCCGTTCCAGGTCCGGACTGGGCCTACGTACTCGCCTCGGGTGCGCGCGATCGTGTCGTGGTCCCCGCCGTCGCGGGCATCACGGCCGGCTACGCACTCATCACCGCGATCGTCGTGGTCGGCATGGGGCCGATCGTCGCAGCCACGCCGATCGCCCTGACGACGATCACCGCCATCGGGGCCGCCTACCTGATCCACCTCGGGATCCGCATCACGCGCACCAGCGCCGACATCGCCCCGTCGGCGACCGACGAGCCACCAGGTGGCGGCGCTGGGACCTACTTCGGGCGCGGCCTGCTCGTCAGCGGACTGAACCCCAAAGGTCTGCTCATCCTGCTCGCGGTCCTGCCGCAGTTCATCCGGCCCGACACCACCTGGCCGGTGCCGGCGCAGCTCGCTGCACTCGGCGGTGTCTTCACCCTGCTCGTCGCCCTGTTCTACCTCCCGCTCGGGTTCGCGGCCGATCGCGTCATCGGTGCTCGCCCACGGGTCGCGCAGATCACCACCACGCTCGCGGGACTCGCCATGATCGTGCTCGGTGCCGGCCTGTTGATCGAACGCGGGATCGGACTGCTCGCATGACCA
This sequence comes from Nitriliruptoraceae bacterium, assembly GCA_020832455.1. Taxonomy (GTDB): domain Bacteria; phylum Actinomycetota; class Nitriliruptoria; order Nitriliruptorales; family Nitriliruptoraceae; genus PWLR01. The sequence goes on from JAFIEQ010000104.1 coordinate 9,420, forward strand.
CCCCGCTCCCGAGCCGCAGCGACCGGCAGCGGCGACCAACTCCGGGCGCGCCGACGGACACCGTCACGACCGGCACCGCCCGGTCCTCGGCGCCGTCCGAGGGCGATGTCGCGTTCCTGCGCATCGCGCCGGAACCCGCGCGTGATACTGCGACCATGTTCATCGACCACGAACGCTGCCTGCGAGCAGTTCGCGCCCGTGATGCCCGCTTCGACGGGTTCTTCTTCACCGCCGTCCGGTCCACCGGCATCTACTGCCGACCGAGCTGTCCCGCCATGACGCCGAAGCCGAGCAACGTCGAGTTCCACCCCTCGGCAGCATCGGCGCAGCAGGCCGGGTTCCGGGCGTGCAAGCGGTGTCGCCCGGATGCGAGTCCGGGGTCGCCCGCCTGGGATCCTCGCGCCGACGTCACCGCCCGAGCGGTCCGACTGATCGCCGATGGCGTCGTGGATCGCGAGGGGGTCGATGGCCTCGCGAACCGGCTCGGCTACAGCGCACGGCAGCTCGAGCGGCTGCTCCGAGCGGAACTCGGGGCTGGTCCGCTGGCGCTCGCCCGCGCCCATCGGGCCCAGACGGCCCGGATGCTCGTCGAGACCACCACGCTGCCCTTCGGCGAGGTGGCCTTCGCCGCCGGGTTCGGCAGCGTCCGCAGCTTCAACGACACGTTCCGAACCGTGTTCGCGGCCACCCCGGGCCAACTCCGCGGCCGTGCGCCGAGCACGCGCGCGGCGACGGAGACCGCCACCGCCATCACCTTGCGCCTTCCCTTCCGGCTGCCGTTCACCCCGGACAGTCTGATGGGGCACCTGGTGGCGACAGCCGTTCCCGGGATCGAGGAATGGCGAGACGGCGCCTACCGACGGACGCTGCGGCTGCCGCTCGGGTCCGGCATCGTGGAGCTCCAGCCCGCCGACGACCACATCGTCTGTCGGCTGCGTCTGACCGACGTCCGCGACCTGACAGCCGCCGTCGGCCGCTGCCGGCAACTGCTGGATCTGGACGCCGATCCCGTCGCCGTGGACGATCAGCTCGGAGCCGACGCGACACTCCTCCCGCTGATCGCGGGTGGACCGGGTCGCCGCATCCCGCGCACGGTGGACGCGGCCGAGTTCGCCGTGAGAGCCGTGCTCGGCCAACAGGTGTCGACCGCGGCCGCACGGACCCACGCCGCGCGGCTGGTGCGAGAGCTGGGCGAACCGGTCGACGATCCGCACGGCGGGCTCACCCATCTCTTCCCGACACCCGAGCAACTCACCGAGCTCGACCCCGAGCGGCTACGCATGCCCCGTAGCCGGCGTGTCGCCGTCCGCGCCCTCGTGACCGCGCTCGCGAACGGCACCATCGAGCTCGGGCCAGGTGCGGACCGCGACAGCGCGCGCACACAACTGCTGCGGTTGCCCGGCATCGGTCCCTGGACGGTCGAGATCATCGCCATGCGGGCGCTGGGCGACCCGGACGCGTTCCCGTCCACCGACCTCGGCGTCCGACTCGCTGCCCAGGAGCTCGGGCTGCCGTCGACATCGGCAGCGCTGGTGCGAGCAGCCGAGTCCTGGCGTCCCTGGCGGGCCTACGCCGTGCAGCACCTGTGGGCATCGCTCGACCATGAGATCAACCGACTCCCCGACCGGATCGACCAGCTCCCCTGAGCCGTGGTCCGCAGGGACCCGGACCTCAGGCAGAGGCACCGTCCAACCACCCGACATCGAGCACGTCAGCGGGCAGCCGGTGGTCCGCGTCCCCGAGCACATCGGTGACCGCACGTCCGACGGCGGCGTACGCCCGGACGGCGAGCGCGGGGCCGAGGCTGGCGCGCTGGACGCCGACGTCGCCCAGTTGCGCCACGCTCGGGCTGCCGGGACCGATCATGACGTTGATGGGCAGGTCCGATCGAGCACAGAGCAGGCCGAGCAGTCGCAGGTCGGTGAGCCCGGGCACGAAGAGCCCGTCTGCGCCAGCTCCGGCGTAGGCCGTGGCGCGGTCGAGCGCACCTCGCAGCGGGTCGTCAGCGCTGTGCCGGGGGGCGAGGAACAGATCGGTCCGTGCGTTGAGGTACAGGGTCGGTCCGGCTGCATCACGAGCAGCACGCAGCCGCATCGCCTGATCTGAAGGATCCCGCAGTCGGCCTGCCGGATCCAGCCCGTCCTCGATGTTGACCCCGACGGCACCCAGTGCGACCGCAGCGGCGACCGTCTCGGCGACCTCCCCCGGTGTCGTCCCGTACCCGTCCTCGAGGTCGATCGACACCGGCACCTCGACCGTGTCGAGGATCCGCGCGTGCACCGCGAGCGCCGTCTCCCGCGACAGCGTCCCGTCGCGGTCCCCTCGCGCCCAGGCGATCGCCGCACTGCTCGTGGTCAGCGCCGTCGCACCGCCGTGCACGCTGGCACGGGCGCTCGACGGGTCCCAGACGGTGGGCAGCACGAGCGGCGTCGAACCGTGCATCGCGCGGAAGCGCGAGGCACGGTCACGCCAGGTGATCGGGTCGAGGGTCATCGGGCACTCCAGTGGTTGGGAGCGGCCAGCGTCGCCCGGACCACCCCCTGATGCTGGCAGCAACGCGACATCAACCGTGGCGGTGACCTCGGGGAACGGTCCGCGTGACGATCCACGCGGAGCTCCTCCTGTCGGACCCACGCCTGCGCGATCACACCGACACGCCTCGTCGACACCCGACCGACGTGGGAGCAACCGCCGCAGGCGCGAGGGACACGCGACGCGCAGCGGTGCGGATCAGCCCGGTGACGTACTGGCCGGGCCATGCTGGCCGAGGAACCACTGGGTCCCGACCGGGTCGACGAACCCGGCCCCACGTTGCTCCTCGAACTCACCGTCCGCCGGTTCGATGATGCTCCGCGCGCCGGCGCGGACGGCTGCGTCGTGCAGGCCGTCGACATCGTCGACGTAGAGGAACAGCGCCGCCGGTTGGTCCTGGCCGACGGGGCCACCACCGCCGACCATGATCCGGCTGTCGCCGATCTGCAACTCGATGTGCTGCCCGCCGCCCCCACCGGTGGTGCGGTAGGTGACCTCCGCCCCGAAGGCGGACTCGAGGAAGGCGACGTACGCGTCGGGGTCGACGACCATCAGATAGGGCGTGACCGTGTGGAACCCGGCACGGTTCGGTGGGCTGAGCATCCTGGTCTCCACGGCTCGCGTGGCATCCGACGATCGGTGCCACGAGGCGGTCAGATGGTAGGTGCCGTCTGCTCCAGCCGACCTTCGGGAGCCCGCTGCTCGCGGCCGACGGGACGGCCCCACCGATCGCCACCTCGTCGGACGACCGAGATGGTGAGGTCGCCGTCGGGCCACGGATGCACGGCGGCAGGATGAGAGGATCGGGAGGCGCGGGGACGGAAGCCCTCGACGAGGGCTGCGCTGCCCGCGACAGGTGGGTGCCGATCCCGGCGTTGCGTAGCGTTCGACGCGCTGGGTGCGGCTCCCGCTACGCAACCACGCTGGCCCCGCGTCGCGGGACCGGGCTCAGCGCTCGGTGGCCGATGGCCCTGCGGGCAGCCGGACCTCGAAGCGCGCCCCGCCGCTGGCGCTGGCCCCGATGACGACCTCGCCGTCGTGCAGCGCCGCGAACCGCTCGACCAGGGAGAGCCCGATCCCGGTCCCGGCCGTGTCGTCGCTGCCCGGGAGCCGGGCGAAGGCCTCCAGCACCCGGCTGCGCTGGTCCTCCGGGATCCCGGGGCCGTCGTCCTCGACGATCACCGTGATCCCGTCGCCGTCACCGTGACCCGCACCGTCGAGCCGTGCCAGCCGCAGGCGGACCTCGGTCCCCCCTGGCGTGTGCCGGCGGGCGTTCAGCAGCAGGTTCTCGACGATGCGCTCGAACATGACGGGATCGATCGTGGCCGTCATGCCGTCGGTCGCGACGTCCAACACGGTGAGGCGCTCATCGCCTGCTCCCGAGGCGACCACCCGGTCGATGACTTGCTGCGCGATGGCGACCGGGTCGACGGATCGGCGGTGCACGGTGAGCGTCCCGCGGGTGAGCCGATCCAGGTCGAGCAGATCGAGCAGCAACGCCTCCAGCTGCTTCGCGTGGTCGAGCAACCGTTCGGTCATCGTGCGTCGCTGGGCGGCGTCCAGGTCCTCGTCGCGGGTGTGCAGGAGCTCGGACACGCCGCGGATCACCGTCAGCGGCGTCCGCAGCTCGTGGGAGATCGCACGCAGGAAGGTGTTCTTCATCCCCTCGAGCTCGCGGAGCCGCTCGGCGACCCGCTCCTGCTCGTCGGCGCGGCGCGCCTCCTGCCCCCACCGCGCCCGGTCGAAGACCCGCCCGAGCTCCATGCCGACCTGCAGCATCAGCTCCTGCAGGTCCTCGTCGACGTCCTGGACCGCGGTGGAGAAGAACTCCAGCACCCCGAGGACCCGGTCACCGGAGACCACCGGGAAGGCGAACGCGCTGTGCAGCCCCGCCGACGAGGCCGCGCCCTGACGCGGACAGCTCGCGTCCAGGCTCATGTCCGGGATCCAGGCCGGCCTCTCGTTGGCCGCGACCCGACCCGGCAACCCGTCGTGCAGGAAGGTCATCGCCGCGGTCACGTCCAGGAACGGGTCGATCCCCGGCAGCTGCTCGGTGCCGGCGGACCACCACCCGGTCGGCCGCAGGACCTCCTCGTCCCAGCCACGCAGGTAGGCGTGGCCCACGGGCCATCCGGTGAACCGGGCCACCTCGTCGAGCGCGGCGCGCGTGGCGACCTCCGGCTCATCGGTCGCGTTCACGGTGGTCGCGATGCGCCGCAGCACCTCGAGGTAGGCGTGCAGACGGACGGTGTCGGTGACGTCCCGTAGGAAGGCGTTGAACCGTGGCCCGTGCGGGGTCTCGCTCGGCCAGATCGTGAGCTGGATCCGCAACTCGCGGCCGTCACGGTGGACGGCGGGGAGCTCGACGGGTCGGAACAGCAGGCGGCTCTCCCCCGTGGCGAGGTGGAGGTCGAAGCCCTTCAGGTGCGCCTCCCGCAGCTCGGGCGGGACGACCGTGGAGACGAGCCGACGTCCGAGCGCCTCGTCGCGTTCCCAGCCGAAGATCCGCGTGGCGGCCGGGTTCCAATCGACGATGGTCCCGTCCGTGTCGACGCTGATGAACGCGTCGTTCGCGGTCTCGAGGATCAGTCGAGCCTGCTCGTTCGACCCGGTCCCTGGCACCATCGCTCGGGATCCTGTCCGCAGCGTCCGTCGGCGCTGCCACATCCACCTGGCTCGCTCATCCTGGACGTCAGCCTAACCGCAGAGGTCACCTCGGCACCGGGGCCCGGACAGCGACGAGCCCCCCCCCGGGGGGGGGGGGGGG
>JAFIEQ010000105.1 GCA_020832455.1 Nitriliruptoraceae bacterium
GGGGGGTGGGGGGGCGTCCCGGCGGCCCGCCCCGCGGCGCCCCGGGCCACCGCCGCCCGCCCCCGCCCCCCCTGGAGGGGAACCGGGGCCTCGTCGTCGGTGAGGCGTCGGTCGGGGCTCAGCCCGCCGGGCCCGGCTGCGGGGGTACCGGCTCGCTCCCGGCGTCGAAGCCGGCGGACGCGAGCAGCAGCTCGGCGAGCTCCGGGTCGTAGTCCTCGGTCGCGGCGGCGTAGTTGAAGACCGCGATGCGGCCCTCACCGTCCTCGGCGACGAGCAGCAGGACGTTGGTCGCGTCCGGCTGCTGGTCGAAGGTCGCGCCCTCGAACAGCAGCTGGCGGGCCTGGGTCGCGCCCTCGAGGTCGACATCCTCCTCGGTGGTCGGCTCCACGCCGGGGACCGCCGCCCGGTTGCTCTCCACGACCTCGTCGTAGGTGAGCTCCTCCTCGAGCGTCGTGGTGTCGATGGCCTGGCCGATGAACTGCTGTGAGCCGTCCTCGGGCAGCGCGACGATCAGCCCCTGGGCGGCGCTCATCGGGTCGAGGGTCCAGCCCTCGGGGACCGGCAGCGCGACCCCGGCCCCACGGAACACGCCGTCCTCGACGTCCTCGTTGGGATCGGGCATGTCGGCGAGCGGGTCCTCGCCCTCGCCCAGCAGGTCCTCGATGTCGAGCTCGTCGAGGTCCTCGAGATCGAGTTCGTCGTCGACGGCCGGGTCGTCGGCCCCCGGCTCCTCGAGGGTCTGGGGGTCGTCGCCGTCGGCGCAGGCAGCGAGCGCCAGGGCGGCCGCAGCGGCCACGGTCGTCGTGCGCAGGGCACGGTGTCGCACAGGGACTCCAAAGGTGGGGGAGCGGACGTTCGTGGCGCACCGGTCGTGCACCTCGTGGACGACCGTACGGGTCGTCGACCCGGAGCTGTCACGACGCCCCGTGCGGACGACCCCGGCCAGGCGATGCGCGGAGCCGCCGAGCTGTGACGCGCGTGGACCTGCGTGCCCGCGGCGCAGCCCGTCGGTCCGGGCACCGTCCACGGGTACGCTGCCCCGACGCCGCGCAGTCTCGAGGGCTGCGCTCGATCCGGAAGGCCGACGACGTGCAGCACCCCCTGGAGCACCTGTCCGTGACCTCGTCGGCCTCGCCGGCCGGGATCGGCTCGCCGAGCCCCGACAACTACCTCGTGCCGACGGTGATCGAGCAGACGAACCGCGGTGAGCGTGCGTTCGACATCTACTCGCGCCTGCTGCAGCAGCGGATCATCTTCCTCGGCACGCCCGTCAACGACGAGATCGCCAACGTCATCATGGCGCAGCTGCTCCACCTGGAGTCCGAGGACCCGGAGAAGGACATCGCGCTCTACATCAACTCGCCCGGCGGGTCGATCACGGCGCTGTTCGCCATCTACGACACGATGGAGTTCATCGGCAACGACGTCTCGACGATCTGCATGGGCCAGGCGGCCTCGGCCGCTGCGGTCCTGCTGGCCGCGGGGACGCCGGGCAAGCGCTTCGCGCTGCCCCACTCCCGGGTGCTGCTGCACCAGCCCTCCGGTGGGGCCGAGGGGCAGTCGGTCGACATCGAGATCCAGGCCAACGAGATCCTGCGCATGCGCGACCTGCTCAACGAGATCCTGGCGGAGAAGACCGGCAAGACCGCCGAGCAGATCGACAAGGACACCGACCGCGACTTCATCCTCGACGCGCCCCAGGCCAAGGACTACGGCCTGATCGACGAGATCATCGCCAGCCGCAAGGCCGGTCAGCGCGCGGTGCGCTGAGTTCGCCCACCCGCGTGCGGCCGGCGGCGTGCCGGCTCGCAGGCGTGTTCGACGGGCGGATCTGCCCTCATGCGCGCCGATGTCCGGCCGATGTGGTGGGGAGCACGCGGTGGAACCTCGGCGCGTGTGTCACCGCCGGTCAGTACCATCGGGCCGTAGCCCACCGCGGGCAGCGGACGGCCCGAGCGGGAGTGGCCGTCGGCTCCGCGCCGGCGTCGCCCGTGGACGCCGCGCCGTGCAGTGACACCGTGACGTGGGAACGTGCAGCGGAACCAGACGTGATCCAGCGAGCCAGCCGGCCGAGCGCCGCGGCTCGCAGCGGACGCATCGACGACCGAAGGTCGAGGGATGGCGAAGTTCGGTGAGGGGGACGCCCTCCTGAAGTGCTCGTTCTGCGGCAAATCGCAGAAGCAGGTGAAGAAGCTGATCGCCGGCCCGGGCGTCTACATCTGCGACGAGTGCATCGACCTGTGCAACGAGATCATCGAGGAGGAGCTCGCGGAGCCCTCCGACCTGCAGCTCGACGAGCTGCCCAAGCCCAAGGAGATCTACTCGTTCCTCAACGAGTACGTCGTCGGGCAGGTCGCCGCGAAGAAGGCGCTGGCCGTCGCGGTCTACAACCACTACAAACGCATCCAGGTCGGGTCGAACGCCAACATCGGCAACGACGACGTGGAGCTGCAGAAGTCCAACATCCTGCTGCTCGGGCCGACCGGGTCGGGCAAGACCCTGCTGGCGCAGACGCTCGCGAAGCTGCTCAACGTGCCGTTCGCCATCGCGGATGCCACGGCGCTGACCGAGGCCGGCTACGTCGGTGAGGATGTGGAGAACATCCTGCTGAAGCTGATCCAGGCCGCCGACTTCGACGTGAAGAAGGCCGAGACCGGCATCATCTACATCGACGAGGTCGACAAGATCGCCCGCAAGTCCGACAACCCGTCGATCACCCGGGACGTGTCCGGCGAGGGCGTGCAGCAGGCGCTGCTGAAGATCCTGGAGGGCACGGTCGCATCCGTGCCACCGCAGGGGGGGCGCAAGCACCCCCACCAGGAGTTCATCCAGATCGACACCAACAACGTGCTGTTCATCTGCGGTGGTGCCTTCGCGGGCCTCGAGCAGATCGTCGAGCAGCGACAGGGCCGGCAGGGCGTCGGGTTCGGGGGCGAGGTCCGTGCCGCCCGCGAGAAGGACGTCGCGGAGCTGCTCAACGACGTGCTCCCCGAGGACCTGGTCCGCTACGGGCTGATCCCGGAGTTCATCGGCCGGCTGCCGATCGTGTCGTCGGTGGAGCCGCTCGACCGTGAGGCGCTGGTCGACATCCTCACCACCCCGCGCAACGCGCTGACCAAGCAGTTCCGCCGCTTCTTCGAGTTCGACGGGGTGGAGCTCGAGTTCGAGCACGAGGCGCTGGAGGAGATCGCTGATCTGGCCATCCTGCGCCAGACGGGCGCCCGCGGGCTGCGCGCGATCGTGGAGGAGGTGCTGCTCAACACGATGTACGAGCTGCCCTCCCGCGACGACGTAGGTCGGTGCGTGATCACCGCGACCGCCGTCCGCGAGCGCACCAACCCGACGCTGGTCCCGCACAGCAAGATGCGTGACCTCGACCCGCCGCAGGAGCGCTCGGCCTGACCGGCGTGTCCGACGATGCGGGCGATCCGGGCGACCCGGTGCGCCCGGTCGGCCCGGACGAGGTCGCCGCAGCGCACGCGCGTATCGCGGGGCTGATCCGGCGCACACCCGTGCTCGCCCTCGACCGTGACGAGCTCGGGATCCCCGACGGGGCCGCCGCACCCGGTGTGCCGGTCGTGGCGAAACTCGACCTGCTGCAGCCGACCGGTTCGTTCAAGGTCCGTGGGGCAGCGGCGCTGCTGACCGGTGTCGCGGTCCCCGCCGCCGGGGTGGTCGCGGCCTCCGGGGGCAACTTCGGCCTGGCGGTCGCCTGGGCCGCGGCGAGGCTGGGTCATCGGGCGACGATCGTGGTGCCCGACACCTCGCCACGCGAGAAGATCGACCCCATCCGCGCCCTGGGGGCCACGGTCGAGGTCGTCGCCGGCCACTACGCCCAGGCCTTCGCGCGGGCCCAGGAGCTGCTGGCCGACGGCGATCGGCTGGCGGCCCACGCCTACGACCATCCGGCGGTCGTCGCCGGGCAGGGCACGGCCACCGTGGAGCTGCTGGCCGATGCGGGCGGGATCGACACGGTCGTCGTGGCCTGTGGCGGGGGAGGGCTGCTGGCCGGTGCGATCGCGGCCAGCCCGCCCGAGGTGCGGATCGTCGCGGTGGAGACCGAGGGGACCGCCACGCTGCACCGTGCGCTCGAAGCGGGGGCGCCGGTCGACGTCGAGGTCTCCGGTCTGGCGGCCTCAGCGCTCGGCGCACCCCGGATCGGGGCGTTGGCGTGGGCGGCGCGCGAGCGCATCACGGCCGCGGTGGTGGTCACCGACGACGACGTCCGCCGCGCGCAGCAGCAGCTGTGGTCCACGGCACGGTTGGTGGCGGAGCCCGGTGGCGCGACGGCGCTCGCGGCGCTGACCTCCGGCGCCTACGTGGCTGCACCCGACGAGCGGGTCGCGGTCCTCGTCTGCGGCGCCAACACCCACCCCGCAACGGTCGTCGGGTCGCCCGCGACGTGATCCGATGGGTTCCCAGCAGCCAGCAGCCAGCAGCCAGCGGCCAGCCGTCACCGGCCAGCGAGGATGCGAGTCGTGGCGGTGAGCGGTCCACTTCTCGCACCGACGGACGGCGCGGCGTTCCACGCGGCCGACCGGTGCGAGAACCGACGTTCAGCCGACTACTTCTCCGCGTTGATGGAGAAGCCGGACAGGAACTGCTTCTGCAGCCCGATGAACACCAGCGTCGGCGGGATCGACGCGATGACCGCGCCCAGCATCAGCGGCCCGTAGGACTGGCCACCGCCGGTGTTGCGCAGCGTGCCGAGCCCGATCTGGACGACCTGCTCCGACTGCTCGGAGATGATCAGCAGCGGCCACAGGTACATGTTCCACGAGTACAGGAACTGGATCACCGCGAGCGCCCCGATCACGTTCCAGCTCAGCGGGAGCAGGATCCTGAAGAGGAACTGCAGCGGCTTGGCTCCGTCGAGCTGTGCGGCCTCCGAGAGGTCGCTCGGCAGGTTAGCGAAGTGCTGTCGGAACAGGAACGCCCCGGTGGCCGACGCCAGGAACGGGATCGTCAGCCCCAGCATGGAGTTCGCCCAGCCGAGCCCGGCGACGATCTGGAACAGCGCGAGGATGGAGATCTCCGTGGGCATCATCAGCGTGACCAGCACCAGCCAGAAGATCGGCCCCTTGAACGGGAAGCGCAGGTGCACGAACGCGAGGCCACACAGCAGCGCCGTGATGGTCTTGCCGACGGTGATGATGACGGCCTGGATCGTGGAGTTCCACAGGTAGCCACCGAGGTTGCGGTCCCGCCAGACGACCTGGAAGTTGTCGCCGAGCCGGTTCCCCGGAGTGATCTGGTTGGCGAAGAACTCCGTGTTGCCCTGGGTCGCCACGATCATCGCGTAGAGCAGTGGGAACGCGACGATGAAGCACACCACCCCGAGCGCGAGATGGGTCGGCCACCGGTCGGCCCGACTCTTGCGGTGACCGAGCAGGGGACGCTTGGGCGCGGAGCGCGCCGACGGGACCGATCGGATGCCGGTCGGCGACGTCAGGGGCGTGGTGTCGGTGGCCATGGTCGTCCCTAACTCCCGTAGCTGACGCGCTTGCCCGTCGAGCGGAACTGCCAGATCGTCAGCGCCACGACGCCGAGGAAGAGGATCAGCGACTGCGCGGCGCCCCGGCCGAGATCACGACCGGGGATGGCGACCCGGTAGATCTCGTACATCGCCACTGAGGTCTGACCGGCCGGACCGCCGGCGGTGAGGTAGTCGATCGTCCCGAAGGTGTCGAAGAACGCGTAGGTGAGGTTGGTGACGATCAGGAAGAAGGTGATCGGTGACAGCGCCGGGATGACCACGTAGCGGAAACGCTGCCAGGAGTTCGCGCCGTCGAGCTGGGCGGCCTCGAGTTGGTCCCCGGGCACCGTCTGCAGCCCCGCGATGTAGAACAACAGGTTGTAGCCGAGCGTCTTCCACACCGACGCGATGATGACCACGGCCTGGGCGAGCTGGGCGTTCTGGCGGTAGTTGGGGAGGTCGATCCCGAACAGCGAGCCGAGCCAGTGCTCGATGATCCCGTTGGAGGGATCGAACATCACGAAGAAGATCAGGCCGGCGATCGGCGGGGAGATCGCGTAGGGCCAGATCAGGAAGGTGCGGTAGATCCCGGCGCCGCGGATCGGCTGGTAGGCGAGGTAGGCGATGCCGATCGACAACGCCAGACCGATGATCACCGTCCCCGCGGAGATGATGAGCGTGACGAGGTAGACCCGCTGGTAGCTGGCGGTCCACAGCAGGGAGAGCAGCAGCAGCACGGAGGCGACGCCCGCGGAGGACAGGTACCCGCCCAGCCGCTGCATCGCGGCATCAGCCCGGCGGCTGAGGGAGGAGCCCGCCACGAACAGTCCCAGGGTGATCATCATCACGGTGAAGGCCAGCCCCGGGCGCGACGGGCCGACCAGCTCCGTGAAGTTGGTCACACAGCGTTCGACCTGGCCCGGGGCCCCCAGGCGGACCAGCCGCGTCGACAGCGTCAACGTGCGTCCCGCGGGCCAGTACAGGAACAGCGCCAGGATGATGAGCGTCGGTGCGAGCAGCAGCCACGGCAGGAACGGGTGTCCCTTGAACACCCCGTGGGTGGTGGTGTCCGCGGCCTCGGCGCGAGCACGTGCCGCGACCGGGTCGAGGAAGGTCCAGCCGAGCCGCAGCAACAGCCCAGCACCGGCTGCCATCAGCCCGTAGCCGAGCAGGGTGTCGGCGGTCACCGCCTCGGGACCGAAGGTGCAGAAGCCCAGCGGGACCATGAAGAGCAACGGTCCGACGAACCCGGCGAGCGCGCCGGCGCCGAAGGCGACCCCGCGTGGGCGACCGGCCGCGAGGCCGAGCCGACCGAGCGTGACCGCGCCGAACCCGGTGGTCAACGAGAGCGCGATGATGGCCGGCAGGGTGAGTTCCCCCGCGTGCAACCTCCCGGATGCTCCCGATGCGCCGGCCGCGGCGGGGGGGACTCAGATGCCCGTGATCGACGGGCGGGAACCGGCGGCACCTGCCGCCGGTCCCGGCCCCCGAGCGACGGTCAGTTCGCGACGAGGAGGTTGTACTCCTCGAGCAACTGCTGGGCCGTGGCGTCGGCCTGTGTCAGCCGCTCGGCCACGTCGAGGTCGTTGACGAGGATGTCCTCGATCGCCTCGGTGACGACGTCCCGGATCGCGACGAAGTTGCCCATCAGGACCCCGGCCGTGGCCGGCGTGTCCGGCGCCGCGTCGAGCTGTGCGGAGGCCACCGCGGAGTTCGGGTTGTCGTCGAACCAACCCTCCTCCTCGAGCAGCGCGATCGAAGCGTTGGTGATCGGGATGTACCCGGTCACCTTGTGCCAGTCCGCAGCGTTCTCCGGGTTGTTGAAGTACTGGAGGAAGGCCAGCGCGACGTCCTCGACGTCGCTCTCGAGGCCCTCGGTCAGCCACAGCGTCGCGCCACCGATCAGCGCACCACCGTCGGGACGGTCGGCGTTGAAGGGCAGGAACGACGCCTCGACCTCGAAGCCGCCGTTCTCGCCCTCCTCGGTGAGCAGGGTCGTGTCGGACGACGAGTACCAGACGAAGGGCACCTGCTGGGAGGCGAAGGCGTTGTAGGCGCCGTCCCAGTCCCGCTGGGTGCCGGAGTAGGTGTAGAAGCCAGCGGCGTTCATGTCCGCCCACCACTGGATGAAGTCGGTGATCTCCTCGCCGTCGAGGTTGACCTCGTCCGCCCGGTCGGCCCGGCCGTTGTCGTTGTTGGCCAGCAGGCCGCCCTGCAGGGCGATCTGCTGCTCGGTGAACCAGCCGTGGTTCGGCCAGGTGACGCACGCGCTCGGGGCGTCGTCGGCGCTCATGACCGTCTCACAGGCGGCCTCGAGGTCCTGCCAGGTCTCCGGGATGTCGGAGATGCCGAGTTCCTCCATCAGCGTGCGGTTGGAGAACATGATCGCGGACGAGGAGTTCCACGGCATCGAGGAGAACTCGCCATCGATGGTGTAGTAGTCCTGCACGGCGTCGACGACGTCGTCGAGGATCACCGGGAAGCCCAGGATCTCGTCGCGTCCGGCGATCCGGTCCTCCACGGAGGCGAACAGCGGTTCGCCGGACCCGGATACCGCGTCACGCGCCTCGGTGGTCGCGGCCTCGAAGTACTGGACGATCGCCGGCTGTCCACCCTGGTCGACCGCCAGCAGCGTGGCGTCGAACAGCGCCTCGTAGTTGTCGTAGCCCTGGACGGTGATCGTGTACCCGTCGACCTGGTCGCTGAACGAGGCGGCGACGTCACGGGCCCAGTCGAGGCGGTAGTCCGTGAAGGCGATCCACACCGGGACCTCGATGTCACCCTCGGGGACCTCCTCGGGCTCATCCGGCGCCTCGTCGGCGTCGGCGTCGCCCGAGTCGTCGTCTGGTTCCTCGGCGGCGACGCTGTCGCCGTCGTCGGGCTCGTCCGTCTCGCCGCCACAGGCAGCGAGGATCAGGGCAGCAGCCACGGTGAGCGCGACGGTCGTCCGCGCGCGGGTGAACAGGCGCATCGAGCACCCTCCTCGGTCGGTCGTCGGACCCCGGTCGGAGGTCCGATGCGGCGGACGCTACGGACACCGGGTGAACGGCCGGCGAGCGGGTCGGTGACGAGGGGAGGCTGCGCGCGGAACACCACCTGAACGAGCCCCATCGCTGCCTCCTCGGGGTCGATCTCCGGCGGTGGGCGACCCCCTGGGGGCGGGTAGGGCCCTTCCCCCATTCCGTGCCGAGGTGGCACGTGCGAAGGTTCGGTCCAGTCACCACAGGGAGCACCGCAGATGACGGACACGAGCTGGGTCGAGCGAGCGGTCGATCGCTGGGTCGGAGCGGCGGTGATCAGTGCGGAGCAGGGGCGCGCGATCGTCGATCACGAGCGAGCCGATCCGACGCCCGTTGGACAGTCGATGTACGGCGCCGGTACCGCGCCGAGGTCCGCCGACGAGGCAGCCGGGGCCGCGACCGCCACCGCCGCGGCGTCGCCCGGTCGCGGGCCCGCCCGCGGGGGGGGCGGCCGCGCGGCGGAGGCGATCGGCTACCTCGGCGCCGCGCTGGCCGTCGGGGCGTTGGCCCTGATCCTCGACGAGCTCTGGCGGGAGCTGGTCCCCGGGGCACGCCTGGCGCTGGCGAGCTTGGTCACCGTGATCCTGGCCGGTTCGGCGTTCGGGCTGCGGCGCGCCTCCGGCGCGGCGATGGACCGGCTCGTGTCCGTGCTGTCGACCCTGGCGGTCGCGGGAACGGCGTGGACCGCGTCCGTGCTGCTGCGGGACGTGGTCGACGTCGCGACGTCGCCGGCCCTGGTACTGGTCGGGCTGGCGGCCACGGCCGCCGCCGCGGTCAGCTACCTGCCCCGTCCGCGGCTGTTGCCGCAGGTGGCGTTGCTGCTCGCGTCGCTGTTCACGGTCCTGCAGGGCCTCGATCTGCCGGACCTGCGCCCCGGCTCGCTGTGGTACGGCGTGGTGACCGCCGCGGTCGGTGGGGTCTGGTTGGTGCTGGGACGCGGCGGGTGGCTCACGCCCCGCCGCACCGCCGAGCTCACCGGTGGCGCGCTCGTGTTGATCGGCGTGCAGGGCGCCTCGTTCAGCGATGCCCGCACCGTGGTGTTGGCGATCGGGATCGGTGTGGCCGGTGCGCTCGTGGCGTTGGCGATCCGCACCGACGTGCTGCACATGCTCGCCGTCGGCGCGCTGGGCGCGTTTGTGCTCGTGCCGCAGCTGGTGTTCGAGGTGTTCGGTGATCGGATCGGCGCGCCCGCCACCCTGCTGCTCGTGGGACTGCTCCTGGTCCTGCTCGCGGTGGGGACCGGACGGGCCCACCAGGAGGTGGCACGATGAGCGGGACCGAGCAGGCGACCCCCACCGGACCGATCGGACCGACCGGACCGACCGGACCGACCGGACCGACCCAGCCACCCGAGCCGACCGAGGTGCGGCGCCAGCCGATGGCGCTCGTCGTGGCCGCGATCCTGGTCATCGGGGTGACCGTGGCGGTGCTGGTCTTCGGCATCGCCCGCCCTCCGGCGCTCGAGCCACTGACCGCCACCTCGCCGGCCCAGCCGCCGAGCGCGGTCGCGTGGGTCGACTACGCCGAGCGGGGCTGCCTGATGGTCGCCCGCCCCGACGGAGCGGTCGAAGAGCTGCGGTGCGACCCCGACGGGCTCGAGGTGGTCGCCTGGGACGCGGAGGGCATCGTGATCCGCACGTGGTCGCCGGGCGGCGCCGACCTGCGCTGGATCGATCCCGCCGATGGGCGTGAGCGCACGCAGCGCGACGACGTCGACTTCGCCGAGGTCGACACGATCCGCATCGACGCTCGCCCGTTCGATGGGCGCATCGAGGCGCGACGCACCGACACGGACGCGGTGGTGTGGGAGACCGAGGCGCCCGAGGGGTACCGCATCGACGACGGGGTGCTGCACCCCGAGGGCGCGGTCGCTGTCCTCGCCGACTCCGCCGGTCGGTTGCTGCTGGTCGGGGCCGACGGAGCCGACGAACCGGTCGTCTGGGTGGATGACGCCGGCTCCGCGGCCGGGCTGGTCTGGGAGGGCACGACGCTGGACTGAGCGCCGGCGGTCGGGCCGCGCCACGGATCGCACGTGGTGCCCGGCGGTAGGCTCGCGCCCCTCCCCGACCCTGCGTCCGATCGAGCCGTTGATGTCAGAGTCCGACCGGACGTCCGCCTCGACGTCCTCGACCGACCTGCCGAAGGCCTACGACCCGGCGGCGACCGAGCCGGCCCTCTACGCCGACTGGGAGGCCGCCGGACTCTTCCACGCCGAGCCGGACGACGAGGGCGAGCCGTTCTCGATCGTCATCCCGCCGCCGAACGTGACGGGCTCGCTGCACGTGGGGCACGCCCTGGACAACACGATCCAGGACGTCATCATCCGCCGGGAACGGATGCTCGGCAGGAACGCGGTGTGGATCCCGGGGACCGACCACGCGGGGATCGCGACCCAGAACGTGGTCGAGAAGCAGCTCGCGGCGGAGGGCACCGACCGCCACGAGCTCGGCCGCGAGGCCTTCCTCGAGCGCGTCTGGGCGTTCAAGGAGGAGGCGGGCGGCACGATCCTGCGGCAGCTGCGCCACCTCGGCGCCTCGGCGGACTGGGAACGGGAGGTCTTCACCTTCGACGAGGGCCGCTCACGCGCGGTGCGCGAGGTCTTCGTCTCCCTGCACGAGCAGGGGCTGATCTACCGCGGCAACCGCCTGATCAACTGGTGCCCGCGGTGCAACACGGCGCTGTCCGACATCGAGGTGGAGCACGAGGACACGCCCGGTGAACTCGCGCGCTTCCGCTACCCGCTGGTCGACGACGCGGGCGACGACACCGGCGAGCACCTCGAGGTCGCGACCACCCGCGCGGAGACGATGCTCGGAGACACCGCCATCGCGGTGCATCCCGACGACGAGCGCTTCACGGCGCTGGTCGGGCGCCGGGTGCGCCACCCGTTCCAGGACCGGACCTTCCCGGTCGTCGCCGACGACTACGTCGACCCGGAGTTCGGCTCGGGTGCGGTGAAGATCACCCCCGCCCACGACCCGAACGATCACGAGATCGGGCTGCGCCACGACCTCGACGTCATCGACATCATGGACGAGCACGCGGTCCTGACCGAGGTGGTGGGGGAGCGCTTCGCCGGGCTCGACCGCTTCGAGGCCCGCCGGCAGGTCAAGGACGAGCTCGACGCGCTGGGCCTGCTGGTCGGCGTCGACGAGCACCTGCACCCGGTCGGACACTGCTCGCGCTGCGGCACGGTGGTCGAGCCACGCCTGAGCGACCAGTGGTTCGTCTCCATGCGACCGCTGGCCGACAAGGCCGCGCAGGCGATCCGCGACGGCCGCACGGTGTTCGTGCCGGAGAACCAGACCAAGTGGTTCCTCGACTGGCTCGACAACCTCCACGACTGGTGCATCTCGCGCCAGATCTGGTGGGGCCACCGGATCCCCGCCTGGTACGGACCCGACGGCGAGGTGCGGGTCAGCCGTACCGACATCGACGAGCCCGGCTGGACCCAGGACGAGGACGTACTCGACACCTGGTTCTCCAGTCAGCTGTGGCCGTTCGCCACGCTCGGCTGGGAGGGTCCGGACACCTCGACACCCGAGCTGGACACCTGGTACCCGACCTCGACGCTGGTCACCGGCTACGACATCAACACCTTCTGGGTGTCGCGCATGCTGATGATCGGGCTGTGGTTCACCGACGAGGTGCCGTTCCGCACCGTGCACAACCACGGGCTGGTGCGCGACGAGCACGGCAAGAAGATGTCGAAGTCGTTCGGCAACGTCATCGATCCGCTCGACCTGATCGAGCGCTATGGCGCGGACGCGACCCGCTTCGCGCTGCTGCGCTCCGCGGCGCCGGGTACCGACGTCCCGCTGGCCGAGGAGTGGGTCGAGGGCACCAAGCGCTTCGCCAACAAGCTGTGGAACGCCGGGCGGTTCGCGCTGTCCAACCTCGACGGCATCCGGCCCGGGGTCCTGCCCGACCGCGACGTGCTCGCGCTCGAGGACCGTTGGATCCTGTCGCGACTGCAGGCCGTGCACCGCGAGGTCGACGCCGGGTACGCCGGCTACGACTGGCCGGTCGTGGCCCGCGGGCTGTACCACTTCCTGTGGGACGAGCTCGCCGACTGGTACCTCGAGGCCGTCAAGGTCCGGATCTACGGCGACGACGAGGCAGCGGCGCAGGTCGCCAAGCAGGTGCTCGCGAACGTCCTCGACGACGTGCTGCGCCTGCTGCACCCGCTGATGCCGTTCGTGACCGAGGCGCTGTGGCGGGCGTTGACCGGCGCCGCGGGCGGCTCGGCCTCCCTGATGGCGGCGTCGTGGCCGACCGCGGACACCTCGCTGGCCGACCCGGAGGCGGAGCAGGCCTTCGCCACGGTGCAGAGCCTGGTCACCGAGACCAACCGGTTCCGCTCGCAGAACTCCATCCCGCGCTCCAAGCGCTTCGACGTGGCCGTCGCCTGCGAGACCCGCAGCCTGATCGATGCCGAGGCGGCGCTCATCGCGTCGCTGGCGGGCCTGACGCAGGTCACCACCATCGACGCGGTCGAGGACCGTCCGGGGACCTCCACGATCCGGTTCGCGGCCGGGTCCGCGCAGGTGGACCTCACCGGGCTGATCGACGTCGCCGCCGAGGTGGCACGGCTGCGCAAGGAACTCGACGCCGCCCAGGCCGACCTCGCCCGGGTGGATGGCAAGCTCGCCAACGCCTCGTTCGTGGAGCGGGCGCCGGCCGCGGTGGTCCAGGCCGAGCGCGACAAGCGCGAGGGGGTCCTCGTCGCGATCGCGGAGCTCGAGGAGCGGATCGCCGCGCTCGAGTCGCTGGCCGGCTGATCCACCGCGCCGGATCGGCGCTCGGTCGGCGTGCGAGCAGTGGTGGAGGGGTCGACCGGTTCTCGCACGCACCGGTGTCGTGCCATCGGTTCTGACCCGTTGCGTGCGAGCAGTGGTGCGGGAGTCGACCGGTTCTCGCACGAACCGGTGTCGGGGGCATGGGTTCTGATCGTCGCGCGCGGGACGTTCGGCGACGGACCCTCCGGCCGTGCGGACCGACGAGACCATTGCTACGGGTGCGTAAGTTTCGTTACCGTAGGTGGCGTACCTCGGGTCCGTCGTGGGTCCGGGGGCTGCGCCGCACCACCGAGGACGCCTCATGGCCACCGCCACCCGCCGTCGGATGTCCGACCAGCAGCTGCTCGCCGAGCTCGAACCCGTCGCCGAGGCCCAGCTCAACGCGCACGAGAAGATCGCCGAGGAGTGGTTCCCCCACGACTTCGTGCCGTACTCGATGGGTCGCGATTTCGACACCGACCCGTGGACCCCGGACCAGGCGCGGCTGACCGGTGTCGCCCAGATCGCGTTCGAGGTCAACCTGATGACCGAGGACAACCTGCCGTCCTACCACCGTGAGATCCACGCCATGTTCGGCCACGGGGACGGCGCGTGGATCAACTGGGTCCACCGCTGGACCGCGGAGGAGGGGCGCCACTCCATCGTCCTGCGCGACTACCTCGTGGTCACCCGGGCCGTCGACCCCTACGAGATGGAACGTGCCCGCATGGCGCAGGTGCAGACCGGCTACGACCACGACAACAAGGGCACGCTCACCGGGATGGCCTACGTCGCGTTCCAGGAGCTCGCGACCCGGGTCAGCCACCGCAACACGGGCAAGTACTCGCAGGATCCGATCGCCGACCGGATCATGGCGCGCATCGCCAAGGACGAGAACCTCCACATGCGCTTCTACCGCGACATGTTGGGTGCCGCGATGCACGTCGACCCCTCCGCGGCGCTCGAGGCGATCGTCGACGAGGTGGTCGGCTTCGAGATGCCCGGCGCCGGGATGCACAACTTCATGCGCAAGTCGGCTCAGATCGCCGACGCCGGGATCTACGACCTGCGGATCCACCACGACGAGATCGTGTGGCCCCTGCTGCGGCACTGGAAGGTGTTCGAGCTCGAGGGCCTCGACGAGCAGGCCGAGCGTCGTCGCGAGGAGCTCGCGACCTTCCTCGAGGGGCTCGACGCGCAGGCCACCCGCTTCGAGGAGAAGCGTGAGCACCGCAAGGCTCGTCGCGCCGCACGGGACGCCCGCACCAACTGAGCGGCCCGGCGACCTCGCCCCGACGGTCGGCCACACGCCGGGCAGTAGCCTCCCGCTGCGCGCCCGAACCGGGCGCCCCCGCGGCAGAGCGGACGGGCAGCCCCCCGGG
>JAFIEQ010000106.1 GCA_020832455.1 Nitriliruptoraceae bacterium
GGGGGGGGGGGGGGCGGGGGGGGGCCCCCCCCCCCGCGCGGCGGCGCGCGGGGGGGCGTGTGCTTGGGTGACACCGCGGGGGGGGCGGCCGCCCCGCGCGGCGGCGACCCCGAGGGCCGCCGCGGTGGTCGTCTTGCCCACCCCGCCCGCGCCGGTGGTCACCAGCACGTGGGCGTCGCGGACCGCGCCACTGAGGTCGTGCGCGCGGGCGTCGTCGAGGTCGGCGCGGCTCACGAGGCACCCGCGCGTTCGGGTCGTACGCCACGGGTCACCGTGGCCAGCGTCTCCTCGTCGAAGGCGTCCTCCGCGTGGGGGCCGTCCTCACCGACCTGCAGCGCGAGCACGTCTGCGAGCACGCTCAGATCGTCCGCGTCGAAGGTGCGACCCGCCATCAGCGGCATGGCGAGCACGGGCACGTCGGCGCTCGAAGCGAGCTCGGTCCTGAGGCGTTCCTGGTGCGCGACGCGGTCGACGTGAGCCGCCGCGACGCCGAGGCTGAGCTCGGCGGTCCGGCCCGACATGCGTGCGCCGGTGTCCTCGACCCGGCGGCGAAGCTCGTCCGCGCCGGCAGCTTCCACCAGGGCGAGCCCGTCCGCATCCAGCCGCGGGATCACGACCTGGTTCGCGAGCACCGGGCCGACCGCGACCCCGGCGTCACGCAGGGCGACGACGCCCTCGCTCGCCTCGCGGACCGGCATCTCCTCCAGCAGGGTCACGATGACACCCCGGACCCGGTGGGGGTCGGTGAGCATCTGCTTGATCTGCCCGGCCTGCCGGCGGATCGGACCGACCCGCACGATCTCCGTGACACCCTCGGGCGCCTGCAGGAAGGGCAGGATGCGTCCGGTCGGCGGCGCGTCGACGATGATCGTGTCGTAGGCCCGCCGTCCGTCCTTGCGTCGCCGGCCCTCGATCTCGTAGATCTTGCCGATCAGCAGCAGGTCACGCAGCCCCGGTGCCGCGGTCGTGACGAAGTCCAGGGCGTTGGACCGTTCCATGACCCACTGGACGCGCTTGAGGCCGTAGAAGAGTTCGAGGTACTCGTAGACCGATTCGGCCGCGTCCAGGGACGCGCCCCACAGCCCGGGCCGGAACTCCCGCTCCTGGTAGTCCCAGGGCGCGGTCCCGAACGTGCGGCTGAACCCCTGCCGCCCCTCGACCTCGACGAGCAGCGTCCGCCGCCCGGAGGCGACCGCCGCGAGCGCCAGGGACGCGGCGGCGGTCGTCTTGCCCACCCCACCCTTGCCGGTGACGATCAGGACGTTGGATGCGAACAGCTCGGCGTCCCCCCCGGGGGCGGGGTGGGGGGTGGGGTCGTCGGCATCGGCCATCGTGGCGATCCTAGGCGGGCGGCCACGGTCCTTCGGCGCCGCGGGATCGACCGTCCGGGCGTCCCGACCGTCACCGGTGTGGGCGCGCGGGGAGGTGGCCGTCGGTCCGCCCCGGACGCGCGTGCGCGCGGCGGGCCGGGGCGCGGGGCCCTGCGGCACCGTCGGTACCCTCGCCCGCATGTCTGCACTCATCGCGGCTGCGCGCCGCTCCCTGGCCGTGTCCGTGCTCGCGTTGCTGGTCCTCGCGATGGTCGCCTCCATCGCCGTGGCCAGCCCGTCGGACCAGCGCACCGACCTCGGCGATGCCGGGGCGGCCACCCTGCTGGCGCAGGACGTCGATCCGGAGCTCGGCGACCGCGTCGTGGAGATCCTGGCGCTGCGGCAGGGGTTCCTGGACCCTCCGGTCTCCGCCCAGATCCGTGACATCATCGCGCTGGCGGAGGAGCAGGGCTCGCAGCTGGTCGTGCTGCAGTTCTCCGCCCCGGGCGGGGTGTCGGTCGATCTCGACGAGCTGCTGCGCGCGATGGAGGACTCCACGGTGCCGATCGCGGTGGCCCTCGGTCCGCTCGGGACCGGCGCGCAGGCGGCCGGTGCCGCCGGCCTGGTGTGGCTCGCCGCGGACATCCGCTCGGTCGCCGCCGACGCGACGGTCGGCCCCCTCGACCCCGCGGATCTCGCGGACACGGCCGGGGAGTACCCGGTGGCGCAGCGCACCGCGGCGTTCCTCGAGGCCATCGGCGCCGACGAGGATCTCGCCGAGCGGCTGTTGACCGAGCAGGTGCCGGCCGAGGACCTCGTCGACGCCGGCGTCGTGAGCCTGACGGCGCAGAACCTCGAGCCGCTGCTCGTCGACCTCGACGGGGTGACCGTCGCGACCAGCGCCGGCGACTCCACCCTGCGGATCCGAGGTGACGAGGTCGAGGTCCGGTTCCACTCGCTCGGGTTGATCCGCCGCATCCTGCACGCGGCGACCACCGCGCCCTTCATCTACCTGCTCATGGTCGTCGGGCTCGGGATGCTGCTGTTCGAGGTGTTCCAGCCCGGGTTCGGGGTGGCGGGTCTGGCCGGCATCATCACCGCCGGCATCGGCGCCTTCGGGCTGACGGTGCTCCCGATCGTCTGGTGGGGGGTGGCGCTCGTCGTGCTCGGGCTGATCCTCTACGCGGTGGACACCGCGATCGCCGGGTTCGGGCCGGTCACGCTCGCGGCGACCGTCGCCTTCGTGGTCGGCAGCCTCAACTTCTACGCCTCGCCGGCGCTCGCCCTCAACGGCTGGCTGATCGCCGCGACCACCATCACGGCCTTCGTGTTCTTCGTCTTCGTGATGACGACGATCCTGCGGGCGCAGGCCGGGCCGGAGGGGGTCTCGGTCGACGACCTCGTCGGTCGCCCGGGGATCGTGCGATCCGTGCTGAACCCGGAGGGCCACGTGTACATCGACGGGGCCCTGTGGCGGGCGCGCTGGACCGGCGAGACCAAGCGCGCCAAGGTCGGCACCCCCGTCCGGGTCCACGCCGTGGACGGCCCGCTCGTCCTCGTGGAGCCGTTCCAGCCGGCGGACGCGGACGCCGCGCCCGCGGCGAGCGACGCCTGACCACCCCCAGGGGTGCTTGCGGACAGCAAGCGCTCGGGGTCTAGTCAGACGCCACCCGTCGCCATACGGTTCCGGCTCGGAGGAACGCCACACACGCCGAGCGCCGCACCAGGGGGTGTCGTCACCGATGGACGCGACGCACAACACCGCGACCGCTCCGTCCGGACCCAGGGTCCTGCGGACCGCCCTGATCGACGTCTCGGACGGCTGGGACGGGGATGCCCGCTGCCGGGGCGAGGATGCGGCGCTGTTCTTCGGGCCCAACGGGTTCGAGCCGAAGCGCGAACGGCTGGCCCGTGAGGCCAAGGCCAAGGCGATCTGTCAGGGCTGCCCTGCCGTCCGTGCCTGTCGGGAGTACGCCATCGTCGAGGGCGAGCTCTACGGCGTGTGGGGTGGGCTCGGCGAGACCGACCGACGGCCCCTGATCGAGCGCCACGCGCAGGTCGCCACGGCCGTGTGAGCGGCACGGTCGGCTTGGTGCCGGCCGGGTCGGTGCGCTACCAAGGCGAGCCCGACGGGCGTTCCCCCGTCGATGCCTGGGATCCAAGGAGTCGCCGTGACCCGCTGGGAGTACGCCACCGCCCCCCTGATCAGCCACGCGCTGCAGCAGATCCTGAACCAGTGGGGCAGCGACGGGTGGGAACTCGTCGGTGTCGCCGAGAACGTCGCCTACTTCAAGCGACCTCTGGCGGACGAGGGATGACCACCCCGACGCAGCGGCTCGAGGCCCTCGGCCTGGTCCTGCCGGACGTCCCCGCCCCGGCCGCCGCGTACCAGCCGGTGGCACAGGTGGGGGAGTTGGTGCTGACCGCGGGACAGCTGCCCATCGTGGGGGGCGCCCTGCAGGCCACCGGCAAGGTCGGTGACGCGCTCGACACCGACGAGGCAGCAGCCCTCGCACGCCTCGCCGCGCTCAACGTCCTGGCGGCCGCGGCCTCCGCGGTCGGCGGGCTCGATGTGTTGCGGATCGTCAAGGCGACCGTCTTCGTGGCGTCGACCCCGGACTTCCACGAGCAGCACCTCGTCGCCAACGGGGCGAGCGCCCTGTTCGGCGAGGTCCTCGGCGACCACGGCGTGCACGCCCGCTCCGCGGTCGGCGTGTCGGTCCTGCCGCTCGACTCCCCGGTCGAGGTCGAGGCGATCTGCACCCGGGTCGGGTGATGCCCGCGATGCCGGATCCGGCGGCGCACAGCACCGCCGCGCCGCCGGCCGTCGACGCGGCGACGGTGGTGCTCGTCCGCGATGGCGACGACGGGGCGCTGCAGGTGTGCCTGCTCGAGCGCCACATCGACTCCGATTTCGCCGGGGGTGCGTTCGTGTTCCCCGGGGGGAAGGTCGACGTCCAGGACCGCGAGCTGCCGGCCGCGCGCCACCGTGGCGCCGACCTCGCCGAGTGGCAGCCCCTGCTGGGCGCGCCGGACCGTGCCACGACGCTCGGCCTGCTCGCCGCCGCGGTCCGGGAGTGCTTCGAGGAGGCGGGGGTGCTGCTGGCCCGCGACGAGCACGGCCGGCGACTCACCGCCGACGTCCTGGCCCGACCCTCGTTCGTCGACGCGCGTCGCCGGCTGGCCAGCCGCGACGAGCGGTTCGACTGGCGGCCGTGGCTCGAGGCCGAGGGGCTCGTGCTCGACCTCGGCGCCCTGGCGCTGTGGTCCTGGTGGGTCACGCCCGAGGGCCAGCACAAGCGGTTCGACACCCGGTTCCTCGTCGCCGCTCTGCCCCCGACACAGCAGGCGGCCGAGGACGAGGTGGAGACGACCAGCCTGCGGTGGCTGAGCCCCCAGCAGGCTCTGGACGCGCACGCGGCCGGTGAGGTGAACGTCATCTACCCGACGCGGCGCAACCTGCGGGACCTGGCCACCTTCCCGACGGTCGATCGGTTGCTCGCCGCGGCCCGGGAGGGACGGGTCGACCAGCGACGGATCCAGCCCACCGTCGTGCGGGTCGACGGCCAGGTCATGGTCCAACACCCCGACGGGGACGCGCCCGAGGTCATCTGAGCCCGCTGGGGTGGTGGGTGCGGATGGGTCGGGCACCCCGATAGGCGGCCGTGCCCCCGGGTCGTCCGGCCTGCGCGCATCGCTCCGGGATCGCTCGGCGACGACCCATCCCCGACCTGGGCCGCCGGCGAACCTCCGACGACAACCCAATACCAGCGGCGGCATGCTGCGCGTCTCGGTGGTTCGCCACCGGTTCGCGACCTCCGCCAGTATGCCGCCGCTCCTGACCACTCTCCCTGGTGGTCTCGCCGGTCGCTCCGTCGGTCGGCTGCCTCGATCGTTTCCCCTGGCGATCAGGCCCCGGGTCCCGGGCTCCCTCCGCATGAGCCCGGCACCCGTCTCGTCTCCGAGCGACGCCGTGGTCCCGCGCCGGCCTACCGTGGGGCCATGGCTCCCGAGCAGGCAGGCACCGATCCCACCAGGCGTCCCACGCCGGTGTCGGCGATGACCGGTGCCGGTGCACCCGGTCCATCCGGTGTGTCGGATCCGGGTCCCGCACCCGAGGATCCGCGTCGGGGCTGGGACCTGCCGGCCTTCGGTGGGCTGGCGCGGACCACCGCGCTCGATGAGGTCGTGGTCCGCGTCCTCGCAGACAACGCGTCACCGATGACGCTCGACGGCACCAACACCTACCTCGTCGGCGCCCCCGGCACCGGTGAGGTGCTCATCGTGGACCCCGGTCCCGACGACCCCGACCACCGCCAGCGGGTGGACGAAGCGATCGCAGCCCGGGACGCGGCCGTGCGCGCCATCGTGGTGACCCACCACCACCTCGACCATGCCGAGGCGGCCGCCGCGTGGGGCCGGGCCCACGGGGTCGAGGTGGTCGCGCGCGCGGGGGAGGTGGCGGTCCCGTCGACCGCCACGGTCGGTGACGGCGACCGGATCGGTCTGGCCGGCCTGGACGTCGAGGTCGTCGCGACCCCCGGCCACACCCGCGACCACATCGCCCTGCGGCTCGGCAGTGGCGCGTTGCTGACCGGCGACCACGTGCTCGGCCGGGGGTCGTCGGTGGTGGCCGCACCCGACGGCGACCTGAACGCCTACCTCACCTCGCTGCGGCGCGTGCTCGACCTCGGCCCGGATGTGCTCTACCCCGGCCACGGCCCGGCCCTGCGCGAGGATCCCAGCGCGGTCATCCGCTACTACCTCGAGCACCGCAGCTACCGGGAGCGGCAGATCCTCGCCCTGCTCGCCGCCGGTGCCCGTGGGCCCCGGGCGTTGGTGGAGACGATCTACGCCGAGGTCGATCGCCGGCTGTGGGACGCCGCCGAGGCCTCCACGCGGGCGACGCTGGACGCGCTCGTCGAGCGCGGCGCCGTGCGGATCGACCCAGAGGGCGTCGCGCACCTGCTCGAGCCCTGACCGCGGCTCGACATCGCGGCCCGACCACGGCGGGCCGGCCCGGGTGGCCCGGCCGCGCGCCGCGAGCGTCGACCGCACCGGTCGTGTGTCTCCGGCACGCGTGACCGCGCGGGACCTCAAGCCGGTGGGGGTGGCGGTCGATGGGATGCAGGGACGCGCGCGCTCGTGCGCGGGTCGACGACGTTGGAAGGCGAACCAGTGGCGGAGTTCCTCGACTCGTTCGACGTCGAACGGGAGTCACTGCTGTCCGCGCTGCGCCAGGTCGAGGAGGTCTGGAGCCGGTTCCAGGAACGTCGTGGCCTGGAGGTCGAGGGCAGCAGCGAGTCCGACTCGCTGATCGCGGGCGAGCTCGCCCTGGTCCGACGCGACCTGCAGTCCACCGAGTTCACCGTCGGCATCTTCGGGCTCATCAAGCGGGGCAAGTCGACCCTGCTCAACGGCCTGATCGGTCGCGAGGTCTCGTCCATGCACGTCACCCCGGAGACCGCGGTCCCGGTGTACGTCTCCTACGGCGACGACCCGGAGGCGGTGGTGCACTTCGCTGACGGTTCGGTCAAGCACGTCGCGGTCGAGGACGTGCACACCTTCACCTCCCAGAAGGCCAACCCCAACAACCAGCTCGGGGTCACCTTCGTGGAGCAGCAGGTGCCGGTCGGGTTCCTGCGCAACGGGACCCGCCTGATCGACACACCGGGCCTCGACGACGCGGAGGCCGACGAGGTCTACACCGAACGCACCCTGCAGGAGCTCGACGTCGTCGACGCCGGTGTGGTGCTGTTCCTGTCGCCCCCGACCGTGGGTGCGACCGAGTTGGGGTTCCTCGAGCAGGTCGTCGCACGTGACCTCAAGAAGACCTTCCTGGTCTGCAACATGTACCCGCAGCACTTCCACGACCCCGAGACCCGCACCGCGGTGCTCGACTACGTGGGCAACCGCATCGTCGAGGCGTCCCGCAACGCGAAACGGGCCGGCGAGGTCCGTGTGTACCCCGTGTGCGCGCTCGAGGCCTGGAACGCCCGCCAGACCGACGACATCGACCTCTGGAAGCGCTCCGGGGCCGACCGCCTGCTGCGCGACATCGAGAACTACCTCTCGGCGAGCGCCGGGCAGGAGACGTTACGTGACGCCGCCGAACGAATCGTGCGCGCCACCGACATGGCCAGGGCCGAGGTCCAGGTCCGTCAGCAGCTGCTCTCCGACCCCGAGCAGCTGCACACCTTCCGTCGGCAGCTCGACGCGAACATCCTGGACCTCGAACGCCGGTTCGACGACGCCGTCTCCATGGCGCTCACGGAGGTCGCCCCGCTGAAGATGCGGATCCGCGGGTTGGTCCTGCAGCCGTTCACCCGGGCGAAGAAGGACCTGGCCGAGGTCGCGAGCCTCGACGAGCTCGACCTGTTCGCCTCCCGATTCCGTCGGCAGCTCGAGGTGGCTGGCGAGCTGGCCTCCCGCCAGTTCGGGGAGGGCTTCGCCCACCTCGTCGAGCGCCTCCAGCACCAGCTGCAGGAGCGGTTCCAGGCCGTGATGACCGACCTGGCACCCAACCTGCCGGAGGTCCGACTGTCCTCGGCCGCCCTGCTGGTCACCCCCGACCAGATGCAGCAGCTGGCCAGCAGCGAGCAGCGGGCACGCAAGACCAGCCGGAACAGCGCGCTGGTCGGTGGGATCTCCGGCGGTGGTGCGGCCCTCGCCGCCGGCGCCATCCTGCTCGGTCCGATCGGGCTGCTCGGCGGTGCACTGGTCGGCTGGAAGCTGGCCGACACGATCAGCGGACAACGCTCCCTGGAGCGCGCGCGGGCCACCATCCACGGGCGCCTGGACGAGATCTCCGCCGCGCTGCTGTCCGACGTCGATGCCCAGGTCTCCGCGGCCATCGAGACGGTCCGCTCCGCGGTGGAACGTCGGCGCCGCTCCTTCGCCCACGACCTCTACGCGCAGTTCGAGATCGTGCAGGCCATCAGTGAACAGCCGCAATCGCTGGCGTCCTACCGACGGGATGCCGAGCGGTTCCTCGAGGCGTTCGACGCCTGCGCGGATCGGGCCCGCAAGGCCGTCGATCCCGCGGCCGAGACGGCCGCGACGGCCTGATCCGCCGCGGCGCGACGCTCGGTCGGGGTCAGTTGGTACGGCGTGTGCGCTTGACGCCGGCTGCCTTCAGGGTGGCGGCAGGGACGCCGAGCTCCCGCCAGGCGGGGTAGGAGATGCCCTTGCGTTCGGAGTACTCGGCAGCCGCGTCGACGAAGCCGGCCTCGAGCGCCTGTACGTCGGGCTCGTCGGCGAGCTCCACGAGCCGCTCCTCGAGGTCGAGACGGCGCTGGATCAGCTCGACCCGCTTCGCTGGATCCGGCTCGTCGTCGATCCGGGTCTGGACCTCGGCGATCCGCTGTTCCGCGGTGTCCTTGTCGAGCTTGCGGCCCGGCTTGCGCTCCTGCTCCAGCGCCGCGAGGTACTCGCGGATCGCCCGGCCCTGCGCGCGACCACGGGCCAGCGCCGCCTTGTGTTCCTCGCTCATCTTGCGTGCCATACCGGGTCCTCTCGGACGAGAGATCGATGACGACATGTCGGGTCGCATGTCGGGGGTGAACGCACGGTTCGGTTCGGGGGCGATAGGGACGGTACCGGTGAGATCCGCGCCCGATCATGGACGATAACACGGCGACGATCGAGCCCACCATTGGCTCCAACCCGTCCCGTGGGGAGGCGTTCCATTGGCTCCTTCTTGAGGGCGCAACGGTCGACCGATAGGGGGCCGACGGGCACGAGCCGCAGGGTGGTCAACCCCGTTGGTGCGCGCCGGTTGGGTCGCGCACGTGCCGGCTCACTACGGTGGAGAGATGGGCAGCAACGGCGCTGTCCGTCCTGTCCGGGTCCCTGCGATCCGGGCGGGAGCCCCGGTTGCCTGGAGGTCACCGATGTCCTTGGAGCTGCCCCCCGCCCGTTCGGTCGCCGAGAACCCGACCCAGGAGCAACTGCGGGCCTGGGTGCTCGAGCTGCAGCCCAACGTCCAGGAGACGGAGTTCGGCAACCTCAACTACCGGGCCCGGGTCAAGTCGCGTCTGGCCAAGTCGACCTTCTTCGTATCGGACGAGCCGAACGCCAAGCCGACGATCTCCCGCGCCGAAGCGGCGGAGTGGGCGGCGAAGCAGGACGCCTACATCGCCGAGCAGGACATGGTCCTGGTCGAGGGCTACATCGGTCCGGATCCCGAGTTCCGGACCGGGACCCGGCTGTTCATGGAGCGCTCGAACAGCAACATCCCGGCCATGCAGCAGCAGCTGTTCTTCCCCCGTGACGCGGCGTTCACGCCGGAGTTCACGATCATCTACACCCCGAACCTCGCTGCGCCCGGCAAGCCGGACGACTGTCTGATCACCGTCGACCTCGAGACCTACACGACACGGGTCTTCGGCTCCGATTACTTCGGCGAGTCGAAGATGGGCGGCCTGCGGATGTGGAACAAGCTGGTCTACGACCGCGGCGGACTCGCGATGCACTCGGGAGCGAAGACCTTCCCGGCGGATCAGACCTCCTCGGGCGAGGAGGAGTTGGCGCTCATCATCGGCTTGTCCGGTACGGGAAAGACCACCACGACCTTCCGCAACGTCAAGGGTTCGCTCCCGGTCCAGGACGACTTCATCGCGCTGATGCCGGGCGGGCAGGTCTACACCACGGAGGACGGCTGCTTCGCGAAGACCTTCGGGCTCGATCCCGATGACGAGCCGACGATCCACGGCGGCGCGACCGCCCCGGACGCCTGGCTGGAGTCGGTCAGCGTCGACGCCGCGGGCAAGGTGGACTTCTTCGACACGGACTACACGGCCAACGGTCGCTGCACCTTCCCGCTCGCGGGGATCCGGCACCGCGACCCGCGTGACCTGCCCAAGGCGCGCTACCTGTTCATCCTCAACCGCAACGAGAACCTGATCCCCGCGGTCGCGAAGCTGCATCCCGCACAGGCGGCGACCTACTTCATGCTCGGGGAGACCAAGGGCACCTCGGCCGGCGGCGCCGCGGAGGCGGGCAAGAACCTGCGCGTGCCGGGCACCAACCCCTTCTGGTTCGAGAACGACGCGAGCCAGGCGAACCGGCTGCTCGAACTGCTCGAGTCCTCCGCGTTGGAGGTCTACCTGCTCAACACCGGTCGGGTCGGCGGTACCGACGACGACGAGCGCTCCAAGAAGGTCCGCATCCCCCACTCGGCCGCGGTCCAGCAGGGCATCGTCGACGGCACCATCAGCTGGGTCGAGGATCCGGACTTCGGCTACCTCGTCGCGGACGACATCCCCGGGTTCGACGACCCGGAGCTGTTGCAGCCGCGACGTCTCTACGAGCGCCAGGGCCGGCTCGACGAGTACCAACGGCTCGTCGACCGGCTCGCCGAGGAGCGCGCCGCCTACCTGGCCGGCTACGAGGGCCTCGACCCACGCGTGGGTGCGGGGATCAGCTCCTGACCCGTCCGCCGACGGGTCCGACCCGGGTCGTTGGGGTCCGGGTCCCGCCGCACCCCGATGCCCGGCCGCCGCACGTCGCGGTGGCCGGGCATCCGCCTTCGTGGCACGTTGTGCACGCTGCGTGAGCGTCCCGGTGTCAGGAGGTCGGATGGATGCGCTGGAGGTGAGCTGCTTCGGCGGCTTCCAGCTGCGGTCGGGCGATCACGCCGTCCCGCCGATGCCCTCCCGGGCCGCGCGGTCGTTGTTCGCCTACCTGGCCGTCGATCGCGGCGTCGCCCACCCGCGTGAGCGACTCGCCGCACGGTTCTGGCCCGACCTGCCGGAGAGCCGGGCCCGGCGGCGGCTCAGTCACACCCTGTGGCAGGTCCAGGACGCGCTGGGGGAGATCGGGGACGCGTCCACCTGGTTGGAGGTGACGCCGGACACGCTCGCGGTGTCCGCCGACGCGCCCTGCGAGGTCGACGTCGAGCGCTTCGAGGCCGGACTCGACCGGGCCCGCAGCCGGCACCAGCACGGGGAGGACCGCGTCCGCGACCTGTCCGAGCTCGGGGCGATCGTCGAGCTGTACCGGGGTGAGTTCCTGGCTGGGCACACCGAGCCCTGGGTGCTCGACGAACAGGAACGGCTCCACCTGCGCTACGTCGAGGCCCTGGGGTTGCTGGTCGGGATGGCGAAGCGCCACGGCTCCTACGCCGACGCGCTGGTCTACGCGCGGCGGCTCACCAACGAGGATCCGCTGCGCGAGGACGCGCACCGGGAGGTCATGCGGCTCTCGGTCCTGCAGGGCAGGGTCGAGGACGCCCTGCGGCAGTTCGAGCGGTGTCGCGAGGTCCTCGCCGACGAGCTCGGGACCGAACCCTCGGCGGCCACGCAGGCGCTGCGCGACCGCATCGCCCGGCGTCGTGAACGGATCGAGCCCGCGCCGGCCCCGACGACGTCCACCGCGGAACGCACCCCGCTGCTCGGTCGGGAACGCGAGCGCGACCGTGGGGTCACGCTGCTCGAACGGACCCTCGCGGGGCACGGCGGGGTCCTGTTCGTCGAGGCCGAGCCCGGCGGGGGGACCTCCCGGCTGCTCGCGGAGCTTGCTGACGACGCGGACTGGCGTGGCGTGGCCGTCGCCCGCACGGAGCTCGTACCGGCCGGACACCTCAGCGCGTTCGGTGCCGTGCGGGAGCTCGCGGCTCAGCTGCTCACACCGTTGCGGCTCGAGCAGCTGCGCCCGCGGCTCGCACCGGTGTGGCTGCACGAGCTGGCGCCGATGGTCCCGACCCTGGCACGACTGCAGGCCGAACCGCCCTCACCGGCTGCCGGGCTGCAGGCCGCGGAGCGGGCGCAACGCCTCCAGGACGCCTTCACGCACGTCCTGCTCGCCAACGCGGACCTGCAGCCGTTGGTGCTCGTCATCGACGGGATCCAGTGGGCGGACGCGGAATCGCTCGACGTGCTCACCGCGTTGGCCGGGCAGCTCGACGGCCACGGGGTGCTGCTCGCGATCGGGTACCGGGCCGAGGAGGCACGGGCCGACGACGACGTCTGGACGGCGCTCCGTGCCATCGATCAACGCGCCCACCCGGAGCGGCTGCGCCTGGCACCGTTGGACGCGTTCACCGTCGGTGAACTGGTGCGGACCCTGGTCCGCGGGCAGGCGGTGGCGCCGGAGGCGGTGACCCGACTCCACCGCGAGACCGGTGGCAACCCGCTGTTCCTGGTGGAGACGGTGCGTGCACTCGCCGAGGACGACGCCCTGTCGTGGTTGGACCCACGTGACGACACCCCGCTCCCACTGCCCTCGACGATCCGGGAGCTCGTCGAGGCACGTCTGGCGCGGCTGGCTCCGGCGGAGCGGGCGGTCCTGGATCTGGCGGCCATCGCCGACGGCGAGGTCGAGGTCGGGGTGCTGGCCGTCGCCAGCGAGCTCCCCGACGAGCAGGTCATGGACGCGGCCGAGCTGTTGGTGCGCCGGCAGCTGCTGGTGCAGTCGAGCACCGCGATCGGCGTCCGCCACGAGCAGGTCCGCCGCGCCGTGGTGGACGCCCTCGACGGCGCACGCGCCGAGGTGATCCACGGCCGGCTCGCGCGGGCGCTGGAGGAGCGCGGGAGCGATCAGCCCGAACGTCTGGCGCGGCACTTCATCGCCGCGGGTCTGGTGGGCCGGGCGCGGGAGTACCTGGTCCGTGCGGCCCGGGCCGCGGTGGCCACCCACGCGTACGCCACGGCGGAACGCGCCTACCGGCAGGCCATCCAGACCTCGGCCGGGCCGCAGCGTCTCGACGATCGGATCGGGCTGCTGCTCGAGCACGAAGCGGTGCTCGACGTGCTCGGCGAGCGGGAGTGGCAGGGCCGGGTGCTCGAGGAGCTGATCGGCCTGAGCGGGTCGGATCCACGCCGGCGCAGCGACGTGCTGCGTCGCCGTGCCCTGTGGCACGGGCACCGAGGTGCGCTCGATCGCGCGCTGGAGGACGCGGATCGCGCCGTCGGGTCGGCCGAGCAGCACCTGACCGCCACGACGGCCGGCGCCGGGGCGGACCACGCGAGCGACGCGGAGATCCTGGCACGAGCGCTGGTGGCCCGGGCATCGGTGCTCACCTGGGCGTCCCGGCCGACGGACGCCGTGGAGGAACTCGAGCGGGTCGGCAGGGTCGCGCCGGGCAGCGCCGAGGCCATCCAGGCCCAGGTCCAGCTCGGCTCCGTGCTCCGTGAGCTGCAACGCTACGAGGAGTCCCGCGCGACGTTGGAGTCGGTCCTCGCGGTCACGGTGGCGCGGGGCAACGCCCGCGAGGAGACCATCGCCCTCGGGGTGCTCGGCACCGTGGAGATGGAGACGGGGCACAGCGACGCGGCCATCCAGCTCTACGGTCGGGCGATCGAACGGGCGGCGGCGATCGGCTACCGCCGGCCGCAGGCCATCCACCTGCTCAACCGCGGGGTCGCGCTCGTGACCCGGGGGCACTACGGGCCCGCGCTGGCCGACCTCGGGGAGGCGGGTGTCGTCTTCGACGCCGCCCAGGACCTGCGCGGCAGCGCCGTGGTGGCCGTCAACCGCGCGTATCTCCGTCACATCGTGGTCGGGGACGACGAGCTCGCCCGCACGGAGCTCGAGCCCGCCCTGCACTACCTGCGGGCCCACGACGATGTCGCCTTCGCGGCCACCGCCCTCGACACCCTGGCCGGGATCGCGCTGCGCGCCGGGGAGCTCGCGCGCGCCCGCGACCTGCTGGAGGAGGCCGTCGGGCTGGTCGCCGAACCGGCGGCGGGTCGGGTCCGACCGCAGGTGCTCCGCCGCCGGGCGGAGCTGGAGCTGCAGGCCGGGACGCCGGAGACGGCCCTCGACACCGCCCGGCAGGCGACCGCGACCGCGACCGAGCTCGGGATGCGCGACGAGGTCCCGGCCGGCCGGGTCCTCGAGGCCGCTGCGCGGCTGGCCGTCGACGACGCCCCGGGCGCACGGACCATCGCGATGGCCGCGGTCGACGGGCTCGGCCCCGGGATCGAGCGGGCCTACCTGGTCCGTCTGGTCGCCGCCGAGGTGCTCGAGGCGTGCGGCGACCGGCAGGAGGCCCGCGCGATGGCCGAGCAGGCCCGCGAGGAGGTAGCGACGGCGCTCGCGACCCTGGAACCCGAGGAGGCCGCCCGCGGGGCCCAGCTGCCCGAACTGGTCCGGCTCGACGACCTCGTGCGTCGGTTGGCACCGGTCCGACGGCTGGTCACCGTCGCCCACCGCGACGCGCCGCCGGGGCGCCCCCCGGCGGGCCCCCCCCGGGGGGCGGGCGGGGGGGGGCGGCCGCCGGGGCCCCCGGCGCCCCCCCGGGGGGGGCGGGGGGGCCCGCGGG
>JAFIEQ010000107.1 GCA_020832455.1 Nitriliruptoraceae bacterium
GGGCGCGGGGGGCGGCGGGGGGGCCAGGGCGGGCGCGCGCCCGCGCGGTGGGGCGGGCTGGGGGGGGCGCCCGGCCCCCCCGGGGCGGCCCCCCCCGCCGCGGGGGCGTCCAAGGAGGATGGGCGATCAGGCGTCCTCGGCCGGCTCCACGATGACCGCGGTGACCATGCCGAACATGCCGGTGTCGCGTTCCGCGTGGGTCAGGATGTGGCAGTGCAGGACCCATGCACCCGGGTCGGTCGCCTGGACCAGCACGCTGTAGCGCTCACCGGGAGCCACGTTGACCGTGTCCTCCCACTGTGGCGCGTCCAGCGGGAACCCGTCCTTGGCGAAGACCAGCTGGGGGAGCTGGTGCAGGTGCATCGGGTGCACCTGCAGCCCCTCGTTGTAGTAGTGGATGACGAACCAGTCGCCCTCATCGACCACGTAGGGCTCGGTGGCGGGGAACGACTTGCCGTTCAGCGACAGCCCGATGTTGCCGGCGTCGTTGAGCACCATCGGGATCTCGCGGACGATCTCGATGTCGTCGGGGACCTCCTTGCCACCGAACGTGCCCGCCGGCAGCGGGATGTCGGTGCCGACCTGGCCGATGGTGAACACCCCGAACATGCCGTTGGGGAGCTTCTTCTGGCCGTGGTGGTGGGGGTGGTACATGCCGATAGCGGGCTCGGTCGCCTCGAACTCGTAGACGAACGTCTCACCCGGCTCGATCAACGGCTGGGTCAGCGGCGCGACGCCGTCCTGGTCGTTGGGGACGCGCACCCCGTGCCAGTGCACGTCGGTGCCCATCGGCAGCTCGTTCTCCACGATGACGCGGACGTTGTCGCCGACGTCGACCTGGATCATGGGCCCCGGGATCTGCCCGTTGTAGCCCCAGCCCTCGACGAAGTTGCCCGGCTCGAGCTCCCACTCGAAGATCTCCGCGACCAGGCGGAACACCTTGGTGCCGTCGGCGAGGATCTCCTCGGGCTCGAGCGGCTGGTTGCCCAGCCCCTCGGTCGCCGCGGGGAACGACATGATGGTGTCGTGCATCGCCTGGTCCAGGGCGGCCCAGTCCGTGTCGGCCCCGTGATCGCCGTGACCACCGTCGGCGGACTCGATGGCCGGCTCGCCGTCTCCTTCGACGATGGTCAGGGTGCCGACCATGCCGGAGGCGTCGTGGCCGGCGACCGTGCAGTAGACCTCGTAGGTCCCAGGCTCGAGGCCGGCCAGCGACAACGTCGCCTCCTCGCCGCTGTTGAGCATCGGCGTAGCCAGATCGGTGTCGCGGACCTTGAGGTCGTGCGCGATGTTGCCGCGGTTGACCACGACGAGGTCGCCGCCGACGGCGAGCTGGAGGTCGCCGGGCGAGATGCTGAACTCGTCGAGTTCGACGAGCAGCTCGGCGGGAGCTGCCGTGGTCGTGGCGTCGCTGTCGGCGCTGGCCGTCGCGGCGGGCGCGACGCTCGAGCCGCCCGCGCCGGCGGCGACCACGAGCGCGCCACCGGCGAGCACGAGCGCGACGATGGCGACGACCGCGGTGCCGATCGCACCCATGGTGCGGCCCTCGGCCGCTTCGTCGTGGGAGGTGGGGGGCATCGTGAGCTCTCCTGGAGGTCCGTGGTGTGGAACGCCGACCGAGCGGTCGGCCCTCGAGCAGGACTGTCGCCCCCGGCCCCCTCACCCGACAGGGCAGCAGGCCCCCACCGGGTGGGACCCTGGTCCCGGGTCTCGCACGCCGATCAGCCCCGACGCAGCCGGCGTCCCGAGACCTCGTCGGGCACGATCCGGATCCAGGCCGCCTCGCCACCCTCGTCGATGGCCCAGCTGTCGAGCTCCGTCTCGAGGTGCGCGATGCGCTCGACGTCCTCGAGCAGGTCCGCCCGGCCGCGGACCAGCACGCTCCAGCCCGTCCCACGGGCGGGATCGTGATCGTCGAGTTGGAACGCGACCGCATGCCCGACCACGGCCGCGTCGAGCTTGCCGCCCGCCATGGTGCGCATCACCACGCTGGAGCCGTCGACGAGGTGGTTCACGGGCACGACGGTCGGCTGACCGGCGTCGAGGTAGGCGATGCGACCGATGGCGCGGCTGCGCAGCAGCGCCATCGACTGGGCGTAGGTCAGGACCTCGAGGCCGTGACGGTCGGTGGCGCTGGCCATGGTGGTTCCCTCACGGTCGGTGCGGTGACCCACCGCGGATGGCGATGGGCGCTGCATCGAGCGTGCCGGGTCCGGACCGACGCCGGCCAGGGTCGAGGGGCCCCAGGGTGACGGGCCGTCCCGCGGGGCTCACTGGTCGTGTTTGTCGATCTGGGTGTAGAAGACCGCGGCCTCCGTGCGGCGCTGCATCCCGAGCTTGGCCAGCAGGTTGGAGACGTAGTTCTTCACCGTCTTCTCCGCCAGGTGCATCTTCTCCGCGATCTGGCGGTTGGTGAGCCCCTCCGCGATGTGCGCGAGGATGCGTCGCTCCTGGTCGGACAGCGACGCGAGACGTGGGTCCTCCTCGTCGCCCTTGCGTAGCCGCTCGAGCACCTTGCCGGTGACCGAGGGGTCGAGCAGGGAGTCGCCGGCGGCGACGCGCCGGATGGCGTCGATCAGGTCGTTGCCGCGGATGTCCTTGAGCAGGTACCCGGCCGCCCCGGCCATGATGGCGTTGAACAGGGCCTCGTCGTCCCCGAAGGACGTCAACATCAGGCAGGCGATCTTCGGGTTGCGGGCGCGCACCTCCCGGCACACCTCGACGCCGTTGCCGTCGGGCAACCGGATGTCGAGCACCGCCACGTCCGGCTCCTTGGCGCCGATCCCGGCCAGGGCCATCCCGGCGGTCCCCGCCTCGCCGACCACCTCGATGTCGTCCTCGGCGTCGATCAGTTCCTTGAGGCCACGTCGGACGACCTCGTGGTCGTCGAGCAGGAAGACCCTGATCACGTCGTGCTCCTCGGGTGGGGGCGGTGGATGCAGGGTAGTCGTGGACGAGCTCGGGACCCGGTCTAGGCTCGCCGTCCGGTGCGCAGCGGGGTCACGCGCCCGTGCCGGTGGTGGGAGGACCATGGACGACCAACGCATCGACCGGCTGCTCGAGGCGGTGCTGTCCGTCGCAGCGGACCTCGATCTCGAGCGCATCCTGGCCCGCATCGTCAGTGCCGCCTGCGACCTGGTCGACGCCCGGTACGCGGCGCTCGGGGTGATCGACGAGGACGGCGAGGCCCTGTCGGCCTTCGTCCACCACGGGGTCTCCGAGCCCGTGGTCCGCGCCATCGGCCACCTCCCGCGCGGCCAGGGCATCCTCGGCCTGCTGATCGAGCAGCCGACGCCGATCCGGTTGGACGATCTGACCCAGCACCCGAGCTCGTTCGGCTTCCCGCCGAACCACCCGCCGATGCACGCCTTCCTCGGCACCCCGATCCGGGTGCGCGAGCAGGTCTTCGGCAACCTGTACCTCACCGAGAAGCGCGACGGTGGTGCCTTCACCGAGGAGGACGAGGACCTGGTCGTCGGGCTCGCCGCCGTGGCCGGCGCGGCCATCGCCAACGCCCGGCTACTCGGCGAGGCACGTCGTCGTGAGTCGTGGCGCACCGCGGTCCTCGAGATCGCGGAGGCGGTGCTCGGTGGATCGCCGATCGGCGAGGTGCGCCAGCAGGTCACCGCGCTGGGCGCCGGCCTGCTCGATGCCAGCAGCGCCACCCTGGTCGAGCGCTACGAGGAGGGCCTGTGGGTGCTCGCGACCGTCGGTGACGGTCCGGATCCGGGTTTCCTCGCGATCACGGAGACCCCCGCGCGGACCACGCTCGAGCAGGGGGAGCCCGTCCGCGCGCCCCACGGTCCGATCTTCGACCGGGCGAGCCTGTGGGCCCCGGTCCACGCGGACGGCCGCGTGGTGGCCGCGATCGGGGTCGGGCGCGAGGAGCCGTTCACCGCCGCGGAGGAGCAGCTGCTGGTCGCGTTCGGGACCCAGGTCGCGTTCGCGTGGAGCTTCGAGCGGGCTCAGCGTGAGGTCCAGTCGCTGCGCCTGATCGAGGACCGGGAGCGGATCGGGCGCGATCTGCACGACACCGTCATCCAACGCCTGTTCGCCACGGGGCTGTCCCTGCAGGCCAGCATCCGGCGCTGCGACGGCGTGCCGGAGGTCGCTGAACGGCTCGAGCGTGCGGTCGACGAGATCGACGAGACGGTGCGCGAGATCCGCTCCACCATCTTCGCGTTGCAGTCCGCGGGGCAGACCGCACGGGGGATCCGCAGCCGGCTGCTGGAGATCGTCGACGAGGTCGGGGGGCCGCTGCCCCGTTCACCGCGGGTCCGTTTCGACGGTCCGGTCGATGCCGTGGTCTCCCCGGCGATCGCGGAGCACCTGCTGCCGGTCACCCGGGAGGCGTTGACCAACGTGGTCAAGCACGCCAGGGCCACCGATGTGGAGGTCGAGCTCCGGGTCGATCAGCAGCAGCTCGAGCTCCGGGTCGTGGACGACGGTGTCGGCCTGCCCGCGGACACGGCCACCGGGGGGTTCGGGCTCGGCAACCTGCAGGAGCGTGCCGCCCGTCTCGGTGGGGCGCTGGAGCTGTCGGTGGGCCGCTCCGGCCGCGGGACCGCCGTGCGCCTGACGGTGCCACTCAGCTCGCCGTGAGCGGACCGGTCAGTTGCTGACCGAGGTCGACTCGTGCAGCAGCGCCTCGGCGCTCAGGCGGGCGGTGACGGCTTCCAGCAGGTCCTGGACCGTGGTCCGGGCGACCCGACGCAGCATCGTGGCGTCGATCGCGGCCCCCAACTGCCCGCCGGGCGGTCGGTAGCGCGCGTCGAACACCAGCGTGGAGCCCGTCTCGCCGGCGCGGTGCAGCCCGAGCTCGCCATCGAGGCTCGGCAGGAACCGTTCGAGCAGACCGCTCTCGCCGTCCTCGTCGATGGGGTCCCAGCTGACCGACCGCCAGGAGGTGTCCCCGGCGTGCCAGGCCGAGCCCAGGTTGGCGCGGACCTCGCGGGAGAAGGAGCCGGCACGCAGCGACAGCACGAAGCGACGTGGGCCGTCGGGGCGGGCGTTGGGCAACCAGCGGGCGGGGTCGCCCGAGAAGGCGGCCAGCAACCCGTCGGGGTGGCCGGTGACGGGTAGGAACAGGCGGACGGTGCGAGCCATCGGGAGACCTCCGGGGGGATGTCCCTGACCGTACGGCGACCGCCCCACCGCGCAGCAGGGAACAAGGTCCCGGATCACCCCCGCCGCCCGACCCGGGATCACCGCACGTCCGCGGCCCCGGGGGTCGGGGGCGTGGGCGTCACCCGGTGTTGCGCAGGCCCGCGGCGATGCCGTTGGTCGCGGCGAGCACGGCATCGCGCAACTGCGCCCGACGCTCGTCGTCGTCCTCCTCGCGCAAGCGGGCGAGCAGCGCCACCTGCACCGCGTGCAGCGGGTCGAGGTAGGGGTCGCGCAGGCGCAACACCTCCTCGAGGCTCGGGTCGTGGGCGAGCAGGTCCTCGCGCCCGGTGACCCGGAGCAGGGCAGTCGTCGTGCGCTCGTGCTCGGTCTCGAGCGCCGGGAGCACGGCCTCACGCACCTCGGCGCTCGCCAGGTCGGCGTAGGTCCGGGCGATCCGGAGGTCCGATTTCGCGAGCGACATCGCGACGTTGTCGAAGGTGACCTTGAGCAGCGGGCTCGTCGCCGTCAGCTCACGCAGCTCCTGCCAGCGGTCCTCGTCCTCGCCGGCCCAGGAGTGCAGCGCGGCGCCGACGCCGTACCAGGCAGGCAGGTTGATCCGGCACTGGGTCCAGGCGAACACCCACGGGATCGCGCGCAGGTCCTCGATGCCCGCGCCCGACTGCCGGCGGGCGGGTCGTGAGGCGATGTTGAGGTCCCCGATCGCGTCGATCGGTGTGGCCTCGTGCAGGTAACGGGCGGTCTCCGGGGTGTCGTAGACGAGCTCCCGGTAGGCGGCACGCGCCAGCTCGGCGAGCTCGCCCAGCACCTCGTCGGTCCGGGCGGTCGTCTTCGGGTTGCGGTCGGGTCGGGCCGTGATCAGCACGGCGTGGGTGAGCTGCTCCAGGTGGCGGTGGGCCAGGCGATCGTCGCGGTAGCGCGCCGCGATCACCTCGCCCTGTTCGGTGAGCTTCATGCGGCCCCGGACCGCCTCGGGCGGTTGCGCACGGATGGCCGCGTTGGCGGGGCCACCGCCCCGGCTGATCGATCCGCCGCGACCGTGGAACAACGTCAGACGCACCCCGTGGCGGTCGGCCACCTCGACGATGGCGCGCTGCGCGAGCTGCAGGTGCCAGCTCGCGGTGAGGTAGCCGGAGTCCTTGTTGGAGTCCGAGTAGCCGATCATCACCTGCTGGTGGTCGCCGCGGCGACGCACGTGCTCGCGGTAGGGCGCGCAGGAGAACAGGTCCTCCAGGATCTGCGGCGCCCGGTGCAGGTCGTCGACGGTCTCGAGCAGCGGCACCACGTCCAGCCCGGTGTCGCACCCGGCGTCCCGGGCCATGACGAGCACGCCGAGCACGTCGGAGACCTGCGTGGTCATGGAGATGATGTAGGTGTCGATGGCCTCGTGCCCGATGCGCTCGTAGGCCCGACGCACCAGGCGGAACAGTGCCAGGGTCTCGTTCGTCTCCTCGTCGAGGTCGAGGAGCGCAGGCGCCAGTGGCCGTCGTTGCTGGAGCTCGTCGGTCAGCAGCGCACGCTTGCCGTCCTCGTCGAGGGCCGCGTAGTCGTCGCTCTGGCCGTACCGGGCGAACAGCGCCGCGAGCGCGGCGGTGTGACGCTTGGCGTGCTGGCGCAGGTCGAGGGTGACGAGGTGGAAGCCGAAGACCTCCGCCTGGACCTGTAGGTCGCGCACCCGGCCGTCGGCGATCCGTCCGGCGCGCGCGTGGTGCAGGCTCTCGCGGAGCAGGCGCAGGTCCTCGACGTACTCGTGGGCGTGGGTGTAGGTGCCGGGGTGCTTGACGTGGTCGGCCCGCCACGGGCGCGCGGCGAGCTCCTCGGTGCGCCGCAGCAGCCGGTAGACCAGGGCCAGGAACTGCCGGTGGGGTTGGCCGAGGTAGCGATCCTGGATGCTGGCGGCGTCGTCGGGGAACAGCGCGACCAGTTCCTCGGTCCGGCGCGCGAGCGCCTCGGTGGTGCCGCGCCGCGACGAGACGGACAGGTGCGCGTGGAGGCGGTCGATGGACCGTCGGTGCAGCTTGATCGCCAGCAGGGTGTGCTCGCGCAGCGTCTGCTCGGTGACCGGGGTGGTCACGTTCGGGTTGCCGTCCCGGTCCCCACCGATCCACGACCCGAAGCGCAGGAACGTGCTCGGTGCGACGTCCGCGTCCGGCAGCGTCTGGCGGATGGCGACGTCGAGCTCCCGGTAGAGCCGGGGGACCAGGTCGAACAGCGTCGCGTCGATCCAGTACAGCCCGTTGCGGACCTCGTCGATGACCGACGGCGCCCGTTGGCGGGTCTCCTCGGTCAGCCACAGCGACGCGATCTCCTCGGCGAGGTAGGACTCGAGCTTGCTGCGGACCTCGGGGGAGAGGCGTTCCTGGTCCATGCGTCGCAGCACTGCGGACACGCGGCCGAGCTTGGTCAGCACGGTGCGCCGCTTGGACTCCGTGGGGTGGGCGGTGAGCACCGGGCGGATGGCGACGTCGCCGAGGACCTCGCCGATCCGGTCGGCGTCGATCCCGCGCGAGGCCAGGCGCTCGACCGCGGCCAGGATCGTCTCCTCGTAGGGGGTGTCGTCCTCGGCCGCGGCGGCCCGTGCGCGGATCTGCTCGCGGACGACCGCCTGGTCCTCGGCGAGGTTGATGAGGTGGAACCACGAGGCGAACGCCGTGGCCACCACCAGGGCGTCGGCGACGGGGACGTCCTTCAGCAACGTGGTGAGCTCGCCCGCTGCGGCCTCGTCGCCGTCGCGTTGCGCGACCGCCAGACTGCGGATGCGCTCGACCAGCTCGAGGCGTGCCGAGCCCTCGATGTCCGCGATGGTCCGCCCGAGCAGATCCCCCAGCAGCCGTACCTGTGCGCTCGTCGCTTCACGGTCCACTCGTTCGCTCCTCGTCGGCGGGATCGCGTCGGCAGGCTAGGGCCGGATCGGGCATCCCGCCCCGGATCTCCGGGCGGTCCTCCGGGCCGTGATCCGGGCCGTTCCTCGGGCGGTCGTCCGGGCGCTACGGTCGCGCCCGAGCCGTGGAGTCCACGATGCCGCACGTGTCCGAGTTCGGTCCCTTCATCGACGTCGCGACCGTCCGCGACCGGCCCGGGGCGTACACCCTCGTGGAGATGCGGTGGTCGCTCGACGGACGCGAGTCGGAGGCCTCCTACCTGCAGGGACACCTGCCCGGCGCCGTGTACGTCGACCTCGACACGGTCGCGGCCGGCCCGCCGAGCCCGAGCGGGGGTCGCCATCCACTCCCGGAGCCCGCGAGGTTCGCCCGCGCGCTCGGTGACCTCGGTGTCGGGCACGACCGACCGATCGTGGTGGCCGACCAGGGACCGGGGGCGATCGCGGCGCGGCTGGTCTGGATGCTGCGTGCCATCGGTGATCGCGCGGCCGTGCTCGATGGTGGTCTCGCGGCCTGGGACGGGCCGCTCGAGGTGGACCCCGTGCACCGTGAGCCGGTGTCGCGGCGCACCGTCCCGTGGCCGTCGCAGCTGCTGATCGACACCGCGGCGCTCCAGGTCGCCGGTCCCGACACGTTGGTGCTCGACGCCCGGGACGCCGCGCGCTACCGCGGGGAGCACGAGCCGAGCGGGGCGCCGGCGGGCCACCTGCCCGGCGCGGTGAGTGCGCCGTTCGCCGACAACCTCGTCGACGGCCGGCTCGCCGACCTGGACGCGCTCCGGACGCGTTACGACGCCCTCGGGGCGCTCACCGCACCCGAGGTGGTCGCGCACTGCGGGTCCGGGGTGACCGCGTGCCACGACCTGCTGGTCCTCGAGGCGCTCGGGCGTGCGGGCAAGCTCTACGTCGGGTCGTGGTCCGCCTGGACCGCCGATCCGGACCGACCGGTCGCGACCGGCC
Organism: Nitriliruptoraceae bacterium; assembly: GCA_020832455.1. Lineage (GTDB taxonomy): Bacteria > Actinomycetota > Nitriliruptoria > Nitriliruptorales > Nitriliruptoraceae > PWLR01. Next base: position 8,966 of record JAFIEQ010000107.1, read on the forward strand.
CCACGCCGGGAGGGACCACCCCGTGTTGACCTGCTACTTCGATCTGACCTCCCCGGCCTCGGCGGTGGCCGTCCTGCGTCTGCAGGCCCTCGCGGACCGTGGCGCGGACGTGGGCTTCGTGGGGGTCGACGTGCTCGGCCTGGCCGTGTCCGTGCCCGCCACGCTCGATCAGCTGGCCGAGCACGAACGGTGCCACGAACGCGCCCGCGTCCTCGGCCTGGCGATGCGGCGCCCGACCTCGCGACCGCCCACGCTGGACGCCCACCTGGTCGGCGAGGTCGCCGATGCGCGTGGCCTCGGGGCGTCCTGGCGCTCGGTGTGCCTGCGGGCCTACTTCGCCGACGGCGCGGACCTGGCCGACCACCAGGTCCTGCACGACCTCGGGCGACAGGCCGGGCTGACCGACGACGTGGTCGCCACCCGGCTCGCCGATGCGCCGGCGCGTCGTGCCCTGCGGGCGCGGATGACCACCCTGCGCAAGCGTGGCGTCGGGGGCGTGCCGCTGCTGGAGGCCGGACCGGGCAACCTCGTCTCCGCCGAGCTGTCCGACGAGGACCTCGCGAGCCTGGCTGCCCTGTGACCGAGCCGGTCATCACCACCGAGGCCCAGGCACGCACCCTGCAGGACACCCTCGCCTGGGGACGGCCGCGTCCGCCGGCCCCACCGTCGTTGGCGCCGCGGTTGCAGCATCGCCTCGAGCAGGAGCTGGCGGCGCTGGGCCCGGAGCTCGGTGCGCTGACGGCCGCGTCGCCGGGGGGGCGGCTGGTGCTCGGACGGGGTCGGCTTGCCCGCACGGTCTGCGATGGCTGGCAGCTCGCGCCGCGCCCGTTCGTGCACGACGCGGACAACGTCCGGGGCGTGCTCGCCGTGGCGGCGATCTGCGCCGATCTGGACGAGGGGCGGGTCCGCGCCGCCGCGGACGTGGCCACCCGGACCTGGGACCGGGAGGCCAGCGCGCGACCCGGCGACCCCCGCGCCCGCTCCGCCTGGTTGAACGCGGCGTCCGCGTCGCGCCGCGCGTCGCTGCTGGACGAGGTGGCGGAGCTCGTCGAGACCTTCCGGGAGGTCTGGCCGGTGCTGCCGGCGTCGGCGGCGAGGTGGACCACCGGGCGGGTGATCGACCACGCGGTCGGGGGAGGCGGAGTGGTCCTGCGCTCGGCGCCGGGACTCACCCTCGGATCGCCGGTCGAGGACGATCGGGCCCGCTCGATGATCGTGGACCTGCGCACCGGCCGTCCCCGGGCCCCGCAGGACCGTGACGACCTGCGTTCCCAGGCGCTGGTGCACACGCTGGCCGCCGGTCGGCCGCCCTTCCGCTGGGTGACGTTCTACGTCACGGAGGGACGCGCCGAGGTGGAGGACCTCGACGCGGCCGCGCTCGAGGCGGGCGTCGACCGCGTCGTGGCGACGGTGCGCCAGCTGCTCCGGCTGCGCGATCTGCCCGCCGACGCGCCGGACACCCAGCTGCGGTTGGACGGTGGGGCGCACTGCACCGGGTGTCGGCGGGCGCCCACGTGCCCGCTCGCCCCCGCGGGCCCGCGCGAGCCCTGATCAGGGGTGTCACACCCCTCGGGCATGCTCGTCGTCGAGGTCGCCGAGCTGCGATCCCCGTCCCCGAGGAGCCCACTCGCATGTCTGCCCCGTCCGCACCCCACGTGCGTCGTGCCCGTTGGACCCGCCCGTTCCGCACCCCCGTGCGCGGGTACGCGTTCGCGGCCGCGCCGGGCGGGCAGGAGGTGCCCGCCCCGGGGGAGCCGGGCCGTCTGGTGCGCGAGCCCGCGAACCCGGCGGATGAGCTGGCGGTGGCGGTGTGGCTGACGCCACCGGATGGGCGTAGCTGGCGGATCGGGTACCTGGACCGCCACGTCGCGGCGCGCCTGGCACCCCGTCTCGACGAGGGCCAGCGGATCACCGTGGAGATCGACGGCTGGAGCCCGGAGCCCGACGGCCGCTGGCAGCGGCCCGTGGTCCGCCTCATCCCGAGCGTGCCGGACCCCGCACCCGAGCAGGCGCCGCACCCGCAGCCCGGACCTGCCACCGACCCCGCCCGGGCCCGTGCGCTCGAGGCGCGGATGCCGGGTGTGCGACGACGTCGGATCCGCTGAGCGCCCCGTCAGGCGCGGTCAGTCGTCGTCCTCGTCCTCGTCGTCCTCGTCGTCCTCGTCGTCCTCGTCGGCGGAGGACGGGGGTGTCGCCGTGCCCTCCTCGATGATGCGCGTCTGCGGGACGTAGACCGTGCGGATGGTCTGTGAGTCGGTCCCACCACTTCGCAGCGACACCTCACGGACGACGTCGACGGTGAACCCGTTCGTCCCGGCCTGGACCACCCGTTCCTGTCCCCGGGGTAGCTCCGAGGTGGTGCGCTCCTCGGTGGAGAAGCTGCGCTCGTTGAACGGCGAGCCGTGGCTCGCGGACACCGAGTCGGCGATCGGTTGCCCGTAGAGCGTGACCGTCACCGAGGTCGAGGTGTGTGCCGTCTTGACCAGGATCGCGCCGTCGGTGGTGTTGGTGAACACCACGTCGAGCACGGGGAAGGACAGCGTCGCCTCACGGCCCATGGGGTAGCGGCTGATGTACCAGGAGTGGGCCCGCCACTGGTCGAGCTGCACCCCGGCGAAGAAGGCGGCGTTGAAGGTGGTGGTCCCGAACTGCGAGGTCCCACCACCGCACGTGTCGACGAGCTCCCCCTGCACGATGGTGCCGGCGGGCTGGTAGCCCTTCTCGCAGGACCGCTCCCCGGAGATCTCGTTGATGGAGAACTGCTCGCCGGGCATGACCAGCGTGCCGTCGATCGTGTCCGCGAGCAGCTGGATGTTCTGGTTGCGGACCTGGCCGGCCTGGTAGTAGGTCGTGAAGGTGCCGATGGCGTGGGTGGGACGCAGTTCCTCCGCGCGCTCGGGGCTGAGGTCCGGCTCGACGTCCACCAGACGGATCCCGGCCTCCCGGGTCCCGGCCCGGACGAGCTCGGTCAGTTGCTCGGCGGCCACCTCGGCGTCGAACGCCTTGCCGATCCGGCCGCCCTCGATGGCCACGGACGCGGCCACGGGGGAGTACGAGCCGCTGCCCTGGATGTCGAACGTCGACGGTGGGGTGCGACTGGCCGTGTAGGTGGCGTTCTGGGGACTCACGGCGAAGCGGTCCGGGGCGACGTCCCCCATGACCTGCTCGACGGTGTCCTCGGTGACGCGCAGGATCAGGGTCGTGCCGGTGTCGCCGCCCTCGACCTCGGTCACCTCGATGAGCTCCACGAGGTCGCGTGGGGTGAGTACCAGCTCCGCGTCGTCGGAGCGCAGCACCAGATCGTCCTCGATGGCGTCACGCAGCTGCGCGGCGAGGGCGTCGAGCTCTGCGTTCGCGATCGGTTGTCGGGTGGTCTCGGCCGGCACCTCGAGCTCTTCGCTGCCCTCGGCGAGCAACGCCTCGAGGGCTCGCTCGCGCAGCTGCGTCCGGTCGATCTCGATCAGCGGCTGCGAACGGACGAGCTCGACCTCGAGGGTCTCCGGGTCGGCGCTGACCTCCCCGCGGATCTCGTCCTGATCGAGTTCGGCAGCGAGCTCGACGACGAACCCATCGAGCGCCGCACCGTCGATGGTCTCCTCGAGCGGGATGTCGACCGCGTCCTGGTAGCTGCGGATCCGGGTGGTGATGTCACCGGGCAGCCCCTCACGTCCGCGACCCAGGGCCGCGGCGACGGACCCGTCGATGTCGATGGCGTACCCGACGTCCTCGGGCTCCAGGGTGAAGCTGCGGTCCTCGAAGACGAACGTGACCGTGTCCGTGGAACGCGAGGTCGCGATGGGCTCCAGGGTGTCGCGCAGTTGCTGCTCGTCCATCCCGCTGACGTCGACGCCGTCGACCGAGGTGTTGGGCAGCACGACACCGCGCTGGACGAACCACAGGATCGCCAGGCCCAACAGGGCGACGCCCACGACCGTGGCGAGGGCGATCAGTGCGATGCCGGCGGGCCGGGGGACCCCCAGCAGGGTGGGCTTCCCGGGATCCGTCGTGTTGGTCGGCGAGGTGGTCGTGGTCACGACCGCCCTCCGCCGAGCCGCGGGTCTCGGTGCTCGACGTGGTCCACGAACCCCCCTGGGTACCGGTGGTGGCGGGGCGCGCCCGCGAGGCTGCGGGCGGGACGCCCGAGGAACGGCGGGGCTCGCACCCGCCCGATGGTGGGTCCGCACCCGGACGGGGAAGGTACCAACGCGCCCGGGGTCCGGGGTCGGGCTGAACGTCGCTCGTGGCGGCCAGGTTCCCGTCGATCGCCGCAGCGCGCAGGGCCGCCCGTTCGGCCGGGGCACCTGTCCGGCGGGGGCTGCCACCGGGTACCTTCCCGGCAGCGCGGACGGACCCGTGGGGGGTGCCGCTGCGCTCGACGACCACCCGCTCGCCCCGTCCGGCACGGCCGTCCCGGAGCACGCGTGTCAGCGCCTCCTGCCCGGCCGTCGGTCGTGGTCGTCCTGCTCCCTGCCCCCGAGCTGCGAGGTCCCGTGCTCCGCCACCCGTCAGGCGTGCGCCGCTGCATCGTGTTGTCGTCCGCGCTGCTCCTCGGGATCGCGCTGTTCGCGGTCGGTGCCGGCGCTCAGCAGGCCGAGCAGCGCCAGCTCTCCGCAGCCCAGGAGCGGCTCAGCCAGCTCGCGGCCGAGCTCGATGCGGCCGAGGGCGACGCGGCCGGTGCGCAGGACGCGCTGCGCCAGGCCGAGGCCGCGCTCGCCGAGGCCGAGGAGATCGTCAACGAGGTCGCGCTCGACGTCGAGCGCCAGCGTGGCGTCGTCGCCGATGCGCGGGACCGTCTGCGGGCCGTCGAGCAGGAGGCAGAAGCCCTGTCCGAGGCCTTCGCGGACCGCATCGCCCGGCTGTACATGCAGGGACCGGAGCTGACCTTCGAGGTCCTGTTGTCGTCCGACGGGGCGGACGAGGCCATCGCCCGCACCACCCTGCTGGAGCGTCTCACCGAGGGCGACACGGTCGACCTCGAGCGGCTCGCGGCGGCTCAGGTGGCGGTGTCGGTCGAGGGGGACCGGCTGCTCGCGGAGCAGGAACTGCTCGAGGAGCGCCTCGAGGAGCAGGAACAGGTGGTCGAGCAGGCGGACGCGCTGCGCGACTCGCGGGCAGGCGCGCTCGCGGAGGCCGAGGGGACCGTCGCGGAGATCGTCGGCGAACAGGACGACCTGGAGGCCGAGGAGGCGCGGCTCGAGACCCTCATCCGGGAGATCGAGGCCGAGCAGGAACGGGAACGGGAGCGCCAGCGGCAGGCCGAACGCGAACGCCAGCGCCAGGCCGAGGCCGCCGCCGCGGCCGC
>JAFIEQ010000108.1 GCA_020832455.1 Nitriliruptoraceae bacterium
GCGCTGGTCGTGCTGGGGCTGCTCGTCGCGGCGCCGCTCGTGATGGTGCTGTGGCGGGCGGTGACCCCGGACGGGGTGGTGGACCCGGCCGCGCCGCTGGCGGTGCTCACCGAGGGCACCAACCTGCGCATCATCAGCAACACGGTGGTGCTCGGCATGCTGGTGTGCGTCATCTCCACGCTGTTCGCGGCGCCGCTCGCGTTCCTGATGTCGCGGACCGAGCTGCGGCGTCACCGCTGGATCGACGTCGCGGTCATCGTGCCGTTCATGACCCCGCCCTACATCAACTCCATCGCGTGGATCATCTTCATGCGACGGCGCGGCTACCTCGAGCAGCTCATCGGCGAGTCGGCGGCGGGCGTGCTGCAGGGGCTGTTCTTCACCCCGGTCGGCATGGCCATGGTGATGAGCATGAACCTGTTCCCGTTCCTGTACCTGCTGCTGCGCAACTCGCTCGACAACCTCGGGGCCAGTCCCGACGAGGCAGCGGCCATCCACGGCGGCTCGCCCGGCTACCGGCTGCGGCGCATCGTGGTGCCGCTGATGCTGTCGGGCTACTCGATGGGGATGCTGCTGGTCTTCATCAAGTCCGCCGGCGAGTTCGGCACGCCGATCACGTTGGGCAACCGCATCGGCTTCACGGTGCTGGTCAGCGAGATCTACCAGAACACCTCGATCTTCCCGATCGACTTCCAGGCCGCCGCGTCGCTGTCGGTGGTGCTGCTGTCCATGGGGATCGGCGCGTGGGGGCTGCAGCAGTGGTTCGTCGCGCGCCGCGACGACCGGGTGGTCGCCGGGCGGGTCGCGCGGCCCGCGGCGGTGCCGCTCGGACGTTGGCGCTGGGCGGCGTGGAGCGTCATCGGGGTCGTGTTCGGGCTGTCGATCGTGATCCCGTACCTGACGGTGTTCGCCTCCGCGTTCACCCGGCTGGAATCGGCGGGCGTCGTGCCGTCCAACCTGACGTTGCTGCACTTCCAGTTGCTGTTCGACCCGCGCTCGGGCGCGTTGGATGCGCTGTTCAACTCGCTGCGCTTCGCGCTGGCGGCGGCCACGATCGCGGCGGCGATCGGGCTGGTCGTGGCGTTGCGGTCGGTGCGCCGCGAGGGACGTGGCGGGCGCGGGGTCGACTTCCTCGCGCTCGCGCCCGACATGGTGCCCGCGATCGTGGTCGTGATCGGGCTGATCTTCTTCTGGAACGCCGCGTGGCAGCCGGCCGGGATCTACAACACGGCGTGGATGCTGATCCTGACCTACGTGGTGCTGTACGTGCCGTTCAGCGTGCAGAACGTCAAGGCCGTCTACGGCCAGCTCGGCGAGACGCTGTTCGAGGCGGCCGCGGTCGCGGGCGGCTCGTGGTGGTTCCGGACCCGGCGCATCCTGCTGCCGCTGATCGCGCCGGGGCTGATCGCCGGGTGGGTGATGGCCTTCGCGATCTCCATGCGCGAGCTGGTCGGCTCGCTGCTGGTGCGCCCGCCGAGCGTGCAGGTGCTCTCGACGTTCATCTTCCGCGAGTTCGAGCAGGGCAACCGCTCGCTCGGGATGGCGCTGACCATCGTCGGGGTGTTCACGACCACGGTGGTGCTGGTGCTGACCGACCGGTGGCGGGACAAGCTGATGGCGCGCCGGGTCGGCTGAGGCCTGGTGGTCCGGCGGGTGTTGAGCGGCCCGATGGCGCGTGGCGGCGGGTCGGCTGGCGCGGACCAGCGGCCATGGGGCCGGCTGTCCGTTCGCCGGGGCAGGGTCCGCTGCGCAGCGGGTTGCATGCCGGGGTCCAACGACCACCTGTCACCGAGCCGTCTGCCCACGAGCAGCCGCCCAGGAGCACCCATGCCCAGCATCGTCGACCGTGGCGCCGGCGCCGCACACACCGAGGACGTCGTCGAACTGATCCTCGCCGACCACCGCCAGTTCGAGGAGCTGCTGCGGGCCCTGCGCAACCGCGAGGCGGACCGCGACCAGCACCTCGCCGACCTGGCCGACCTGCTGGTCGCCCACGCGGAGGCCGAGGAGGACGAGGTCTACCCCGAGCTCGAGCGCGAGGCGCCCGAGGACGCCGAGGAGATCGCCCACGGCGCCGAGGAGCACGCCGACGGGCACGCCGCCCTGCTCGCCCTGCAGCGGTGCGACTCCGCCGACGTCGACGCGTTCGAGGAGGCGCTCGAGGAGCTGTCCGAGACGCTCACCCACCACCTCGACGAGGAGGAGCGTGACGTGCTCAACGCCGCGCGCGAGGAGGTCGACCTCGCCGACCGGGAGGCGCTCGGCCGGGCGTTCCTGTCGCGCCGGGCGGAGCTGCTCGAGCAGCGGTGCGGCCGCCGGGAGCGGGTCGAGGAGCTCGTGGCGCAGGCCGAGCGCGAGGGTCTGCTCGACTGACACGGCGCAGCGCGACGCGACGCAGCCCGACGCGCCGCGACCAGGCACGACGCGGCGCAGCCCGACGAGGAGGATCACGATGACGGTGCTCGAGGGACGACGGATCCTGGTGACCGGCGCGTCGTCGGGGATCGGCGCCGCCATCGCGCGCGCCATCGCCGACGCCGGTGGTCGTCCGGGGCTGCTCGCTCGGCGCCGGGACCGGCTGGAGGCGCTCGCCGCGGAGCTCGACGGGGTCGCGGTCCCCGCCGACGTGGTCGACCCGGACGCGACCGCGGCGGCGGTGGACCGGGCGGCCGAGGCGCTCGGAGGGCTCGACGGGCTCATCAACGCGGCCGGGGTGATGCGGGTCGGGTCCGTGCTCGAGATGGACCCGGCCGACTGCCAGCTGATGTTCGACGTCAACGTCCGCGGGACGCTGCACGCCGTGCGTGCCGCCGTCCCGCACCTGCGGCGCACCGATGGTGCCCGCGACATCGTGAACGTGTCGTCGATGTCGGGGCGTCGGCTGGGGTCGGCGACCTCCGGGCTGTACGCCGCGTCGAAGGCGGCGGTGCACATGATGTCCGAGGGCATGCGCCGCGAGTTCAAGGACGAGGGCATCCGCGTCAGCGTGTTGGCGCCCGGGTTCGTGCGCACGGAGCTGTTCGAGGCGTCCGGCCAGGACGTGTCCCACCTCGCCGACCGGGCCGCCGAGGTCGGCCTCGACGCCGCGGACGTGGCCGCGTCGGTGGTGCACGCCCTGGCGGCGCCGCCGGGCATGGCGCACCTCGAACTCGCGGTCGTGTCCGTGGAACAGTGAGTGTCCTGTCCGCGCGCTACGACGCCGGGTCGTCGGGGCCGGACATCCCGGGCTTGGGCGGCGCGATCAGCAGCACCACGATCGTCGCCACCACCCCGAACGCGAGGCGCAGGTCTGTCGCCTCGGCGATGAGGCCGATGCTCGTCGGGCCGACGATGAAGGCGAGGTAGCCCACGCTCGCCACCGCCGCGACCCCGGCGCCGGGGGAGGAGGCGACCCGTCCGGCGGCCGCGAACGCGAGCGGGACGGTGCCGCCGAGCCCGAGCCCGACCAGCACGAAGCCGACGAGCGTCACCGGCAGGACCGGCACGAGCGCGGCCAGCAGGAAGCCGAGCCCGGCCAACACCCCGCCGACGCGCAGGACCAGCTGCGCCCCGAACCGCCGCACGGCCAGGTCGCCGAGCAGGCGCGAGGTGGTCATCGCGGCGGTGTAGGCCACGAAGCCCCAACCGACCTGCGCCGTCGGGACGACCACCACGTCGGTGAGGAAGATGCCGGACCAGTCGCTGGCCGCGGCCTCGCCGAGCGCGCCGGCGAACGCGACCAGCCCGAGCGGCAGCAGCGCGCCGCGCGGCCAGGCGATGGTGGCGGGCTCCCCGCTGACGACGCGGTCGTCGACGCGCAGGTGGCGGGAGGCGAACAGCGCCAGCGCCGCGATCAGCCCCGCCATGACGCCGAGGTGGAGCGACACCGGGACGCGGGCGGCGATGGCGCCCGCCCCGAGCAGCGCGGCGACCAGCGTGCCGATGCTCCAGCCGCCGTGCAGCCCGAGCATGATGGAACGGCCCAGCTGCCGTTCGACGCCCACGCCCTGCGCGTTCATGCCGACGTCCATGACGGCGCCGCCGAGCCCGAGCAGGAACAGGCTGGTGCCGAGCGTCCAGGCGGACGGCGCGAGGCCGACGAACGGCAGCGCGCCGGCCATGCACACCGCACCGACCAGGGTGACGCGGCGGCTCCCGGCACGGGGCACGGCCCGTCCGGCGGCGACCAGCCCGATGACCACGCCGACGGCCAGCACGGAGAGCAGGCCACCGAGCACCGCCTCGCGGAGGTCGAGCGTGGCGCGGATGTCCGGGATCCGGGTGATGAAGCTCGCGACCGCGAGGCCGTTGGCGATGAAGGCCGCCGTGACCGCGATGCGGGCGCGCCGGATCGGGGAGGTGGCCGAGGCGGTCATGGGCGGCTCGCGGGGGGCTGGTCGTCGGTGGCGGTCACCGGCTGGCCGGGCCGGTCATCCGACGCAGGGCAGGTCCGGGGGCGTGACGGGACGAGGCGGCGATGCACGGTCGTCGGCGTCGGGTGCGCGGCAGCGTGCCACGTCCAAGCAGTGGGTCGAAGCTGGTCGAGGTCACTGCCCGGTCGTGGGCACTGCGCGGTGGAGGCCGCGGCCCGGCCGTGGGCACTGCCAGGTGGAGGCCGCGACCCGGTCTCGGGCCTCGACCTACTCGCTGCCGCCACCGCCGAGGTAGCGGTCCTTGATCGAGTCCACGATCGACGCGTCCGCGAGCGTGGTGGTGTCGCCGAGCGCCTTGTCCTCCGCGATGTCCTTGAGCAGCCGCCGCATGATCTTGCCCGAGCGTGTCTTGGGCAGGTCCGTGGTGAACAGCAGCGAGGCGGGCTTGGCGATGGGGGAGATCATCGTCGCGACGTGATCACGCAGCTCCTGGGCGAGTGCCTCGTCGCCCTCGATGCCGTTGCGTGGGGTCACGAACGCCGCGATCGCCTGGCCGGTCTGGGCGTCCGCGCGCCCGATGACCGCGGCCTCGGCGACGGACGGATGCGAGACCAGCGCCGACTCGACCTCCGTGGTCGACAGCCGGTGGCCGGAGACGTTCATGACGTCGTCGACCCGGCCGAGCAGCCAGAAGTAGCCGTCCTCGTCGCGCTTGGCGCCGTCCCCAGCGAAGTACTGCCCGCGGAACCGCGACCAGTAGGTGTCGCGGAAGCGCTGGTCGTCGCCCCAGATGCCACGCAGCATCGAGGGCCACGGCTGGTCCAACACGAGGTAGCCGCCGCCCGGGACCCCGACCTCCTCGCCCTTGTCGTCGACGATGGTGGCGGAGATGCCCGGCAGCGGGAACGTCGCGGACCCGGGCTTGGTGGTGGTCGCACCGGGTAGCGGCGCGATCATCATCCCGCCGGTCTCGGTCTGCCACCAGGTGTCCACGATCGGGCAGCGCTCGCCGCCGATCTGCTGGTGGTACCAGATCCAGGCCTCCGGGTTGATCGGCTCGCCGACGGTGCCGAGCAGCTTCAGCGAGGACAGGTCGTGCTTGGCGGGGTGCTCGTCGCCCCACTTCATGAAGGCGCGGATCGCGGTCGGCGCGGTGTAGAGCTGCGTGACGCCGTAGCGTTCGATGATGTCCCAGAACCGCGCCTCGTCCGGGTGGTTGGGCACGCCCTCGTACATCACCGAGGTGGTCCGGTTGGCGAGCGGTCCGTAGACGATGTAGCTGTGCCCGGTGACCCAGCCGATGTCGGCGGCGCACCAGTAGACGTCGGTGTCCGGCTTGAGGTCGAACACGTAGCGGTGGGTGAACGCGACCTGCGTCAGGTACCCGCCGGTGGTGTGCATGATGCCCTTGGGCTTGCCGGTCGTGCCCGAGGTGTAGAGCAGGTAGAGCAGGTCCTCGGCGTCCATGTGCTCCGGGGGGCAGTCGGTGTCCTGTGCCTCGACGATGTCGTGCCACCACACGTCGCGGCCCTCGACCATCTCGACGTCGTTCTCGCCGCGCTTGACGACGAGCACCTTCTCGATGGAGGGGGTGTCGGTGAGCGCGTCGTCGCAGGCGGGCTTGAGCGGCGCGACCGAGCCGCGGCGGTACCCGCCGTCGGCGGTGACCAGCACCTTGCAGTCCGAGTCGTTGATCCGGTCACGGAGCGCGGAGGCGGAGAACCCGCCGAACACCACGGAGTGCACCGCCCCGATCCGGGCGCAGGCCAGCATCGTGACCGGCAGCTCCGGGATCATCGGCATGTAGACCGCGACGCGGTCGCCCTTCTCGACCCCGAGCTCCTTGAGCGCGTTCGCGGCCTTGCTCACCTCGTCGAGCAGCTGCGCGTAGGTGATGGTGCGCGTGTCGCCGGGCTCACCCTCCCAGTGGTAGGCGACCTGCTCGCCGTGGCCGGCCTCGACGTGGCGGTCGAGGCAGTTGTGGGAGACGTTCAGCGTGCCGCCCACGAACCACTTCGCGTAGGGCGCCTCCCACTCGAGGATGGTGTCCCACTCGGTGAACCAGTCGAGCTCGGCCGCCTCGCGCGCCCAGAAGCCCTCCCGGTCGGCGGCCGCCTCGTCGTAGATCTCCGCCCCGGTCAGCAGCGCGTCGCGCTTGAAGTCCGCCGGGGGCGGGAAGGTCCGCCCTTCCTTGAGCAGGTCCTCGATCGCGTCGGATGCCATGGGTGCGCTCCCTCGTCGGTGCCGTGCGACCTCCGGATCGCCCGGAGGTCCTCCCTCGCGCCGAGTCTAGGACGCGCTGCGGTGCTCGGATGGGACGGCGATCGGTGCGTGGTCGGTGCGCCGGTCGCGGACGTGTGAGCCTCCGGGCGCGCGTCGCCCGTCCCCAGCACCGCCGAGCGCGTCCCGATCCCGATGGGTGTCAGGTAGCATGAGACTGCACGAAGACGGGGGTCTCACGTGACGGTCGCGTTGGCGCCGGAATCGGCACGGACGGTGGCCTGGCAGTGTCGTGAGGTCGCGACGCGGCTCTCGATGCCGCGTCCAGGCCACCACCTGGTGCTGCCGGGCGCGGGCGCGGACGTCGGGGCCGCCATCGGCGAGCTCACGCAGGCGCTGGCCGCGGTCCACCGGGCGTTGGGCACCTCACTCGACGTGGCGGCCGAACGCATCGGCACCGTCGTGGAGGCCGGTGTCCAGGCGGATCGCACCTCGATGGTCGTCCGTTGACGCCGGGTGAGCTGCACCGGGCAGCGGGCGTGCTCGCCGAGCAGGGCCGCGAACAGCTCGCCGGTGGCCAGCTCGAGCCAGCGCATGAGGCGTCGCTGCGGCGGAGCCTCGCGACCCACCTCGCCCGTGGACGCGATGCGCGGTCGGCGGCCGAGGATGTCCGTGTTCGATGGGATGCTGCCTGCCGACGGTCGGCGGCACAGATCCGCACCGAGGCGGAGGTACTCCGGCAGTGTGCGACGCGCTCGCACGACCCGGAACCGATCGACGTCCAGGGGCTCGTGGTCGGCGTCGTGCGGCGGATGATGGCGAGGTTGTCCTCGGTGTTCGGCGGGTCGTCGGGCTCGCCCGCTGGGCCGATCGCCCGACGGCTCGAGGATCTGCCGGATCGGCCCCTGACGGCGTCGGAGTACCAGGACCTGGCGCGCGAGCACGTCCGTTCGTTGCTCCCCGATGGGCTGGAGAACGACCGGTTCGCGCAGAACCAGGCGATCACCACGGCGTACGCGCAGCGGTACCGACTCGACCCCGACACCTTCAAGTGGGCGGGGATGGCCGCGTTCGCCTCGGAGCTGGTCGGCAGCGGGATGCGTCAGGCCGAGCTACGAGACGACCTGGAGGAGCTCTCCCGATGACACCTGATCGCACGCCGCGACGCTTCGCAGCACATGCGGCCGTCGTGGGCGCGCTCACCATGACCGTGGCCTGCGGGCCGAACGGAGCGCAGGAGTCCGACGTGGCGGGTGAGGATCTCATCACCGTGCCGTTGGGTGGTGCCCCCGACGAGCTCGACGGGCACCCCTGGCCGACCCGCGACGACGGATCGCCGTTGCAGGCCACGACCCTCGAGCGGGCGGTGACGGTGCGGGTGTCCATGGACGGCGAGCAGGTACTGCTCGCCCCGTCACAGCTGACGAGCGTGAGCGAGCGTGACGGCCGGATCGTGGCCGTCTCGCTCACGCCGCTCCCCGAGCTCATGGGCCTCCAGGCAGCGGTGGACGAGGTCGCCGAGCTGCTCGAGCAGCACGATCTGGTCACACCAGAGCTCACCGACGAGCTCGCGGAGATCCGCCAGCAACCGACCACGCAGCCCGAGTGGCCATCGACCGGCGAGCGTCACGGCGTGCGCACGGAGCCCGCCGAGGAGCTGTCCCTGCGGGTCGAGTTCCGGCAGCGTGGGACCGAAGGCTGGTTCGCCGGCCTGTCGCTGCGGCTGCCGATGGCCGACATCGTGGGCGACGCGTGGCCGGACGACGCCGCCGGGGACTGACCTGGCGGTGCGGGTCGTGAGGCGCTGACCTGCTCGACGCTGCCCTCACGGACGCCGACCCGACAGGGGCCGGTCCCGCGCACGCCGACCCGCCACACGCCGGTGTGACGCGCAGTCTCAGGAGGCCTCCTCCGTGCGCTGCGCGTCCCGGGACCGTGGACCGTTCGGGTCGTGCGCGTCGCGCAACGTCGCGGCCTGCGCCCGGTGGGACGCCTCCGCCATACGCGGGCCCCGGGCACGACGCAGATCCTGCTTGTCGCGGTACATCGCGATGTCCGCGCGGCGCAGGCAGGACTCGAGGTCGTCGCCCGCCTGGGCCAGGGTGGCGCCGACGCTGAGGCCCACGCTCAGTTCGTGGCCGCGGACGCGGACCACCGGTGCGCTGCTGCCGGCGATGCGATCGGCGACCTCGTGCAGACGCTCGGGCGTGTCGAGCTCCGCGAGCAGCACGACGAACTCGTCGCCCCCGAAGCGGCAGACCGTGTCGGTGGCGCGCACCGCCGACGTGAGCGTGCGGGCGACCTCGCGCAGCATCCGGTCGCCGGTGTCGTGGCCGTGGTCGTCGTTGACCGTCTTGAAGCGGTCGAGGTCGATGAACAGCAGCCCGACGTCGCCGCCGTAGCGCTGCTGGCGTGCGCGGGCGTGCGCGAAGCGGTCCTCGAGCGCCCGGCGGTTGGCCAGCCCCGTCAACGGGTCCTGCAGGGCGACGGTGCGCAACTCCTCCTCGAGCGCGCGGCGAGCCGTCAGGTCGACGACCTGCACGAGCAGCCGGGCGATCCCGCCGGGGCCCGCCGGCAGCGCGACGGCGCACAGCTGCGCCCAGACGCTGCGCCCCCGCGGGACCCGCAGTCGACGCTCCAGCACGCTGCGTTGCAGGGTCTGGGCGGTGAAGGCCTCCCACAGCGAGTCGAGGTGGTCGCGGTCCTGGGCTTGGAGCAGCGAGCTCAGCCGCCGTCCGACCAGATCGCTGGCGGCGACACCGAGCAGCTCGCACAGCGCCGGGTTCGCGTGGTGGATGAGCCCGTCGGGCTCGATGAGCAGCATCCCGATGGGCGCATGCTCGACCAGGACGTGCTCCGTGCGGCGTGCGGCGGCGAGCTCAGCCTCCAGCGACGCCAGACGGGCGTGCTGTGCCGAGTCGTCGAGCCCCTCGCTGCCGCCGTCGCCGGCCGCGTCGGATCCGGTCTGACCGTCGTGCGCCACCTCGCGCTCCTCGAGCGTGCCCCGTGCTGTGTCCCGTGCGCCTGTGCCCGTGCCGCGTGTCCTGCTCGGCCGGGTACGCCCCCGTTCCGGCCGTCGGTGTTCCGCGACGGCGGTGCGCGCGACCACTCAAGCGGTCGACGTCGCCGAACCTGCGGAACCGTGCGGGAACGTAACCGAACGTGCACGGATGTGCGGGGATGTTGCACGTTGCGTGAGCGGCCCGGCATCCGGCGAGGGCGTCCCTCGGCGACGCCCGGCAGGCGGCCCGACGTCGAGCGGTCGCTCAGCCCTTGGCGCCGCCGGTGAAGTTCCAGGAGGCGAGCCGCAGCGAGGGGCAGATCACCATGCCGGGCCCGAACTCCCCGTGGGCGTAGCGGGCGTCGTCGCCCACACCGGTGACCGCACCCGGCGCCAGAGCGTCGAGGAACGACTGGGTGAAGCGCAGGTTGCCGACCGCGCCGACGATCTCGCCGTCCTCGACCAGGAAGGTGCCGTTGCGGGTCAGCCCGGTCGCGACCGAGGACTTCGGGTCGAGGATGCGCACGTAGTGGAACTGGGTGACGAACAGGCCCCGCTCGACCCCGGCGATCAGCTCGTCCAACGGGGTCGTCCCCGGCTGCAGGGTCACGTCGGTCGGGACCGCGCCGATCCCGGCGCCGCCGGGGATCGCGTGGCCGGTCGAGGTCGTCTCCGAGCGTGCCGCGGTGCGACGGTCGTGCGCCAGCGCGGTGGTCCGCCCCGCGTCGACCAGCACCGTGCGCTGCTTGGGCGTGCCCTCCGCGTCGAACGGCAGTCCGGTGCGGCGCGCGTCGGTGGGGTCGTCGACGATGGTGATGGCCGGGTCGAACTGGTCCTCGCCGAGGCGGGCGAACGAGGCGCCCTCGAGGTGGGCCTTGGCGTTGAAGCCGTAGACGGACAGGAAGGTCAGCACCGTGGCGACCGCCTCGGGCGCGAGCACCACCTCGTAACGGCCGGGCTCGAGGTCGACGAAGCTGGCCGAGCGGCGCGCCCGGTCCGCGGCCTGCGCGCCGAGGCTCGCCCCGTCGAGGTCGGCGAGCCGGATCGAGGTGGCGTGCGCCGCCCCGGCCGAGGTGTCGGTCTGGTGGATGCCGTCCAGCGTGGCGCGACTGGTCTGGCCCGCGGCCCGCTGCCCCGCGGTGCTGGCCACGGCGACCTGGGACAGCTCCGTGTCGACGAAGCCGGCGGCACGCAGATCGTCGGCCGCGTCGACGAAGTCGCGGACCACCGCGGCGCGCGCATCGGGGTCGGCCTCGGCGGTGGCGGCGTCGATGGTGCCGGTCCCCGCGGTGGGCGTCGCGGGGGTCGCGCCCGGCCAGTGCGGGTCGACCGGTTGCTGGCGTGCTGCCTCGACGGTGTCGTGGACCAGCCGGGCGAGCGCCTCGTCGTCGATCGCGGTGGTCGAGGCGGAGCTGGTGCGGCCCTCGACGGCGACCGTCAGCGCGACCGCGACCGTGTCCTCGCCCACGTGCTGGTGCACGAAGGAGTTGGCGAAGCGGGTCAGGCCGTGGCGGGTCCGCTCGACGCGGACGTTGGCCTCGACGCCCTCGCCGGCGTCGGTGACGTGCGCGACGATCCGGTCGGCGATGACCTGCAGGTCGTCCGGTGTCGTCGGGCGGGTGGGCAGCGCGGTGGGGGAGGTGGCCATCGTGGTCCCGTTCGTCTCAGCGTCGGTGCGTCTCCGCGTCGGGTGCGGCGCGTTGGGCGGTCGCGGCGTGCGGTGGCGTGTGTCGGCGTGTGGCGTCGTCGCTCGGCGTCGTCGGTGGACGCACACCGGCGGGCGGTCGTGTCAGCCGGTCACGCCGATGCGCACGTTCCTGAAGCGGGCGGGTGCCGCGGGGTGGCCGGTGTGGCCGACCTGCATCGGCTGTCCCTTGCCGCAGTTGGGCACCCCCCAGGGGTGCCACTCGTCCTCACCGGCGAGCATGTCCATCGACCCCCAGAACTGCGGCGTGATGCCGGTGTAGGTCGGGTTCTTGACCATGCGGACGCGTTCGCCGTCCTTGACCTCCCAGCCGATCTCGCACCCGAACTGGAAGTTGAGCCGCTTGTCGTCGATGGACCACGAGCGGTTGGTGGCCATGACGATGCCGTGTTCGGTGTTGGCGACGATCTCCTCCATCGAGGAGTCACCCGGGGTCAGCCCGACGTTGGTCATGCGCACCATCGGCAACCGGTTGAAGCCGTCCCCGCGGACCATCCCGCCGGGCGGCAAGCCCGCGAGGTGGGCGGTGTCGCGCCCGGAGAGCACCCCGACCCACGTGCCCTCCTTGACGATGTCGACCCGTTGGGCGGGCGTGCCCTCGTCGTCGTAGCCGAACGTGGCGAGCGCGCCGGGGATGGTCGCGTCCGCGGTGATGTTCATCAGCTCGGAGCCGTACTTCAGGCTCCCGAGCGCGTCGAGCTCGAGGAAGGAGGTCCCGGCGAACGCGGCCTCCCAGCCGAGGATGCGGTCGAGCTCGATGGCGTGCCCGACCGACTCGTGGATCTGCAGCGCGAGCTGGGAGGACTCCAGGATCAGGTCGAACTCGCCGGAGGGGCAGGGGTCCGCCGACAGCAGTTGCACGGCCTCCTCGGCGACCTCACCGGCGTGGCCGGGCAGGTCGTAACGACGGATCACCTCGTAGCCGCCGGTCTCCACGTGCCCGAAGGACTGCGGGTAGCTGCGCCGTTGCGTCTCGGCCTCGCCGACCGCGGTCGCGTCCATCCCGCAGCCCGCCTCCACGAGGTGCTGGTGGATGCGGTGGCCCTGCGAGGACACGAACCACTTGTCGGTGTCCCAGAACATCAGCTGCGCGGTGGCGACCGCGATGCCCTCGACCCCGTGCATGGTCGCGGTGGCGTCCACGACGACGGCGACCTTCTCCGCGAGCGGGACCGTGAACGGATCCTCGGCGTGGGGGGTCTCGTAGATGTCCTGTGCCACCTCGACGTCGGCGAGCGCCAGGTCGGAGCCGCCGACCAGCGCGGAGGCCTTCGCGGTCGCGGCCGCCTCCGCCCCGGCGGCCTTGGCGGCGGTGTCGGTCAACGTCGAGGTGGCCGCGAAGCCCCAGGACGAGCCGATCAACGCCCGCACCCCGACCCCGGCGTCCTCCATCCGGTCGACGCCCTCGAGCTCGCCGTTCTGGGCGGTGAGGCGTTCGTGGCGGCGGATCACGACGCGCGCGTCGGCGTAGGTGGCGCCGGCGGCGAGCGCGCCCTCGACCGCGGCCATCGCGTAGTCGTACATCTCGTTCCCGGCGTCGCGCACGCTGGCTCCTGGCGGTGACGTGGTGGGCACGCGGGCGGTGGGGCCCGCGTGGGCCCGGGGTGGCGGGGAGCCGTCGACGCTAGCGGCGGGGGACGGCCGCTGGCGCCGCCCGACGCGCGACGGTCGCGCGTCCAGCCGGGCGCCACGTGCGAGCTCCGCGCGAGCTCCACGCGAGCCCCTCGGGAGCTCCACGCGAGCCCCTCGCGTGCCCCGGCGGGGCGTCGGGCGAGCGGCCAGGGCCGTCGCGGTGCACGTCGGTCCGGTCGAGGTGGCAGGATGCGCGCATGCCACGTATCGACATGGACGCGCTCGAGGACGAGTGGGAGGACGACCCCCACCTCGTCGTGCGCCGCAACCGGGACCTGTCGGTCAAGGCGCGGGCCAAGATCGACGAGCTCGCGTCCGCGCGGGTGGTCGGGGTCGACCGTGGACGCATCACGGTGCTGTTCGAGGACGAGGTCGTCGAGGCCACCCTCGCGGGCACCATGCGTGGCACCAAGGCCGCGGTCGGGGACGAGGTGCGGGTGCGCCCGCCGCGTCGCGACGACGACCCGCCGCGGATCGTGGAGGTGCTGGAGCGCAGCACCGTGCTGACGCGCACGGCCGACGATGCGCTCGACGAGGAACGCGTGGTCGTGGCCAACGCCGACCTCATCGTCGTGGTGCTCGCGGCGGACTACCTCGACGTCGGCAGTCGCTTCCTGGACCGGGTGCTGGTCGCCGCGTCCGTCGGCGGGCTGGAGACGGCGTTGTGCGTGAACAAGGCCGACCTCGTCGACGATCCGGCGCAGGCGGTCGCCCCCGTCCGCGACCGCTACGACGGCATGGACCTGCCGATCGTCACGACCTCCGCCACGACCGGCGAGGGCCTGGATGATCTGCGCCGGCTGGTCGCCGGGGGCTGGACGGCCTTCGCGGGGCACTCCGGGGTCGGCAAGTCCTCGCTGTTCAACCACCTCGTCCCCGACGCCGCGCAGGCGGTCGCGGACATCGGCCGCTACGGGGGCCGCCACACCACCGTGGCGGCGTGGGCCCTGCGGGCGCCGCAGCTGGACGCGTGGCTCGTCGACACCCCGGGGGTCCGCTCGTTCGGGCTCGGTGGGCTGGATGCGACCGAACTGCCGCGCCACTTCCCGGAGCTCGCCCGGTTGCGCTGCGACCTCATCGACTGCACCCACACCGGCGAGCCCGGCTGCACCCTGGCGCAGGCGTCCGTGCACCCCGAGCGCCTGGCCGCCTACGAACGGCTGCGGACCTCGTTGCTCGGGCAGGGCTGACGGGCGGGGCCGCGGCGGGGACGGGCACGGCCGCGGCGCGACGGGCACGGCCGCGGCGCGGGCGGGC